>NZ_JADMOU010000004.1:99708-304486 GCF_015558905.1 Bacteroides sp. D55t1_190419_B8
GTACAACCTACCATCGGGTTGTTACCAATTCCCAGGAATCCCATCATTTCTACGTGAGCAGGAACTGATGAAGAACCGGCGAATTGAGCGTCACTGTGCATACGACCCATCGTGTCAGTCATACCATAAGAAGCTATAGTATTGCTTCTTTTTAATTTCCCTAACCTACTTGTAAATAACTGTGTTACAGATTAGAAACTTAAGTATTTAAAAGAACTCTCCGGTTAATTAATAACAATTTATTGTTAAGTGGTCGCAAATAAGTCACAAAGCACTATTGCGTCCTCTTCATTAACGATACAAAGGTAGTATTTTTTTGGTAGTAACTGATTTCTGTTTAATGTTTATTTCAGATTGTAACATGAGTGAAGTGTGTACTGTGATACAGTGCTAGTAAGCATAAGCATCTTTCCATGTTTCAAATGCTCATGAATGGCAACTAAGTAATTGCGGAATTGAAGAGAACTGCACTTTTCTTTGATTGTTTTAGCAATCCATTTCTCTATTAGTATTCTTACTTTGCTTTTAGTACCTTTGTAGTAGATGATTCAATAACCAACCTAATTTACATTAACCTAAAATGAGACTTGCTAAGAAGAATAACGCTATCCATTACCTACCACAAGAGATTACAGAGACCGTAGTTACGGAAACAACTTACTGCCCTGTCACAAGGGAAATGTTAGAGCAACTCTTTTTAAATTCGCCTAAGAGGGACAAGCGTAAACTTGTTAAGAAGAGAAAGAAGTAATTAATAAGGCAGCAAGTGAATGTGTACTTCAAATGCTGCCTTCATTACTTACTAGCTTGATTTACTGCTTGATAAAAGTAACTGAATCTTCATTGTCTTTAATCGTTAAACGATTACCAGATAATGAAAATGTAGAAGTGTAATCTTCACCGTCTTCCCATGTGAATGTGAGTTTATTGCCGCTTACCTTGTAAGTGAAACCTTCTGCCTCACCTTGAGTTCCATTAGAAGAAACTTCCCAAGATTTACCTGTACCGTCAGAATTGAAGGTGAAGTATTCTACATACCCATCATCAGAACTTTCAGCTTTCCATGTACCTACGATAGAGGCTTTCTCATCGTCATCATCGTCCCCACAAGCTGCGAAATTCACACATAATACAACCATTAATAAGGTTGCTCCAATTAATCTTAATGTCTTCATTGTTATTATTAAATCTGTTTGTGTCTCTAAGTTCCTATTAGAGGCGTTAGTAATTTGTAGTCAAGTGTGAGGAACACAACACGGAGGTTGCACACTTCTTATTAGAATTGCGATTGATAAGTAAAAGTCTGTCTGATTCTTAGATACCTGTATTATTGCCAACTGTTTCCACCATTGGCGATTAAACACAAGAAGGACGTGGAAACTATTGAGTATTACTGTTATGAGGCACCCTTGTTACCAAGAGTTTCTGGACTGCCCATCTCCATGTAATAAACAATAGTCCACGTCCGTATGAAGTTAATCCATTCAAAAACATGAATGGTATGTAACAACAAACGAGACGTGGACGTTCTTGCCTATCACCCATGGAGATTGAAATTGTCCAGATTTCATAACAGGGTAATACCTTCAAACGTCCTTCGTTTTCTTAATAAGTCCTTCCAGACCTAACGCATTAGGTATCTGAAATTGCTACAAAGTTACGAATTTACGTTTGATTAGCAAGAACTATTGTTCATTAATCGTTGAGGCTGACTTCTACTCAACATTTTAAGGTTAGGAGGAAATTAGCCAAGTCCCCATAAAGATGGAATTTAAGAAATTTCCTCCCAACCAATTAATAAGACTAGGGATTGACAAATTGATTCTTTATCCGTTGAACGGTGGAGATACCAATACTTTGTAGCTTTGCCACATTTCTAACAGAATACCCCTTCTTCAATAAGGCTATCACTTCTTTATACTCTTCCCGTTTCCGTTCCTCTGTCTTAATACTGCCTGTCTTCCGTCCTAACTTTCCACCTTTGGCAATGTAGTTAGTTCTTCCACTATTAAGACGATACACAATGTTGCTTCTCTCAATGTTAGACATTTCCGCTAGTATTGTTACCATGATAGAAGCAATAGGATTAACTTCTCCATTTGGTTGTAATGTATAAAGTCCCAAGTTCTGAATGTAAACGGAAACTTTAGCTTCATGTAGTCTTTCTAAGGAGCGAAGCACCTGTAATGTACTTCTGCCTAATCTGGAAAGTTCAGATAGTAACAAGTAATGAACTGAATTAGTAGTGCAGTATTCCAAACATTCCGTTAAGACTTGGCGTTCTTCATTCTTCTTTGCACCGCTAATGTGTTCCTCAAATGTGGCAACTACTTCAATTTCCTGTGAGTTGGCATACTTTCTTAAATCTTCAATTTGTCTACTTGTGTCCTGTCTATCACTAACAGACGAAACACGAGCATAAATCACTGCATTTGTTTTCATTTAAGTCTTTGGATTAATTGATAACATGAGAGAATGTATTCAAACCACCTTTGCAGATTAATTTGAACACATTCCCAATTTGAACACATTTGCCAATAAGCTATTGCCAAATTAATTTAGAATGGTCTGTCTCCATACTCATAAACTGTGATAGAATTGCAAACTCTTTCGTAGAATGAGAATCCACAACCAGTATGAAAGTAGCTTTCGTAAACTGCTGCATACTCTCCTTGCTGTCTGCTAGTCCTATCTAAGAATGAATCAAACTTATGTAACCAATACTTTAATGCTTGTAACCGCTTAATGTATTGCAGATTGTTTTCACTATTGCATAAACTTTCCTGTAATGTGGCAATGTGTTGAATTACACTTTCTACTTTCTTTGTATCCATAGTGTTGTAGTATTAATAAGATGAGAGAGGACACCAATGTATTATGATGTCCTCTGTTGATTAAATCTCTCCTTCGTCAGCAAAACTGTAATACTTTTCACTTGTGAGAATAATGTGGTCTAATACCCTTATTCTCATAAGTTCGGCAGCTTCTTTAATGGATTGCGTTAATTCTAAATCCTGTTTGCTTGGCTTTAAATTCCCGCTTGGGTGATTATGTGCCAAAATGAGAGAGACTGAATTAGTAAGCAATGCGGCTTGTAAGATAACTCTTACATCAACACTTGTTTCTGTTATTCCTCCTTCTGAAATTTGAGTGAATCCTAGAACTTGATTCGCTTGATTCAGATAAAGAACTTTGAAATACTCTTTGTAATCTATCGTTCCCGCTTTAAATGTAGGTAGTAGAATCTGATAAGCGTCAGCAGAACTGCTAACTTTGTTCTTGTTTCTGGTAGTAGGCTTATAAGCAAGTTCCACCTCTCCAACTTTATAATCTAAATTCATAATGTCTAATTATTAATGATTATCACCCTTTAATAAGATTGTAACCAACTAAGACAATGTACCCAACTATTAAGATAGGATGTAGTAGCACTGCAACAAAGAAGGTTATTACTACGATTAGTAGATAGAATAAACTCTTTAGCATAGTCTCATTATTAGAAGCTTCTTTGTCTGAATACGAAGCAAATGATTAATAACAAGATTATCCCAAACATCACCTGTGGTAACATAATAAAGGGAACTATTAAGATAGTCCCTAATGTGATTAGAATCTTCACATTCTCCATAACTTGTAATTTAATGATTAGTAATCTGAACTTTAGTGCAAATGAGTAGTCTAAGCGTGAGATTCTATCTAACCTTTTACAAATGTGTCATCTTATAAAGAATCATCTCTTATCTGTAGTTGGCAGATAAGTGATTCTATGAATTTCATTCGTTGAGGCTTGGAAAGCGATTCACGCTAAACTATTCATTTCATTTACTTATTGGTATGGGGTGTTTGGTGTAACACAACAGAAGCGTTTGAGACATACATTACATTTGAATTTCTATGTCATTCATTATTCTGGAATTAATAATACTACTCTAAGTAGTGCTAGTCCTTATTAAGAAATACTTCTTAAATCTAAAGGGGAGGGGGTGCAAATTTAAGTACCTTACATTTTGAGTTGGGAGGGTAAATGAACTTTTATTGCTAGATTCAATTTAATTGGCTACATTTGCAGAAACTCATAATTACATGAATTATGGAATACATTAATGAATTTCACAAGCAATGGATAGAGCGCACTCGTCAGTCAATAGTCTCTTGGAGCAAGCAGCCTGCATCGTTAGAAGAAGCAAAGAAACAGCAGGAACGCTTGAACCAACAGAGAGCTATAAGAGAGGGCAAATTGAAGAGTTAATTTCATTTGCTGATTCAAACGGCTTATGGATTGACTTTAACAATCTTTCCGTTATCTATTTGGATAAAGGTGGAGAGAATGAAGTGTTTTATGATGCTGCGGCTACTGTATACAAGTTAAATAACTTTGAGTATGCAGGTGACAATCTGGAGAATTTCTTCATCCGTATTACTGCACACAATAAGTTCTTTAGCAATGTGCCCTACCAAATGATAGGCTTTGCTTACAATAGCCTACATGAGTTTTGCGCAGTTCTCATACAACCGCACATAAAGGCAGAACGGGAAGCAACAGAGGACGAAATAACTGATTACATGCAAGCTCTTGGTTTTGAAATGAACTACCTTGATGAGTACCATAATGACCAATACGAAGTATTTGATGCAGTCCCTAATAATGTCCTCTATGGTATTGATGGCGACTTGTACTTTATTGATACTCAAATAAGGTTAAAGGGATAGTATGCAGATACGTGTAGAAGCATGAGAAACTCCAAACCTAATGGTCTGGAGCTTTATTATTTATAAACTAACTACAGGGTAATTTTATAAGATACATCTTCCTTAACAGTTCGCTTTCTACCTATTGTTCCTGCTTCTAATGATTTCATAAGAGTGTGAATGTTCTTGACACCTTTAAAACCATTCTCTTTGTATTTCTTGTAAATCATACATTCTCTGGAGAGTGGGATGTTGTCACGTTCATAAACTTCAATTTGGTAGTCCCAAATAGCTATTTGTTTCTCTACGTATTTGTCGTTGGGTTGGTCTACTATTAAGCCTTTGACCTTTAGAATCAGACTGTCTCCAACTTCATCTAATAAATCTAAATCCTTTAATTGCTCTATGTACTTACTAATAGTACCATGTCCCATGTGAATACATTCTTTCAAATCTCTCATTGATAATTTAACTATGTAACTATGTGGTTCTGCCGCACTGAATAATTTTAGTATGAATCCCCTTAGTTTCAAATCTAAAGTATTGTAAGTATCATAGAACTCTTTGCCAATCCTCCTGTAATTACCAGGCTTTACTTGACAGAATTTATACTTAGTCCAATGTCTATCTTTTCGTTTAGAATCTATGTCATGTATGCTAACTTCACCTGTTGTCCTTAACTTGTCATTGAAAGACAATGTGCCTTTACTCTTCTTGTAATTGGATAGTTTGTCTCCGACAAATCTTGCAAGTTCTTCCAATGTAGTACTGGTTTCCAAAGACTGTTTATCTGCTATTAGTAATAAGGTATAAGTCCTGTACACATCTGAACAGTTTAGATTCTGAATCAGATTATTGCTCATTACTGTGTACTGCTTGAATGGAGGTCTTTTGGCTTTCATAAGGCAAACGCTCAATATGTTTAATCAAAGTAATCTGGTTCGTCTTTAATAGGAATCTCATTTTAGTGGAACTTAGGCTATTGGCTTTTCTTAGTTCGCTTAGTTTATCATAGAAATGACTATTGTAATGCCACATACTTAATTGTTTTATGTTTCTTACTTAGCAGTACCTCCTAGAAGTTCGTTTGAACTTCGCAGGTGGCTGTTGGAGTGTAGTATCTAGGAATGTAAACAGGGGGTGAATAAGCACGCTAATAAAGAGGGAATAAGCACGCACTTATAATCTGGCAACATCAGCACTTTAACATGTAGATTTATCTTACTGGTAGGCACACAGAAGTAGAAATTGGTATTGGTTACAATTTAATTGAGAATAAGTATCCTGTTCTGTTCGCTTGAAGCAGTTTGGGAACTTGAAACTATTTCTGCATCAACTTATAAGGTAGGTAAATGGTGTATGTCTTACCCTGTCTCATTTTGCGCTTCTTGATGTAACGGTCGGCAGCCCAAAGACCAATGTGTAACTTTGTATCCTTGATGTCATGCTGTAGTGCTAGTTCCCGAATGTCTGCGTAGGTCAGTTCTTTCATTTTGAGTAGATTTAGGTTTTTAGTGGCGAATCTGGGTAGGCGATAGGTAATCTGGATGTGAATTGTTTGAAGTGACACAAAGGTAGTTAAAGGTTGGGACTATGTCTAACCATTATACCTCAACTTGGAATTATAGTCTATAAGTGATAATGAAATCCAATAATTCAGAGTACTGTTTCCGAACTATTTGGCGTATGGGGTAAATTCAACCTTTTAGGCTGTAGGGTATATGATATGATTATCTCACTTAAAAAGGTTGAATGAATTAGCTAAACCTTCTCACTTACAAGTAACAAGGCTTTGTCTTTCTTAATCCACACTTCTTTTGTATTGAAGTATAGGTTAATACTTTGCGCTGTTATCTTATTAGGTGGGGTAACTCTTAGTAGTTTAAAGATGCGTATTAGTTCCTTCTTAATGTCGGTAAGCCTATACTTCATTCCTACCTTAAATGAGTTCTTTATTAATTGAACAGTCTCTGTTCCTTTAGCTCCTATGAGGAATTGGGCAACTATCATTCGTTCCTTAATTTCTGAATAGGAATAATTGAGTTCCTCAATAGTATCCCTGCCTAACATTTCGTATGCTTCTACAATGAACGAATCTGTCTTTATTAATTCCTGCTTAAATTCATGCTCCTTCTGCGTTGGGTTATTACTTAATAAGTCTAATAGATTGACTATTTGCTTCCTCTTCTCTTTAATACTTAATGTCTTTAGTTCTCGTGTAAGACGCATGCTCTCGTCCGTAACGGGATGATAGGCTGCTACAAATACAGAAGAATCGAAAGTTTCTTTGTATGCAAGGTAGGCTTTCTGAAGGGATTGCGCATCGTGGTAATAACCAGTAACCAATGCGTCATTCATGTAATTGTCAATGGCGAACCAGTTCTTATGTCCATCCCTGTCCAGCATCTTATTAAATGGCAGACTGTCCATTGCTGCTTTGTAGGCTTCTCTAGCTCCCTTATTAGGTGCTGCATCATAGAATGTCTGTAATGTATTATAAACATCCTCACTAGTCTGGATAAAATTCTTAATCTCTTCTTCAGTTCTTTGGGGTAATTCATGTTTGGTATTGGTAATGTGTGAGATAGAAGCTACTCCATTCCTAAACCTACCTATTATTTGGATAACATCAGAGTATGGGTCAAGCATAGTCTGTTCTGCGAAATACACATCAGTAATCATTATTAAATAAGGCTTAACGTTCAGTTCGACATCCACTGCATTGAAGAAACGACTTGTGAAGAAGTTAAACAGTTTCATTTTCTCTTCACTCCAATCTTCATAGCATTCAGTAAATTTATTCTGTTTCAACTTGTCTACACTCTTAGGAGCGCAGAATACGGAAGACTTATCAAGCAAATCTAACTGGGTTATTAGAGAATAGATAATGTCTATTGAGTTTACAAAGATGCAATAAGGTCTAGCTCCGTTTTGTTCGTTTATGAATGGTAGCCAAGCCACTTCTTCTTTAAACTCCATTGCTATGTTATTACAAGGCTTTACATCTATCTCTCTAACATAATCGAAGGTGGGATTTATTTTTAGAATCTTGAATTGACATTCCTCGAATCGTGGGTCACTGAATTTAATCGGAGTTGCAGATACCAGTGCCTTCCCCTTGAACTTGAAGAAATCATCCATAGGTAGGACTATGTCTGTTCTATAGTCTACATCTTTGACTGCCTTGTGAGCTTCATCTATCAAACAGAAACATGTATTATACATGCTAATCCTGACTTCTTGAAATGCTTCCTTAACTTTAGGGAAACTTTCTGGAGTAGTAAGTATCTTATAATGTTTATCTTTACTTGACTGTAGGTATTTGACAATCTTATCTATTGTAACTCCTTCACATACTCCTAGTAGATTGTCTGCTTCATGTTTAGGAGATTTACATTTACCTGTAATTACTGGAACATTAGGTTCTATGATAATTGAATGCCTGTTCGCCTTTAGTTCACTATAGGTTGCACCTAATCCTGTTAAAGTCTTGTATAGTATAACGTTAGTTGGTATTTCCTTTAGTACGTCTGTCAGATACTTGTCTGGTGAATTGACTTCAATAAATGCTGTTTCCATTAGAATAATAGTATGTCGTGTTCTCTTAAATACTTCAATAACTCTCTCGTTCTCTTGACCTTAAACATGACTTTACCATGATTGAATGTGGAAATGGCAGAAACAAATTCGCTTCTGTCTAAGGATAGAGGCACGAATTGTAAAGCTATCTCATTCTTAATAAAGGCTTTCAATACATCTAACTGAAAGTCTCCCTCATTCTCTTCCAATCCCTCTATACCAAATGGTTTAGCATCTATGTCTTCAGTTTCTCCATTAATAAGGTAGTTCATTAACCAATTGAAGTTATCTTCAAAGATTATGTATTTGAATGCGCTAATACTTCTTGATTCAATCCACGCACAAGCATTATTAGTAATAGCCTCATTGAAGAAGCCTATGTTTAGTTTCTCACCTCTAAGCATGAGCTTCTTAATAGTATTATGAGCTTCTGTATTACCGTAATTGTAAAGTTTGTCTTTCATGTCTATTATTATCTCTTCTAATGTCATTCTAATAATCCGTATTCTTCTAACAAAGCTTCAAGTATTCCAGTACGTTTGATACAATAATGTATCTCACCGTTTGGGTATTGAGACTTGGCGCATACATAAGACATTCCAGTTGGCGTAAGATAATCTTTGAGCATAATTACCTTCTTACCAGATAACAATTCATTTTCAAGCGTATTGTAGTTTAAATCTTTAATCTCTAATGCAACATGTTCTTCTGCTAAGTATTCTTCAGCATTAATCTGTATTCCGTTAAGTGCTTTCATTATGGCATCCAATAGCACTTTGTCTACCCAACTGTCAGCTTGTAATGTTTCATTGTCTACAATAGCGGTAATTCTGACATAAGCGTATTCTTCTCCATTCTTATGACGTAATGTAAAGTAGGGAGCGGTATTACACAACTCAATAACTTTCTTAGCTTCTTCGGGATTAACTTTCATTATTGCATGTATTAGTTTGATTAATAATACCCCAAAGTTATAAAGAATTATCCCACCTACAATAGTCGCAAGTGGGAAAATTCAAATGTAACTCTTAATAATTAACTTCCTTTGTAAACGTATCCATTAACTTATCCATTTGCTCACCTATACACCTATCAATTAGTTTAGCATAATGAGCAGTCATTCTTGTGTTAGTGTGTCCTAACATCTTAGAAACGACTTCCAATGAGATGTTATTAGCAAGTGTGACTGTACTTGCAAATGTATGGCGGCTCGTGTGGAAGGTGATGTGCTTGTTGATGTTGCATAGTATTGCAATGTCTTTTAAGTATTTATTAACGTCCGCAGAGTCTTGGATTGGTAATAGTTTGTCACCCCCTTTGTATTTGTCTAGTATTAGCTTGGCAATGGGAAGTAGGGGGATTCTTGATAGCACACCTGTCTTTACTCTACGTTTCTTAATCCAGATTCTACCTGTAGTATCTTTCTCAAAGTGTTCTACTGTTAGAGTTTTGATGTCAATGTAACTAAGACCTGTAAAGCATCCAAAGAGGAACATGTCTTTTGCTCTCTCAAAGCGTGGGATAGGAGTGTCAAAGTTGATAATCTTCCTCAATTCTTCTTCATCCAAGAAATCTATCTCTACGGGTTCACGTTCTACTTTATAGGTAGAGAATGGATTGAATGCCATGTAGGAATTAGCTACTGATAGATTGATAATCTTCTTTAGTAACTTTAAATGTTTGGTGGATGAGTTCTGTGCCATTCCTTTATCTATCCTTAGAAATGAATGAAAGGATTGGATGAAGTTTAGATTCAGTTCACGTAAGTATAAATCTTCCCGCTTGTACTTCTGTTGAATAAACTCCTTGAGTAATCTGATGGTATAAACAGACACCCAATAAGTAGCTTTAGAAACTCCATTGCCTATTAGTTTCTCTTGTTCTTGATTATGCTCTGTAAAGACTTCAAACAGACTTCTTTCTTTAATGGATTCTACCTTATCAAAGTAAGCGTCACGTAGTAGTTCTGCTGTAATAATGAAACCTCTGTCTAACAGTTCAGCTTCTTTCTGATAAAGTTTGGCTTTGATAGCCTTTAAACAGTTGTTGAGGCTTTGAGCTTCTTCGTCTTTACCTTTAACTTGTTGTTTAGCCTTGTCCCATTTATCAATGGCTACTTGTTTGCCTGTTGAAATGGTACATCTGTTACCGTTTACTGTAATTGTAGTTTCAATAGGAGCTTTACCGCTCTTTCTTGTTTTACTTTCTCTTATTGTAAAGAGAATTGAGAATGAACTTCTTACCATGGTTTAATTATTTAAAATTAGACATAGGGAAAGTTCTTTAAATACGATGTATCTATCTGTTTATTAGTGTTATACGACTGATTTTGCGACCACTTGTCAAGATTTGATAAATTGGTCGCACCTTGGTCGCAAACATAGCTTCAATTTAGCTCCATTTTAAGGATAATCAGCCATACTTAACCTTAGATGGACAAACTTCATTTAAGCTATTATTTGCTTCAATTGTATCACCTAATCGTAGTTATTTATAAGAAGGATAGTAAAGAAGAAGGAATACTAGAATAAGGGAGAAGTAGCATAGTATAGTCTAAATAAAAATCCCCATAACTCATAGAGTTACAGGGATTTACTATGTTGTAATTATCTAAATTACTTAGCCAAAGCCTGAGCTACGTCAACCGCACAAGCCACAGTACAACCTACCATCGGGTTGTTACCAATTCCCAGGAATCCCATCATTTCTACGTGAGCAGGAACTGATGAAGAACCGGCGAATTGAGCGTCACTGTGCATACGACCCATCGTGTCAGTCATACCATAAGAAGCAGGACCGGCAGCCATGTTATCCGGGTGAAGAGTACGACCTGTACCACCACCAGAAGCAACAGAGAAATAAGGTTTGCCAGCAAGAACACGTTCTTTCTTGTAAGTTCCTGCAACTGGGTGTTGGAAACGGGTCGGGTTAGTAGAGTTACCTGTGATAGATACGTCTACACCTTCTTTCCACATGATAG
This sequence comes from Bacteroides sp. D55t1_190419_B8, assembly GCF_015558905.1. Taxonomy (NCBI): domain Bacteria; kingdom Pseudomonadati; phylum Bacteroidota; class Bacteroidia; order Bacteroidales; family Bacteroidaceae; genus Bacteroides; species Bacteroides sp. D55t1_190419_B8. The sequence goes on from NZ_JADMOU010000004.1 coordinate 110,957, forward strand.
CTACACCTTCACGAACGTCGTCAGCACCATAACATTTTACTTTTGCACGAGGACCGTCAGAGTAAGCGATTTCGCGAACAACTTTCAGTTCACCTGTGAAGTAATCGAATTGAGTCTGAACATAAGTAAAGCCGTTGATACGAGAGATGATCTGAGCAGCGTCTTTTCCAAGACCGTTCAGGATGCAACGCAACGGTTCTTTACGTACTTTGTCTGCTTTTGCAGCGATTTTGATAGCACCTTCAGCAGCAGCGAAAGATTCGTGACCTGCCAGGAAAGCGAAACATTTAGTTTCTTCGCGCAGCAACATAGCAGCCAGGTTACCATGACCGATACCAACCTTACGGTCGTCAGCTACAGAACCCGGGATACAGAATGCTTGCAAACCGATACCGATAGCTTCAGCAGCTTCAGCAGCGTTTGTGCAGTTCTTCTTAAGAGCGATAGCAGTACCTACTACATAAGCCCATTTTGCATTTTCAAAGCAGATAGGCTGAGTTTCTTCACACGTTTTATAAGGATCAAGTCCGGCAGCTTCGCAGATAGCGTTAGCTTCTTCGATGTCTTTGATGCCGTTAGCGTTCAAGGCTTCAATGATACCTTTGATACGACGGTCTTGGCTTTCGAATTTTACTTCTCTAATCATAGTTTCTTTCCTCCTTATATTATTCGTGACGTGGATCAATAGATTTAACTGCTCCCTGTTCTGCTGTTACGCGTCCATAAGTACCTGTAACTTTCTTCAAAGCTTCGTTAGCATCAGTACCTTTCTTGATTTCGTCCATGAACTTACCCATGTGTACGAATTCGTATCCGCAGATTTCGTCGTTCTTGTCCAAGAAGATTTGTTTGATATAACCTTCTGCCATTTCAAGGTAACGAGGACCTTTAGCCAAAGTACCATAAAGAGTACCTACCTGGCTACGCAGACCTTTACCCAAGTCTTCCAAACCTGCACCGATAATCAAACCACCTTCAGAGAAAGCTGATTGAGTACGTCCGTATACGATTTGCAAGAAAAGTTCGCGCATTGCAGTATTGATAGCGTCGCAAACAAGGTCAGTGTTTAATGCTTCAAGAACTGTTTTACCCGGAAGGATTTCAGAAGCCATAGCAGCTGAGTGAGTCATACCAGAGCAACCGATTGTCTCGATCAAGGCTTCCTGGATGATACCTTCTTTAACGTTCAGTGTCAGTTTACAAGCACCTTGTTGAGGAGCGCACCAACCGATACCGTGTGTCAAACCAGAAATATCAACGATTTCTTTAGATTTTACCCATTTGCCTTCTTCGGGTATGGGAGCCGGTCCATGGTTAGGACCCTTCTTTACAACACACATGTGTTCCACTTCGTGTGAATAAGTCATAATTAGCTCTTTTTTTAAGTGATATAATTAAAAATACGTAGTCACGATTCTCTAAATCGCCCACAAAGGTAGTCGATTTATTTGTTTCTGCAAATCGCCTTTTATTACTTTTTTGTGAAAAGAGACAAATCTGTTTCCGTTTTTTCTTCGTTTGTAAAGTCGGGATTGCATTTGTGAAAGATTGAAGCTGGGAGAACTATCTATTCTTTGCTTTGTTGTTATTAGAAAACGAAAATTTATGGAACTGAATCAAGTAGATATACATTATTTAATAGGGGCAATTTGCGTTATTTCATCTGCGCTTATTTTTTATACGATAGGTGTTTGGGGCGAACGTATTCAAAAGAAATTGAAGTTTTGGCATATCATTTTCTTCCTTCTCGGTTTGCTTGCCGATACGGTTGGCACAAGCCTGATGGAGCACATCGCCGAACTGACTCATCTACATGACGAAATTCATACGGTGACGGGAACTATTGCTATTCTTCTAATGTTTGTGCATGCTTCGTGGGCAATATGGACTTATGTAAAGGGATCACCTAAAGCTAAAAAGCATTTTAATCGTTTCAGTATTGTGGTTTGGTGCATCTGGCTCATACCTTATTTAATAGGTGTGTATCTGGGGATGCATTTACATGCATGATAAGCTGCCTGAATAGGGGCATATATTCATAAATAAACTAGCAATATCCCTGTCGGCCGTCTATTGTTGGCTAGCTAGACAACTCCTGTTGTCTGATCGGATGACTGGAATTGACTATATGGTCGACTATAGTCGGCCGATGTTATATAGCCATTTTCGCTATATAATGAGACTGTGAAATGCATATATTGTGAAGGTGTGAATGGTGTGAATACCGTATTTTATTTGATTAGTTCACCGGAAGCACCTGTAAATGAGTTGATATGCGTCTTGTGAAAGACGTGAAGAGTGGATAATGAAGTTAAGATAGGTAAGATTGTGCAAGGATTATCACCAGATGTAGAATAAAATTCGTAGCTTTGCCACATAATTTATAAGAAAGATTATGATCGAAGTTGTAGAATCTGCATTGCAAAAGGCAGCGGGTGAAGGAATGGATGAATTCATCCAAGTGTTTACTGATAAATATAAGGAAGTGATTGGTGGTGAATTGACTGCTGATACGATGCCTTTGCTCACTGGTGAGCAACATTCTTTGCTGGCATATCAGATTTTTCGTGATGAAATAATGGTTGGCGGATTTTGCCAATTAATTCAGAACGGCTATGGTGGATATATCTTTGATAATCCGTTTGCGAAAGTGATGCGTTTATGGGGGGCAGAAGAATTATCTAAATTAGTCTATAAGGCTAAGAAAATCTTTGATGCCAACCGGAAAGACTTGGAAAAGGAACGGACGGATGATGAATTTATGGCTATGTATGAGCAATATGAAGCTTTCGATGAACTTGAAGAGACTTATTTGGAAATGGAAGAACAAGTTACAGCATTGATTGCGAGTTATGTGGATGATCACTTAGAGCTTTTTGCAAAAATAATAAAGTAATGGATGCAGTATTTTTTAAGTCCTTGCATTTATTAATTATGAATTAGAATTTATATCTTTGCAAAATCTAAAAAATATGTTTATGAAACAGATGAAATTTTTCTTGGTGGCTTTGATGGCTGTGGTTATGGGGATGTCGGTTACTTCATGTATGAAAGGTGAGAGTGAATCATCTTACGATTTAGGATTGAATGCGACAGTGATTGATGATGTAATGCAAGTTTGTTTATTAGGTGATGATGGTGTTGTTTATTATCCTAATAACGCAAGCGTTTTAAAAGGTACGAGTGGTTATCCGGAACGTGTTTTCGTTTTTCTAAAATATGCAGAGGGAGTAACTTCTGCTAGCACAAAAAAAGAAGTATCAATAGTACAAGGTGGAGGTTTGTATACTCGTAGTATCTGTTTAAAACCTGATACCATTAAAAACGACTTACCATTAGTAGCTTTAACAGAGGTCGGTGTTCTTGATGCGACTACAGTAAATTATACTAGTGTTAGCGCATATTGTAATGTCATTTTTAGTCTTTATTTGAGTAATTCTGCTGCTATTATTGATTTAGTTCCTGTAAGTGCTGCTGGTAATGAATTAACGGTGAAGTTACAACAGACAATTGGAGATGACAAGGCATCTAATGCGTCTTCAGGATATGCGAGCTTTAAAATACCATCAGTGTCTCAAATAAATTCAGTGTTAGCTTCTATAGCTGCTGAAAAAGGTGAAGAGGCTACTTCTTTGATTCCTTCAGGTGGAAAAATAAAGATTAAAATTGTAGCTACTGGTAAAAATGGGGCATTAACACCATTAAATACTAAAGAAGTTAAAGTTAATTAGTAATTATAACAATTGAACTACAAAGAACTATTTAACATCGCAATGAAATTGATTTCCTCTCCGGCCAAGGCTTGGGAGGAAATTTCTATGGAAGAGGATAGGCGAAAAGTCTATATGACTTTTGTCTATCCTATGATTGGTTTATGCGGTCTGTCCGTGTTCGTCGGTTCACTATTGACGAATGGATGGGGTGGCCCGCAAAGTTTCCAGATAGCTATGACTAACTGTTGTGCTGTAGCTGTAGCCCTGTTCGGTGGCTATTTTCTGGCGGCTTATGCCATGAATGAAATGGGAACAAGAATGTTTGGTATGCATAGCAATATGCCATTGACACAACAGTTTGCAGGATATGCATTAGTTGTGCCTTTCCTGCTTCAGATAGTAACCGGACTATTACCTGATTTTAGAATTATTGCTTGGTTGCTGCAGTTCTACATCGTCTATGTGGTATGGGAGGGAGTTCCTGTATTGATGGGAGTAGAAGAAAAACAACGATTAAAATACACCCTTTTGTCGTCTGTATTGTTAATACTATGTCCGGCGGTGATACAGATTGTATTTAATAGACTGACGGCCATACTTAATTAATGAGTGAAGATGAAACAACCTTCTGTAAATATAAAGAATAAACGGGCTACGTTTGATTACGAGCTGATAGATACCTACACAGCAGGTATTGTGTTGACCGGTACGGAAATAAAATCCATTCGTTTGGGAAAAGCCAGTCTGGTAGATACGTTTTGCTATTTTACGAAAGGCGAATTGTGGGTGAAGAATATGCACATCGCCGAATATTTCTATGGATCGTACAATAATCATACGGCACGTAGAGAGAGGAAGTTGTTGCTTAGTAAAAAAGAATTGGAAAAACTTCAGCGGGAGATGAAAAATCCCGGTTTTACGATTGTCCCTGTACGCTTGTTTATCAATGAGAAAGGTTTGGCGAAACTGGTCATAGCTTTGGCGAAAGGTAAGAAAGAGTATGATAAACGGGAATCTATTAAGGAGAAAGACGACCGTAGAGATATGGCAAGAATGTTTAAGCGGTAAGTAAAAAGCGCTATAAGATAAAACGCCGGACTACGAGAAGTCTGGCAGATGTTGGCAGAGTGGTAATTAGGTATTAATGTGATAGGGTAATGAAAAAGACAATTTCTCAGATCGTATCCGAGCGCATCCTTATTCTGGATGGGGCAATGGGTACAATGATTCAACAATATAATCTCAAGGAAGAAGATTTTCGTGGTGAACGCTTTGCGCATATTTCCGGACAGCTGAAAGGGAATAATGACTTATTGTGTCTGACACGTCCCGACGTGATTCAGGATATTCATCGTAAATACCTGGAAGCGGGTGCGGATATCATCGAGACCAATACATTTAGTTCGACCACAGTTTCTATGGCTGATTATCACGTAGAAGAATACGTGCGCGAGATGAATCTTGCAGCCGTAAAACTAGCACGTGACCTTGCTGACGAGTATACAGCCAAGAATCCCGATAAACCACGTTTTGTGGCCGGTTCCGTAGGACCTACCAACAAAACCTGCTCAATGAGCCCGGACGTAAACAACCCGGCTTATCGTGCTTTGAGTTACGACGAACTGGCTGCATCCTATCAGCAACAAATGGAAGCAATGCTCGAAGGTGGGGTAGACGCCATTCTGATAGAGACAATCTTTGATACCCTAAATGCCAAAGCTGCAATTTTTGCTGCCGAACAAGCCATGAAAGTGACAGGTGTGGAAGTGCCGATCATGTTATCTGTAACAGTGTCTGATATTGGCGGACGAACATTGTCCGGACAAACATTGGATGCATTTCTGGCTTCTGTGCAACATGCCAATATCTTTTCTGTCGGTTTGAACTGTTCATTCGGTGCCCGGCAGCTAAAACCATTCCTGGAACAGCTGGCATCCCGTGCACCTTATTATATTAGTGCCTATCCGAATGCCGGATTACCGAATAGTCTGGGTAAGTATGACCAGACACCTGCGGATATGGCTCACGAAGTGAGAGAATATATTGAAGAAGGATTAGTCAATATTATTGGTGGCTGTTGTGGTACGACAGATGCTTATATTGCTGAATATCCCGCCCTTATAGAAGGAGCTGAACCACACGTTCCTGCCTCTGCGCCGGATTGTATGTGGCTCTCCGGACTTGAACTGCTGGAAGTGAAGCCGGAAATAAACTTTGTGAATGTCGGCGAACGTTGCAACGTAGCCGGTTCGCGCAAGTTCCTTCGTCTCATCAATGAAAAGAAATATGATGAAGCCCTTTCTATCGCCCGCCAACAAGTGGAGGACGGTGCTTTAGTGATTGACGTCAATATGGACGATGGATTGTTGGAGGCAAAGACAGAGATGACTACTTTCCTGAATCTTATCATGTCCGAACCCGAAATAGCCCGTGTTCCGATTATGATCGATTCTTCCAAATGGGAAGTTATTGAAGCCGGACTGAAGTGTCTTCAGGGTAAGTCAATCGTCAACTCTATTTCTTTGAAAGAGGGAGAGGAAGTTTTCCTTGAACATGCCCGAATCATCCGGCAATATGGAGCCGCTGCTGTAGTTATGGCGTTCGACGAGAAAGGACAGGCAGATACAGCCGCCCGTAAAATCGAAGTATGCCAACGGGCTTACCGTCTTTTGGTTGATAAAATCGGTTTTAATCCTCACGATATTATTTTTGACCCCAATGTGCTTGCCGTAGCTACGGGGATTGAAGAACATAATAACTATGCTGTAGATTTTATTGAAGCTACCGCTTGGATAAAGAAAAATCTCCCCGGTGCACATATCAGCGGAGGAGTCAGCAACCTTTCTTTCTCTTTCCGTGGTAACAATTATATTCGTGAGGCCATGCATGCAGTGTTCCTTTATCATGCCATCCAGCAAGGAATGGACATGGGGATTGTGAATCCGGGAACTTCCGTATTGTACACTGATATTCCGGCTGATGTCTTGGAAAAGATAGAAGATGTTGTTTTAAACCGTCGTCCGGATGCTGCTGAACGTTTGATAGAACTAGCAGAATCTCTGAAAGCAAACATGAGCGAAACTGCCGGACAGCCGGCTGTCAAGCAAGACGCATGGAGAGAAGGAACTGTTCAGGAACGTTTGAAGTATGCCTTGATGAAAGGAATCGGAGATTTTCTGGAACAGGACTTGGCAGAAGCTTTGCCTCTTTACGATAAAGCAGTCGATGTAATTGAAGGACCGCTGATGGATGGAATGAACCATGTTGGTGAACTGTTTGGTGCCGGCAAAATGTTTCTTCCCCAAGTTGTAAAGACTGCCCGTACCATGAAGAAAGCTGTAGCTATCTTGCAGCCGATTATTGAATCGGAAAAAGTAGCAGGAAGTGCTTCGGCAGGTAAAGTGTTACTGGCAACGGTGAAAGGAGATGTGCACGATATCGGAAAAAATATTGTAGCTGTAGTGATGGCCTGCAATGGTTATGATATTGTGGATTTAGGAGTAATGGTTCCCGCAGAAACCATTGTCCAGCGGGCTATCGAAGAAAAGGTCGATATGATCGGGTTGAGTGGACTGATTACTCCATCTCTGGAAGAAATGGCTCACGTAGCTGCTGAACTCGAAAAAGCGGGGTTGGATATTCCTCTTCTGATTGGTGGTGCCACTACATCGAAGATGCATACTGCATTAAAGATTGCCCCTGTCTATCATGCTCCGGTAGTACACCTGAAAGATGCTTCCCAAAATGCAGGCGTTGCTTCCAAATTGCTCAACCCGCAGGCAAAAGCCGAACTGGTGAATGAATTGGAGGCTGAATATCAAGCACTTCGTGAAAAGAGTGGGCTGATGAAGCGTGAAACTGTTTCGCTGGAAGAAGCACAGAAAAATAAGTTGAACCTGTTTTAAACATTGTCACAATGAAAAAGATTTTCTCTTTCTTATATCTGATTGTAGTAATCACTGTTATGACCTCCTGTTCTTCTGCAAAAGAAGAAAAAGGAACATCCGGAACCGGAAATGCTGTTTTGGATAATATTTTCGAACGCAAAAGTGTGCGTGCTTATCTGAATAAAGGAGTAGAGAAAGAGAAAATCGACTTGATGCTTCGTGCCGGAATGGCTGCTCCTACGGGTAGGGATATCCGTCCATGGGAGTTCGTAGTAGTATCCGATCGTGCCAAACTGGATTCAATGGCAGCAGCACTTCCTTATGCCAAAATGCTGACGCAAGCCCGTAACGCCATCATCGTTTGTGGAGATTCTGTACGCTCGTCATATTGGTATTTAGATTGCTCCGCAGCAGCACAGAATATTTTGCTGGCTGCTGAAAGTCTGGGATTGGGTGCTGTCTGGACAGCGGCCTATCCTTACGAAGACCGTATGCAAGTAGTGCGTAAATATACTAACCTGCCCGATAATATTCTTCCACTTTGTGTCATCCCTTTTGGCTATCCGGCTACAAAAGAGAACCCGAAACAGAAATTTGACGAGAAAAAGATACATTATAATCAGTATTAGTAAACAAAAGTTTTGTCTTTTCAATAATTTCCTTACATTTGCGTCCAAATTGATTAAAATCTGATACGCAAATGTTTGGAATAGACGACCCTTTTATTATTCTGCCTTACCTACTTTCGGTGGTATGTGTGATTTTTGCTGCTTGGTTTGGGCTGAAATATTGGAATAAGGACGACGAAAAAGACGAAACCCGATGAATACATTTACTCTTGGACTAATTGTGGTAGCTTATCTGCTGTCACTGGCCTACCTCGGCTTTTTGGGATATAAGAAAACGACGAATAGCAGTGACTATTTGGTAGGCGGACGTCAGATGAATCCTATCGTAATGGCACTTTCTTATGGTGCTACGTTTATTTCCGCATCTGCTATTGTAGGTTTTGGAGGAGTGGCGGCTGCTTTTGGAATGGGTATTCAGTGGCTCTGTTTCCTCAATATGTTCGTAGGGGTGGTTATAGCTTTTATCTTTTTCGGTTTGCGCACCCGGCGTATGGGGGTGAAGCTGAATGTGAGTACTTTCCCTCAATTACTAGGCCGTCATTTCCGCTCCCGTAATATACAGGTATTTATTGCTGCTGTTATTTTCATCGGAATGCCGCTTTATGCAGCGGTTGTAATGAAAGGTGGAGCCGTATTCATCGAACAGATTTTCCAGATTGATTTCAATATCTCTTTGTTGATATTTACATTGGTCATTGCTGCTTATGTTATAGCGGGGGGAATGAAAGGGGTAATGTATACGGATGCTTTGCAGGGCGTTATTATGTTTGCTTGTATGCTGTTTCTGTTATTCTCTCTATATCAGGTGCTCGGCATGGGCTTTACCGAAGCTAATAAAGAATTGACTGCCATTGCTCCGCTAGTTCCGGAAAAGTTTAAAGCGCTGGGACATCAAGGATGGACTACAATGCCTATCACAGGTTCTCCACAATGGTATTCGCTGGTAACTTCTCTCATTTTAGGAGTAGGAATCGGCTGTCTTGCACAGCCGCAGTTGGTGGTTCGCTTTATGACCGTGGAGAGTAGCAAGCAGTTGAACCGTGGTGTATTTATCGGTTGTTTCTTTCTGATTATAACAGTAGGAGCTATCTATCATGCCGGAGCGTTGAGTAATCTTTTCTTCCTGAAAACAGAAGGAGCGGTTGCTACCGAAGTTGTGCAGGATATTGATAAGATAATTCCATATTTTATTAATAAAGCGATGCCCGACTGGTTTGCCGCACTCTTTATGTTGTGCATCCTTTCAGCCAGTATGTCTACGCTAAGTTCGCAGTTCCATACGATGGGGGCTTCGGTAGGTTCTGATATTTACGGAACTTATAAACCCCGTTCACGGAATAAACTTACCAATGTGATCCGTCTGGGCGTATTGTTCTCTATCCTGGTCAGCTATATTATTTGTTATATGTTGCCTCATGATATTATAGCCCGCGGAACTTCTATCTTTATGGGAATTTGTGCAGCCGCTTTTCTTCCGGCTTATTTCTGTGCTTTATATTGGAAGAAAGCTACTAAACAAGGCGTCATGGCAAGTCTTTGGGTAGGAACAATCGGCAGTCTGTTTGCTCTTGTGTTTCTTCATCAGAAAGAATCTGCATCATTGGGTATCTGTAAAGCGTTATTCGGACGGGATGTGTTGATTACCACTTATCCTTTCCCTGTGATTGACCCGATATTATTTGCCTTACCATTATCTGTATTGGCTATTGTCGTAATCAGTCTGATGAGTAAAAATAAGTATTAGGTATTAAGTATTAGCCGTAGCTTCTGATACGTTTATCCGCATGGCTTAATTCTTAATACCTAATACTTATTTCAAGCTTTTATTTTCTTTTTGTAGGATTCGTAGCGCGACATAATATCTCGAACGAAATTGTAAGTCTCGATGCCACGGAAATATCCGTTTTTGCAGACAGGATCGTTGAAGTATTCTTGATTGCTTTTAAGCAAGATGAAGTTTTCTACATTATCTTTCCATACTAATTTGTTCTTCCCGTATTTTTCGGCTAGTGCCATTGCATCATATATATGTCCCAAACCGGCATTATAAGATGCCAGGATAAAGTTGAGCCGCTCCTGTTTGTCGGGAATCATGCTGAAACTCCGGTCGGTGGCGGTAATATATTTGATAGCTGCTTTCACACTTTCCTCCGGATTCTGCTCTTTGCCGGGAGGTACTCCCATTGCACGTGCAGTGGCAGGCATCAACTGCATGAGTCCTTTGGCGCCTGCCCAAGATACAGCTGTGGTATCGAAATTGGATTCTGTATACGCTAATGATGCAAGCATACGCCAATCCCATCCGATATCTTTGGAATACTTTTTGAATAAATGGTCATAATGGGATATCTTTCCTTCTTTTAAGGAGAGGATAGGAGAGTGCGGCATCATTTTACTATTCTCAAAATAACGTTTCATACTGGCTGTGTAAGCAGGAGAAGTCATGTTTTCCTGATGCCATTGGGTAGCGGCGGCTGCCAGTTCGGGACTGTCTTTTCGTACCGCCCATGAAGACCGTTGATCGAAACTGATGGACAGATCGATATTTAAATTGGGATAGTAGGTCTTGTTAAGTTTGGCTAAATCATTGTCGGCCACCGTATACGGAATTTTTCCTTGCGCTACTTGCGTAATCAAGTCCTCAATAGTGATACTGTCATTGGTGACTTCATGAATCTGGATACCTCCTCCTAATTCACTGTTCAGATTGACGAGACGGTCATAATATTTCCCCGGTTTTACGTATATATCTTTTCCGACCAGTTCGGTTACATCTTCCAACGGCTTCTGTTTTCCTCTCCCTTGCTGAACAATTACCTGGTGAGTAATTACATCTTCGCCACAATAAAGAAGACTGTCTTTCCATTCTTTGGTGATTGGCAGATTATAGGCAATCATGTCTCCTTCGCCTGCCAATAATTTTTGGATCATTTCGTTGACGCTGTTGGCTACTTCAATCCTAAGTTTTAGTCCCAGACTTTTAGCAAACTGTTCACTAAGTTCATACTGGAACCCCATTTCTTGTCCCCGGTAAATGAAATAGGAAGTAGAACTATATAATGTCAATACAACGAGTTCGCCACTATCTTTTATTTGTGGAAGATCACGCGCTGTCTCATCCATCTTGTTATGATGCTTATTCCGGCATCCGAGCATACAACAAAATAGAATAAGAAATAAAGGAATACTCAGTGTCTTGACATTCATTTCTTAATTTTTAATTTTTAATTCTTAAGGTGCTTCTTGATGTACATGGTCAGTATATCAATAGCTACCTTATTACTGCCTCCTTCGGGTACAATAAGGTCGGCATATCGTTTGCAAGGTTCGATAAATTGCAGGTGCATAGGTTTTAAAACCCGTGTATAACGTTCCATTACAGCTTCGGCAGTACGTCCGCGCTCAATGACATCTCTTTGGATGACACGTATCAGGCGTTCGTCGGGATCGGCATCAACAAATATTTTGAGGTCCATCATATTGCGCAGCTTTTTATCACATAAGGCAAGGATTCCTTCAATGATAACCACTTCACGAGGTTCGATATGAATCGTTTCGGGCTGACGCGTACATGTGAGATAAGAATAAGTGGGCTGTTCAATACTCTTTCCTTCTTTCAGCATCATGACATGCTTGGAAAGCAGACTCCATTCAAAAGCATCCGGATGGTCAAAATTGATATTCTGGCGTTCTTCAACCGGGACATGACTACTGTCTTTGTAGTATGAATCCTGTGGTAAGAGTACTACCTCTCCTGCGGGGAGGCTTTCTATAATTTTCCGTACGACGGTGGTCTTTCCGGAACCCGTTCCGCCTGCTATTCCTATAATTAACATCTCTTTAAGTGTATATTTGAACCAAATAGAGTATTTTTGCATTACTATTAATGTGGTAAACACATTAACAAGACAAATATAGAAACAATTCATTAAAATAACAACGTAATGGTAAAACACATTGTATTATTTAAGTTAAAAGACGAAGTTCCTGCTGAAGAGAAACTGGAAGTCATGACTAAATTCAAGGAAGCGATAGAAGCTCTTCCTGCTAAAATTTCTGTAATTCGCAAAGTAGAGGTCGGATTGAATATGAATCCTGGTGAAACATGGAATATTGCGCTTTACAGTGAGTTTGATACACTAGAAGATGTTAAATTCTACGCAACACATCCCGACCACGTGGCTGCCGGAAAGATTCTGGCTGAAACGAAGGAAAGCCGTGCGTGCGTAGACTATGAATTATAACCCCCAAGATAAAGATGAGAAAAATAATCTCTTTCCTGCTTTTAAGCTTTGCTGTATATGCATTGCAAGCGCAGATCAAAGATCCGGTAAAGTTTAAAACAGAGCTGACACCTCTCTCCGATACGGAGGCAGAGGTGGTGTTTACAGCTACCATAGATAAAGGTTGGCATGTTTATTCTACCGATCTGGGAGATGGCGGTCCTATTTCCGCAACATTCAATGTTGATAATAAGTCGGGTGTCGAGCTTGTTGGCAAGCTGAAGCCTGTAGGCAAAGAAGTATCTACTTTCGATAAATTGTTCGAAATGAAGGTACGCTATTTCGAGAACACAGCAAAGTTTGTGCAGAAAGTAAAATTTACGGGTGGAGCTTACGCAATCGAAGGTTATCTGGAATACGGAGCTTGTGATGACGAGAGTTGTCTGCCTCCTACTCAAGTGCCGTTCAAGTATTCCGGAGTAGCAAAAGCCGGAAATACTGCTGCAACGAAAACAGAGCAACCGGAGCAAAAGGTAGCGGATAAGCAAAAAGAAGAACCCGTTCCTGCTGCTACGAAAGATTCTTCTGCAATGATGGAGCTGGTGTCTGCAACTACAACCGAAGCTGCTACGGATATTCAGCCTGCTGTTGCATCGGGTGATCTTTGGAAACCGGTAATCAGTGATTTACAAGCCTTAGGAGAAGAGCATGGCCAGGAAGACATGTCCTGGATATATATATTCATTACAGGTTTTCTGGGTGGATTATTGGCATTGTTTACCCCTTGTGTATGGCCGATTATTCCGATGACAGTCAGTTTCTTCTTAAAACGTAGTAAAGACAAAAAGAAAGGAATTCGTGATGCGTGGACATACGGTGCATCTATCGTAGTGATTTATGTGGCATTGGGCTTGGCTATTACTTTGATTTTCGGAGCCAGTGCATTAAATGCTTTATCTACCAATGCTATTTTCAACATTCTCTTCTTCCTGATGCTGGTGATTTTTGCTGCTTCATTCTTTGGAGCGTTTGAAATCAGGCTGCCGTCGAAGTGGGGAAATGCGGTAGATAGCAAGGCTGAATCTACGACCGGATTGCTAAGTATTTTCCTGATGGCTTTCACGCTTTCGTTGGTATCTTTCTCTTGTACAGGTCCGATTATCGGGTTCCTGCTGGTACAGGTATCTACAACAGGAAGCGTAGTTGCTCCGGCAATCGGTATGTTAGGATTTGCCATTGCTTTGGCGTTGCCGTTCACACTCTTCGCCCTGTTCCCGTCTTGGCTGAAATCGATGCCGAAGTCCGGCGGATGGATGAATGTTATCAAGGTTACGCTGGGTTTCCTCGAATTGGCATTTGCACTTAAATTCTTGTCAGTTGCTGATTTGGCTTATGGTTGGAGATTGCTTGACCGCGAAACATTCCTGGCTTTATGGATTGTCATCTTTGCTTTGCTTGGATTCTACCTGTTGGGCAAGATCAAATTCCCGCACGATGACGATGATAATAAGGTGGGAGTCACCCGCTTCTTTATGGCGTTAATCTCTTTAGCATTTGCCGTATATATGGTTCCCGGTTTGTGGGGAGCACCATTGAAAGCCGTATCTGCATTTGCTCCGCCTATGCAGACGCAAGATTTCAATCTGCATAAGAATGATGTACACGCGAAATTCGATGACTATGATTTAGGAATGGAATATGCCCGTCTGAATGGAAAACCGGTTATGCTCGACTTTACCGGATATGGTTGCGTAAACTGCCGTAAGATGGAGGCAGCGGTATGGACTGACCCGAAAGTGAGTGATTTGATTAATAACGACTACGTATTGATTACACTTTATGTAGATAATAAAACTCCGTTGACCGAACCCGTGAAGATTATCGAAAACGGTACAGAACGTACTTTGCGTACTGTAGGCGATAAATGGAGCTATCTGCAACGTGTGAAATTCGGAGCTAATGCCCAGCCTTTCTATGTATTGCTGGACAATCAGGGTAAACCGTTGAATAAGTCGTATGCTTATAACGAAGATATTCCTAAGTATATTGAATTCTTACAGACCGGATTGGAGAATTATAAGAAAGGGAAATAACGATTGCTCTGATAATGTCTGGTCTTGAATAATGGATAAATAAAAGCGGTCTCATCGAAACGGTGAGACCGCTTTTATTTTTTTATTTCAGAAAAAATACATACGTTTGTAACATCATAACAATACCTTTGTGCCCAAAATAAAGAAAATATGTACGCAACAGACACTCTTATAGATGATCGGGAATTAGTTCTTCGCCTGATAGACGGAGATGAAGAGGCCTTTTGCGAACTTTATGCCGCTTATAAGAATCGTTTGCTCTACTTTGCTCTGAAATTCGTCAAGTCGCGTGAATTTGCGGAAGATATTTTCCAGGATGCATTTACAGTAGTCTGGCAAACTCGTCGTTTCATCAATCCCGAAGCCTCTTTCTCTTCCTATCTTTATACTATTGTGCGTAATCGTATTTTGAATCAATTGCGGGACATGGCTAATGAAGATCAGCTGAAAGAACAGATTCTTTCTCAAGCGATTGATTCAACGAACGAAACGAATAATCATGTTCTGCTCAATGATTTGAAAGAGATTATTGCCCGTGCGTTGGAGCAATTAACGCCCCGCCAGCGTGAGGTATTCAAAATGAGCCGTGAACTTCAGATGTCTCATAAAGAAATAGCCGAAGCATTGGGTGTTTCTGTTCATACGGTGCAAGAACATATTTCTCTTTCTCTAAAAGTGATTCGTTCCTATTTGACTAAATATTCAAGTACATCAGCCGATGTACTTTTGATTCTATTGTGCTTGAATTTATAATAAATGTTAATCATACCCTAGCTCTTTCTTACTTTTGTGTATTACTTATACAAAGGGAAGGAAATTAATATCCTTATTTTGAATATATGATGAAAGATACTAAGACAGAAAAAGATAAATTGCATCGCTACTTGGATGATCTTTATACCCGGGAAGATGCTTCACAGTTATTGCAAAGTATTAAGGATTCAGAAAACCAAGATATATTGGACGAACTGGCAGCAGAGGTTTGGGAAGAATCCGGGAATCTGCAACCTGGTAATGATTTGGAGCGGGAGAAATATAAGAGAGAAGCACGCCAATTGCTGAAGCGTATTGAACACAAAAAACGTACATGGTTCCGCCGGGCTTCTGTGGTGGCAGTCAGTACAGCGGCTGTAATAGCCATTATCATAGGGAGTGTCAACTTTTTCCGGTATATGAATGCACAACAGGTCACACTGGCTGAAATCACCACTTCCTTTGGTGAGAAAAGACAAGTGACTTTGCCGGACGGAACTCTTTTGGTTCTGAACTCTTGTTCGCAAGTGCGTTATCCGGATCGTTTTGTTGGAGATCTCCGTGAAGTGGAACTTGAAGGTGAGGGATATTTCCGTGTTGCCCGCAATGAAAAGATGCCATTTATTGTGAGGACGAAGCGGCTGGATGTTCAGGTGTTAGGTACCCGATTTGATGTAAAATCCTATTCAACAGATGAAATAGTGTCTGTGAGTGTGGAGAGTGGTAAGGTACAGGTTGATTTACCGGAAGCGATGATGAGGCTGACTGCTAAAGAACAGGTGCTTATCAATACTGTTTCCGGAGAATATAGTAAGAAAACGGAGGATAGGGGAGTGGCTGTCTGGATGAAAGGCGGGTTACGTTTTTACAGTACACCTATCCGCGATGTGGCAAAGGAACTGGAACGGGTATATAATTGCCGGATTACTTTTGCTTCCGGTCAGGATTTCAACAACTTGATTACCGGCGAACATGATAACAAGAGTTTGGAAGCGGTACTTAAATCCATTGAATTTATCAGCGGTGATATCAAATATAAGAAAGAGGGCATCCATGTGCTTCTTTATAAAGAATGAGATGAATAATAGATAATGTTTAACCTTTTAAAAAATAATAGATGAAAACAGCTCCTTCATGAACCTCCCCAAAATGATAGAAGCACTCCAAAGGAATGCCTCTATCCGCAATCCGGACGGATATTCATAAGCTTCGACCCAAATGAATAACGTATCGCGCATTGCTTGTTTTTAATAACTTTAGTCAATTACTAAAACGCACAAATTTATGAATAATCTTCTTATTTGTAAAGGGATAAGTAAAAATAGCTGTTCGTTTTTAGCTTTTTTACTATTCACCTTCATTTTAATAGCTCCGGCTGCTGCTCAGACATTGAAAGAGCATGATATTACGCTTCGTGTGCAAAACGAGCCGGTAGAGAGTGTTTTCAATAAAATCAGCAAACAGACTAATTTTAAGTTTCTCTATGATCAGGAGACGGTGAACAAGGCTCCGAGAGTTTCTTTCGACATTAAAAATGCTTCATTAAAACAGATTCTGGGAGAAATTACTTCCCAGGCCAAGCTTTATTTCAATAGGACCGATCATACAATTGCTGTCAGCAAACAGCCGCTTAAGAAAGAAGAAACTGCTCAACGTACACGTACTATACAAGGTATTGTTGCAGATGATAAAGGAGAACCGGTGATTGGTGCCAGTGTACAGATTAAGGGAGAGGGTAGTGGTACGATTACCGATATCGACGGACGTTACTCAATCATGAATGTACCGGAGTCTGCAACATTGACCATCTCTTATATTGGATATAAAACGGTAAATATCTCTGCAAAGGATAAAAATACGGCGAAAATCACGTTGGTAGAAGATAGTAAGATGATTGATGAGGTAGTAGTGGTGGGATATGGAGTTCAGAGAAAAAGAGACGTCTCTACTTCTATTTCTTCCGTGAAAGCTGAACAAATTGCGGACGTTTCTGCTTCAGACTTTCGTCAGGCGTTGGCGGGTAAGATGCCGGGGGTACAGGTTACACAGCCAAGTGGTGATCCGGAGGGAAGTGTAAGTATCCGTGTTCGTGGTATCAGTACGGTTAATGCCGGTAGTGATCCTCTTTATATTATTGATGGCGTGCCGGTAGAACGTGGATTTGCCAATCTGAATAATAATGATGTCGAATCTGTGGAAGTTTTGAAAGATGCTTCGTCGGCAGCTATTTATGGTAGTCGCGGTTCCAACGGTGTCATTATTATCACGACCAAGCAGGGACAGTCGGAAAAGATGAAAGTGCAGTATGATGGATATTATGGCATCCAGAGTGTTTCGAAGAAACTTTCAATGATGAATGCATATCAGTTTGCCGAATTTGCAAAGGATGGTCATGACAACGCTTATCTGGATGCTAATCCCGGAGGGTCACCGGATGACCCGAACGGAATGCGCCCGAACTCATGGGAACGTATTCCTACCGAACTCTTTCCCTATCTGAATGGTGATAAGGGGTTGACGGATACGGATTGGCAAGATGCTATTTTTCGTACTGCTGCTACTACCAGCCACAATGTTTCTATTTCCGGCAGAGGAAAAACAGTCGGCTATTTCATTTCTGCCAACTATTATGATAAAGAGGGTATTATAATTAATTCCGACTTTAAGAAATATAGTATGCGTATGAATTTGGACGGGAAATATAAAAGACTGAAATTCGGTCTGAATTTCTCGCCTTCCTATTCTACTTCCAATCGGGTAGATGCTTCCGGATCTAATGGTATTGTGCAATCGGCATTGATGATGCCTCCGGTATGGCCGGTGTATAATGCGGATGGCAGCTATAATTATCAGGGAAACGGCTATTGGAGAATTGGAAATGACTATCAGCATAATGCCGTATTGAACCCGGTAGCTATGGCAAACTTACAATCGGATGTCGTAGACCGTATGGCGATTGTCGGAAAAGTTTTTGCTGAATTGGAATTGTATAAAGGGCTTACCTATAACATTTCTTTTGGTGGCGATTATTACGGTTCGCATAATGACCAATATCGTTCTTCGGAACTTCCTTTATTGGGACAGAAGTATTATGATGTAAAGTCAAATCCGACAGCCTACAGTTCATCAGGTTTTTATTTCAACTGGTTGGTGGAGAATAAAATCAATTATAACACAACGATTAAGGATGCTCATTTTATCAATGTGGTCTTAGTACAGTCGGCTCAAAAAGAGACATATAAAGGAGATAATGTGACGGCAACCGATTTCCCGAACGACTATATACAAACAATTTCCGGAGGTACGGTGACGAAAGGTGCATCTGATAAAACCCAATGGACGATTGCTTCTTATCTGGCACGTATGCAGTACAGTTATAAAGGTAAATATATGGCTTCGGCAGCTATTCGTGCAGACGGTTCTTCCCGTTTTGGAAAGAACAATCGGTGGGGATATTTTCCTTCAGCTTCTTTGGCGTGGAGAATAAGCGGAGAAGACTTCTTTACGAAGGCTAGGTATCTGTCGTTTGTTGATGATTTGAAGTTAAGAGCGAGTTATGGAGTGACCGGTAACTTCCAGATTGGCAATTATGATCATTTGTCTCTGATGGCTTTGGATAATTATGTGCTTGGTACAGGAAACGGACAATTAGTGAATGGTTACAAGCCAAGTACCATAAAGAATGAAGATTTGAGTTGGGAAAAGAATGCGATGGTGAATGTGGGCATCGATTTACAGATGTTCAAAGGATTGCTGGGACTGACTGTGGATTATTATAATACCAATACCTCTAATATGTTATTGAATGTACCGGTTCCCCACCTGACCGGATATAGCACTGCATTGATGAATATCGGTAAAGTGAATAATAGGGGATGGGAAGTTGCCTTGACCTCACAGAAGAATATAACTAAAGATTTCGGTTATTCGTTCAATGCCAATTATGCCACTAATACGAACGAAGTGAAGGCACTCGGTCCGGGTAATGCTCCTATCATATCTACCGGTAGCGTAGATCATGCTTATTACATAACGAAAGTCGGTGAACCTATCGGATGTTATTATCTGTTGGTGCAGGATGGAATTTTCTCCAATGAAGAAGAATTAAAGAAGTATCCTCATTTTAGCAATACCCAGCCGGGAGATTTCCGCTTTGTGGATGTCGACGGGGATGGAGTGATGGACTTGGATAAAGACCGTACGATCGTAGGTAACTATATGCCCGATTTTACTTATGGGTTTGGTGGTAAAGTCTGGTTTAAGGGATTTGACCTTGATTTTAATTTTCAAGGAGTATATGGTAATGAGATTCTGAATCTGAATCGTCGTTACATTGATAATCTGGAAGGTAATACCAATGGTACCACTATAGCCTTGAACCGTTGGAAAAGTCCGGAAGATCCGGGAAACGGTCAGGTGAACCGCGCCAATCGTAAGTCAAAGGGGTATAATGGCCGTACTTCAACTTGGCATCTGGAAGATGGTTCTTATCTGCGATTGCAGAATGTGACGCTAGGATATACCTTGCCGAAGAACCTGACTCAACGCTTTTTCGTGGAAAAATTGAGAGTTTACGTTTCAGGACAAAACTTGTGGACTTCGACTGGCTATAGCGGATATAATCCGGAAGTAAATGCACGTCCGAGTAATTCTCTTTCACCGGGTGAGGATTATGGAACTTATCCATTGGCTAAAACATTCTTGTTTGGGCTGAACATAACACTTTAATCATCCTTTAAAATACACGTTATATGAAAAAATATAAACTAATACTACTCCTATCAACTGCCTTGTTATCAGTTGCTTGTACAGATAGTTTCTTCGATTTGGAACCGAGTAGCAGTGTGCCTACCGACAAGGTATATAAGACAGCGGAAGATTTTAATGTAGCCGTGATAGGATGTTACTCCAAATTGCAGACACAAGTTTCCTATTTTACAGAGTGTTGCGAATATCGGAGTGATAATCTGACATTGAGTGCGCCCACCGCCGGAACTCAAGACCGTTATGATATCGATCAGTTTGCAGATAAAGCCTCTAACGGAATTCTGGAAGATGCTTGGGCGAACTTTAATAATGGAGTCTATCGTTGCAATCTTGTATTAGATAGAATTGATGAGGCCAACTTCGATGCGACTCTGAAAAAACAATATAAAGGCGAAGCTCTTTTCATCCGTGCCCTTACTTATTTTAATATGTATCGTTTGTGGGGAGGGATACCGATGACTAATAAGGTGGTGACAGTGGCAGAAGCTCTTAAAATCGGGCGCAGTTCCGATCAACAGGTTTATGATTTTCTTGTCGGTGATTTGAATCAGGTTATTAATGAAAATATGTTGCCGTCTTCTTATACAAGTGCCGATATGGGACGTGTGACTTCCGGTGCTGCAATGGCGTTGCTCGGCAAGATTTACCTGACTTTCCATAAATGGACGGAAGCTCGCAATGTGCTATCCCAACTAGTGGGTCGGTATTCTTTAATGACTACCCCCGAACAGGTGTTTGACGTGAACAATAAAATGAATGATGAGATTATTTTTGCTGTTCGCTTTAATAAAGATGTCGAAGGAGAAGGACATGGATATTGGTTCTCTATTATTAACCTGACTGATGATACCAATCAGACAAAGTCTCTGAAAGAGTGTTACAAAGAGGGAGATAAGCGCAAAGATCTGATTACCTATGTAAAGGTGGAAGATAAAGTATGCGTGATGAATAAATTTAAAGATGTCAAAAGTGCGACCTATAATACGGTCGGTAATGACCAGATTATTCTCCGTTATGCCGATGTGTTGTTGATGTACGCCGAAGCTTTGAATGAAATCAGTTATAGTAATTTGCAGAATTCAGAAGCTATGGTTGCTTTGAATGCCGTACATACCCGTGCCGGATTGTCTCCGCTTCAGATAACAGAGCTTCCCGATCAGGATAGTTTCCGTAAAGCGATTATGTTGGAACGTCAACAGGAGTTTCCTTATGAGGGACAGCGTTGGTTCGATTTGGTACGTATGGGAGGTGCTAAGGAGGCTATGAAAGCAGAAGGACATATTATTCAGGACTACCAATTCCTGTATCCTATTCCAAAAACGGAGTTGGAAAGAATAAACAACACAGAACTGTTGTGGCAGAATACGGGATATTAATAGGATTAAACTAAAAGAAATCAAACGATGAAAAAAATACTATATAGCTTGTTGTTTATTTTCACGGTAGTCTTTACTGCTTGTGAAGAAGATCTGCCAAAGGCAAGTTTCGATTTATATGAACTGAAGTCACTAACGGCAACAGCCGGAGATATGAATGTGACTCTTTCCTGGGAAGCATACGAGAATGCCCGTCCGAATGAATATTTGATTCTTTGGACTTCCGGATCATCAGAAGCGGAAGGAGGCGAGATGACTGTGGATGCAAAAACAATGACTGCCACTATCAATAATCTGGTGAATGATGTTGCTTACACTTTTTCTGTGCAACCTCGTTATGCAGGAGGATTGGCCAGTAAAACTACTGCTGCCTGTACACCGAAGAATGCAAGATATCCGATTTCTGATCTGACGGCAGCAGCCGGCAATGAAAGAGTGCGTTTGAGATGGACGAAACCTGCAAGTGAACGTTTCACTCGCTATCAGGTTAGCGTGAATCCCGGTAATCAGATTATCAATCTGGATGATACTTCATTGGAGGAATACATCGTTGATGGTTTGACTAACGATCAGGAATATACATTCAATGTAGTCTGTGTTTATCCTACAGGCAATTCTATTGCGGTGGAAACTTCTGCTACTCCTGGGTTGATCTATCCTATTCTTGCTAGTACGGAACTGGTTGTGTGGGAACCTTCTACCTTTGCTTATAACGATATGTATTTCATGACTGGTGAAGTGAAATCGGTAAGTTGGGATTTTGGTGATGGTACGACATCAGGAGAAAACAATCCGGTACATGCTTTTGCTACTACCGGTACTTATACAGTGGCCGTAACGGTGACTTATGTTAATAATACCACCGAGTCGGGCAGTCTGACTGTCACGGTCGGCAATTATAAATGGAATTCTGTCGATTTGAACTTCGGTGGGCTTACCGGATATGTAAAGACCTCCAATCCGGTGTTCTCTCCGGATGGAAAAACAATGTATATCCCGACATCTACTCCTGCAGGTCATTTGTTTGCTATTGATGTAGTGAGCGGTGAATTTAAGTGGGTGTTTGCTATCAGTCAGATAACCTATGGTGGAGGTGCGTTGGTGGCTCCTGATGGTACAATCTATCAGTGTGTAAGAAATGCTGCTATTAATAATGTATATGCTATTAATCCGAATGGAACTCAAAAGTGGGCAGTAAAATTGGATGCTGCGATAGGAGCTTTTCCTGCATTGTCGGTCGATGGTATTCTTTACTGTCTCACCAATAAGAGTACGCTGTATGCGTTGGATGCATCCAGTGGTGCTATTAAATGGCAACAATCACTTGACGGAGCAACTGGTAGTGCTGTGGCTATCGATAAAGACGGAAATGTTTATGCAGGTACAAGTGCTGCTATTTATGCTTTTAAACCGAATAAGGATCAGATATGGAAATTGGAAGAAGTAAATGTGACGGAACAGGCTACGTTTGCTTTGAAGGAGCAGGTGCTTTATGCGACTTTGAAAGGGGGCGGACTTGTTGCTGTTGATATGACAAACGGGACAAAGAAATGGACGTATCCGACTACGAAAGGGGATGCTTATTTCCCGATTGCTGATAAAAATGGCAATGTCTATTTTACGGAAAAAGGATCGCAGACTGTTCATGCAGTAAATGCCGCCGGATCTAAAATCTGGGAGAAAAATGTGGGTAATAATTTGAATTACAGTGGAGGTGCTTTGAGTACGGATGGTATTCTTTATGTAGGTACCCAATCGAATAACAAAGTGCTGGGACTCGATATTACTAATGGCAACATTGTTTTTGAAGAGACTGTGGGGCAACAGGTCATGGCAGCTGTTACCATCGGTCCGGACAAACGGCTTTATTGCGGAACAATCGGATCTAATAATATCGGTTCAGTAAAGGCTTTTGCTGTCGATAAGACATTAGCAACAGACTCATGGAGTATTCGTGGTGGTGATATTCAAGGTACAAACCGTCAAAAGTAAGCGATAATGAGAGTTTCTGTTTTTATCTTATTTATGGCGATGACAATAGGGTTATATGCACAGAAATATAAAGTAGGTACGACTACAGCTTTGTGGAAAGTACCTGCTTCCACAGACTTTTCTCAAGCCCGGTCTGTGGGGGTGGAGTATGTGGAAGTAGCATTTAACCAGTGTTATAGAGGAGTTCCGGCAGGTGAAGTCATCCCTCGTATTCGGGATATGAAAGCAAAAATTGATAGTGCCGGTATCAAGGTCTGGTCTATACATCTTCCTTTCTCACGCACGTTGGACATATCGGTGCTGGATGAAAAGAAAAGGAAAGAAAATGTAGATTTTATGGCGGAGATGATTGGACAGTGCGCTCAATTTCAGCCGAAGTGTTTAGTGTTGCATCCTAGTTCCGAACCTATCGCTGACAGTATTCGGGCACAAAGAATAGCTAATGCTTCCCGGTCTATCGCTTATCTGAAAAAATATGCGGATCAAATAGGAGCACAGTTGTGCATCGAAAATCTGCCGAGAACTTGTCTGGGTAATACTCCAGAAGAGCTTTTGGAGATAATCAAAGATATTCCGGGTGTGAAGGTTTGTTTTGATACCAATCATTATACTAAAGGGACGACAGAGCATTTTGTAAAAACCGTTGGTGAACGTATAGGTACTATACATGCCTCGGACTTTGACTTTGTCAACGAGTGTCACTGGCTTCCTACACAAGGTGACATTCAATGGGGAAAGTTAATGCATGCACTCGAAAGAATCGGCTATGAAGGAGTTTTCATGTATGAAGCTACCAAAGACCATGAAAACGGCAACACGCGTCCGACACCGGAACGGGTGGTTGAGACTTTCAATAAAATAATTAATGACTATAAAAATCAGAAATAAGATGGATATAATAAGAAAAATACAATATTTACTGTTTTGCCTTTTGGCAATAGGTTTTGTTGCTTGTGATGATGATGACAGCAACAGTACCGAAACAGGTCATGAAGGAATTCTTACGCAATTGGCAGAGGAAGTAGATGCCACTGCGGAACAGTTGTGGAGTTCTTCTCCTTTGATTGTCAATGCCGGACGTACCACTACTTTGACCAAGATTCAGGGATATGCGGATCAATGTAAAGATGATTATTTCGTCAGTTATCTGAATGGCTTCGATCAGGCGAGTACGAGTATGGAAAAGTGTGATCCGATTATCTATTTTTATCGGAGTGCATTTGATCGTGTGATGGATGGAATTAAAAACTCAAAAGTAGAAAATGGTACGGCAGCGATCTGGTTACTCTATAATATGGGATATGTGGTAAAAACTCCGTCAGGATGTTTTGCTATTGACATTTCTCATCGTTGGGCGAAAGAACTGGCACCTTATATTGATTTTCTCTGTGTTACCCACAAACACTCCGATCATTATAATAATGATCTTATCCAGGCTATGTTTGATTTAGGTAAACCGGTGTTGTCCAACTATCTGAAAGACACGACATATCCTTATACTGCAAAGGGGGATAAAGATTATGAAATTGGAAAATTCAAGATTAAAACTTGTATCACCGATCACAACAATTCCGGCTTATCTAATTTTGTGACTGTATTTTCGATTGATTGCGGGGAAGATACTGGTAACTTCGTCTTTATGCATGTAGGAGACTCCAACTATAAACCGGAACAATATACGAATTTGGCTTCTCATGTGAATGTCTTGATACCGCGTTATGCTCCCAATGCTCTGACCGAAAATAATATTCTGGGTTCAGGTGCGGGACAGGTGGAACCGGATTATGTCTTGTTATCACATATCTTGGAACTGGCTCATGCAGGTGTTGATGAATCGAGATGGTCATTGGATATGGCACTCGAACGGGCTTCGAAGATTAACTGTGAACAGACTTATGTACCAATGTGGGGAGAAAAACTGGTCTGGAAAAACAATAAACTGAATTAAAATACTTAATGTTTGAACTTATGAAACGGATATGTAACTTCATACTTCTTCTGTGTTTGGTGCAACTGGCTGTTGCCCAAAATAGAATAGCTGAAATCAGAGAAAATCTGCTGGGAAATCATCCGGATAAAATATTGGTTGTATCCCACCGGGCTGACTGGCGTAATGCCCCGGAAAACTCATTGCAAGGTATACAGAATTGCATTGATATGGGTGTCGATATGGTGGAGATCGATTTGAAAAGAACCAAAGACGGACATTTAGTAGTGATGCATGATAAAACGATCAATCGTACCATGTCCGGAAAAGGACTGGTGGAAGATTATACATTGGCTGAATTGAAAGCAATGCGTCTTAAAAATGGAGTGGCTTGTAAGACAAGACATCAGATTCCTACATTGGAAGAAGTGATGTTGCTCTGCAAAGGTAAGATTATGGTAAATATTGATAAGGGGTATGACTATTTTCAGGAAGCTTATATCATACTCGAAAAGACGGGAACGGTTGACCAATGTGTTATCAAAGCCGGTCTTCCTTATGAACAGGTGAAAGCCGAAAACGGTGCTGTATTGGACAAAGTGATTTTTATGCCTATAGTACAGTTGCATAAAAAAGGAGCCGAAGCTATTATTGACAGTTTTCAGACTCACATGAAGCCTGCTGCTTATGAGTTAGTGTTTGATAATGATAGTCCGGAGGTGCTTAATCTGATAAAAAAAGTGCGTGATACAGGTTCTAAATTGTTCATAAATTCTCTTTGGCCTGAATTATGCGGTGGTCATGATGACGACCGTGCAGTAGAACTTCATCAACCGGATGAAAGCTGGGGATGGATCATTAATCAGGGAGCCAAATTAATTCAAACTGACCGTCCTGCCCTCTTATTGGAGTATCTGCGCAAAAAGAAGCTTCACGACTAAATAGACTTTCTCATGTTGAAACAACTTATAAACTTTTACAAGGTCTCTTCACCGAGACCTTGTAACGGGGAAGCTTTGTCTTCATCCGACTCACAGCATCTTCATTCCGAGGCCCGTCGTCTTAAATACCTGAAATGGTCTACTTTCCTTTCAGCCACTTTCGGTTACGGTATGTACTATGTTTGCCGCCTTAGTCTGAATGTCGTGAAGAAGCCCATAGTAGATGAAGGGATCTTTTCCGAAACGGAACTGGGAATTATCGGTTCGGTATTGTTCTTTACTTATGCCATTGGGAAATTCACGAATGGTTTCCTTGCCGACCGTAGCAATATCAATCGCTTTATGACTACCGGTTTACTGGTCACGGCTTTGGTCAACCTTTGTTTAGGTTTTACCCATTCGTTCCTTCTGTTCGCTATACTTTGGGGAATTAGCGGATGGTTCCAGTCTATGGGAGCCGCCTCTTGTGTAGTGGGACTTTCCCGTTGGTTCTCGGATAAGGAACGGGGTTCCTATTATGGCTTCTGGTCTGCCAGCCACAATATCGGTGAAGCGTTGACCTTTCTGATTATTGCGTCTATCGTTAGTGTATTGGGTTGGCGTTACGGTTTCTTTGGGGCAGGTATCGTGGGGTTGATTGGTACATTGATCGTCTGGAAGTTCTTTCATGACACTCCTGAAAGTCAGGGCTTTCTTCCAGTGAATATTCCCAAGGAGAAAAAGGAGATGAGCGTTACGGAAGCGGCTGATTTCAATAAGGCGCAGCGACAGGTCTTGTTGATGCCTGCTATCTGGATACTGGCTCTTTCGAGTGCTTTTATGTATATTAGCCGTTATGCCATCAATAGTTGGGGCGTTTTTTATCTGGAAGCGCAAAAAGGATATTCCACCTTGGATGCCAGTTTTATTATTTCTATCTGTCCGGTCTGTGGAATTATCGGTACCATGTTTTCGGGAGTGATTTCTGATAAGCTGTTTGGCGGTCGTCGTAATGTGCCCGCACTGATATTCGGATTGATGAATGTTTTTGCGCTTTGCCTGTTCCTATTGGTGCCGGGTGTACACTTCTGGATAGATGTACTTGCCATGGTTCTTTTTGGGTTGGGTATCGGAGTTTTGATCTGTTTTCTAGGTGGCCTGATGGCTGTTGATATTGCTCCCCGTAATGCTTCTGGTGCAGCATTGGGAGTGGTGGGTATTGCCAGTTATATTGGAGCCGGATTACAGGACGTAATGAGTGGTATTCTGATAGATGGTCAGAAGACGGTTCAGAACGGAGTCGATGTTTATGATTTCACATACATCAATTGGTTCTGGATTGGTGCAGCTCTGCTGTCAGTACTCTTTGCATTATTGGTTTGGAATGCAAAATCAAAAGAGGCTGATTAGTTTCAGGTATGTTAGATATATCAGGTATATTAGGTTAGATTGAAAAAACTTGTTTCCAAAAGAGGATGACAAATGTTTATTTTCAATGGTATCGGTTTTTATTTCGGGAAGTTTGTAGCTACGATTCTTCCCGAAATGTTTTTATCATATTTATGTCGTTTCTGCCAGCCAACGATTGATATTACGGGTTTCCGCACTAAATTCCACACCAATTTTCACTATTTCCCGGTGGTCTTTCTGATAAGGAATCAGATATCCTTTCTCATCAATCTGTTTCATTGCTTCTTCTGCGGTTCCATTTAATTTGAACTCAAACACATAGACATATTTCGGTGTTTTAACTACAGCATCGGCACGTCCACGGGCGCTGCGTACTTCTGCTTCCGTGAATTGTCCCATCAGTTTGAATACGAGATAGAAGATAACCTGATAATGACGTTCAGTCTGGTCATTCAATTCATACGGAATATCGGCAAAGAAAGCCTCCAGACGAGTGAGGAAAGATTCATAATTACCTGTGCGTAATTCCTGAATGAATTTTCCGATATAAAATCCCTGATCGTTGTTCTTCATTGGAGTGTAAAACGGAACAAGGAAATTAATGAATCCATAGCGCACTTCATCATTCGGAAAATCAAGTAGATAGTTCTGAAACTCTCTGTCGTAATCCTTAATAGTCAGATATCCACTTTGATAAATCAGCGGTACGGGATTATTAGCATCCATTCTATATTCTGCAAAAGAAGAGGCGGGTGCTTCTATACCATTTAATAAAGTACGGAGATCATACTCACTTTTTTGCAATAATTCAACCAAGAATGTCGGTGTGCCAGTCTGGAACCAATAGCTACCCAACTCCAATTTGCTGAAAGCATTCAATACACTAAACGGGTTAAATACTCCTTCGCCATTCGGATGAAAATGATAACCGTCATAATTGCGTTCCATTGCAGTGACCACCTCTTCCGGTGTCTGATTGTTTTTGCGGCCGAAAGTTTCAATTTCGGGCTTGAAAGTACTTTTTAGTTCTTCGCGGGTGATACCGCAAAGCGTGGCGTAAGAATAGTCCAGACTAATGTCATTCAACTGATTCAAGTCACTGAATACGCTGACTTGTGAGAACTTCGTAACTCCGGTCAGGAAAACAAAACGGAGATATGCGTCAGCACTTTTCAATACTCCATAAAAGGCTTTCAATGTCTGACGATATTCTTCGAACAATTTCGGACGGGTAATAGCCTGCAAAAGAGGTTTGTCATATTCGTCTACCAATACGACGACACCTTTTCCTGTTTTCAAGGAAGCTTGTTCGATTACATAACTAAAGCGCTCCTCAGGGCTACGGTCTTTTTTCTCATCACCATAAATAGCTTCCCATTTTTCTAAATATTGGTTTAGCATTGCAATTAAATCTGCTGCCGTTTCATATTTTTTGGCATTCAGATCAAGATGTAAAACCGGATGCTGTTCCCATTTCGTCTCCAGTTGTTCAATAGCCAAACCATTGAATAGTTCTTTTTTTCCTTGAAAATAAGCATCGAATGTAGAAATTAATAAGCTTTTACCAAAGCGACGTGGCCTGCTTAGAAAATATGGCTTTCCTAGGTTAGCCATACGCCATACAAGTGCTGTTTTATCCACATAAAGATAATTATCCTTCCGTATCCCTTCGAATGTCTGTATTCCAATAGGAAGTTTACGCATCAAGTTGTCCATATCCGATGATTTTAGAGTTTCTTACGCAAAGATACAATATGCAAATGAGAATTTAGACAGAATACGAATATAATCTTTTCAGAATCTTTTCAGTATCATGATTTTTCTTTGCGTAGAATAATTTACTATCTTTGCTACTTTAACCCGAAAATCAATGAGTAGAATAATATTAAATACTAAGACTTGGCTATTATTTGTGCTGTTGTTTGGAATATCATTTTCTGCATGGGCACAAAGTGACGATTTCAATACATGGACTAAATTCAAGGTAAATCATAAGATAGATTCCCGGTTTTCAGTTTCAGGTGATTTGGAATTGCGCATGAAAGATGATGTGAGAAAGTTGGATCGTTGGGGGCTTATTGTTGGTGGAAGTTACCGGCCTTATTCGTTTCTGAATCTGGGTGTTGGCTATGAAACCCATCTTCTGAATCTGGGTGATTCGGATTGGAAGTTCAGACATCGTTATTATATAACTACCACTGCCAGTTTTCGCTATCAATGGCTGAAAGTAGCTGTAAGGGAAAGATTTCAGCAGACTTTTGATCGTGGAAATTCTGAAACTCGTTTGCGTTCCCGCTTGAAATTGTCTTATGCTCCTACAAAAGGAATTGTTTCTCCCTATTTCTCTGTTGAAATCTATCAGAGTCTGGATGATGCTTCTTTTTGGAGAGCCGATCGTATGCGCTATCGTCCCGGAGTGGAAATAGCTTTAGCCAAGCGTTGGTCGTTGGATGCATTCTATTGTTATCAATATGCATCTTCACAAGGCAGACACATTGCCGGAATAGAAGTGGGGTACTCTTTCTGAAATTGGTAGGCTCTTAATATAGTAATGTGAGAGCTTAATCCTTGATCTCTGACTGGTTATTTATAACTTATTGGTTATTTGTGTTTTAATTTGAAATGTAAAATTTTCCTATAGAAACTATACTTCGGTTTAATATAATTATATACTTTTGTTTTCAAGACATCAAAATGATATCTTGAAATTGATGATTCCACAGTACAACAGACGTGTTGTTCAGTATCCCATAACTGAAAGCGAATACTTCCTCTTATGCCATTCTTTCTGTTCAATCAAAAGTTTCTATTGGGAAATTAAAAAATAAATGTGATGAAACTATTTTATAACCTACAAAGGGGCGTGGGTTTACTTGTTTTTTGTTCTATCTTGCTTGGTGCTTGTGTGAACCATATTTCGGAGGAAGAGGGGGATATTGTTAATGATGGAGATATTCCATTGAAGTTTATCGCTGATATTCGTGAGTCGGTTGATACCCGTATGGCAAATAATAACTTTGCCGAAGGGGATGAAGTCGGTCTGTTCGCTCTTGCCGGAACTACTACAATGCAAGAAGAACGTTATGTGGATAATCTTCATTTCATACGTTCATCTAATGGTGAGTTTGAATCTAACGAGTCGGTATACTATCCGGATGATGGAGTTACATTGGATTTAATCAGTTATTATCCTTACCAAAAGAGTGGAGTGGGGATAGGGGAGAGCATCATGCAGGTAGCGGTTTCAACGACTCAAAATATTTCTGATGATTATTCACATTCTGATTTCCTGATTGCTTCTAAAGAAGATGTATCAGCCAGTAAGGAGGCGGTCGCTTTAACCTATAATCATCAGTTTTTTCGTCTGAAAATTGTTCTTGTTCCTGGAGAGGAAGAGAATTTGGAAGATATGTTATCCATTAAGCCTACACTTTCGGTGAGTGGCTTTTATACTAAAACAAGTTATGATTTTCAGAAAAAAACTTTCTCTGGTTATTCCGAAGAGAAGGATATTATTCCTGCAGGAGAATGGGGGATAGAAGACGGTCGACTGATAGGAAAGGAATTTATTCTGATACCGCAGGAGGCGACTCCGGGATACCAATACATAACGTTGGAAGCTGCAGGAAAGTTATATACAAGTCTATTACCATCTACTCTACAATTAAAAAGTGGAAAGCAGCGCGAATTGGAAATAAAGTTTGTATCAGCCGAAGATGTATTAATGAGCAAAGTGAATGGGGAAATCGGAGATTGGGATGGAACCGAAATAGATCATACTGAATCGGTCACGCTTCATAAATACATAGATGTCTCGAAGTTGACTTTTCAAAAGTCGAATGTGTATAAAGTGTTACATTCGGGAAAGCAAGTAGCCGAAATATGTAAGGAGTATCTTGTTACTCCGGAATTTTCTTCGCAGGCAATCGTTGCCTATCCGATGGGAGAAAATGGTAGTGTGGACTTATCTCAAGGCGTTGTGGCACAGTTGCTAGGAAAACCCGGAAAAGTGAATGGAGGAAGTGTATCATGGAATATGGAAGATCACTCATTGGCCTATGTTGACGGAACTTTGCCGATTCGTAATAATGTATATGTGATGGCAGACGGAACCGTTTCTTTATCCGTTACAACGGCAGATGACATACTATCTGTTTTGGCATTGGAAGATATCGCTCGTGATGTACGTGGAAGAATCATTCATAATTATCCGTTAGTGAAGATCGGAACTCAATATTGGATGCGGGATAATCTGGAGGTATCTTCGTATGTCGACGGTGAAGCACTTCCCAGACTGGATGCAGTGACAGCGAATGTTCTCGGATATCTGCAATCTGCTACGGAACACTATTTTTATACAGCTAATGTAGCACTTTCTAATAAAATTCTACCTATTCATTGGAGTATACCGGATTGGAAAGACTGGAACATTTTAAAAGACTATCTGAATGGAGAGGCTTCTTTGCTGAAATCAGGTACTTGGTTACCTTTGAAAGCGGGAGAACAGGTACAGCCTGCAACTAATTTATCCGGTTTTAATGGAATACCTGTAGGAATGTATGTGGGGGCTTTTCAAACTGATTATGAGAAAAAACATCTGGCATATTGGACACTGGATAATGCAAATGCTGCTATCGACGCCAAGGTTTTCTATCTGAAAAGCGATACGGATATCATTGAAGAATCTAATGCAGGTGTTGATACAAAAGCCTTTGCCATTCGTTGCATAAGAAAGTAAATCGACGAAAAAGGCTTCTCTTTTCCATAAATTGCTTATATTTGGGAAGTAAAACTAACTAAAAGAGAGAACTATGAAGAAGATAATAAACCCCTGGAAAGGTTTGGAAGGGTACAACTGCTTTGGTTGTGCTTCCAATAATGAAGCCGGATTAAAAATGGAATTTTACGAAGATGGTGACGAAGTGGTCAGCATTTGGAAACCACGTCCCGAATATCAAGGCTGGATTGATACCTTGCATGGCGGTATTCAAGCTGTCTTGATGGATGAAATCTGTGCCTGGGTTATACTTCGTAAACTACAAACCACGGGAGTGACGTCGAAGATGGAAACTCGTTACCGGAAATCGATTGATACTAAGGATTCTCATATAGTACTGCGTGCGTCTATTAAAGAGGTAAAGCGGAACATCGTTATTGTTGAAGCAAAGTTATATAATAAGGATGGAGAAGTCTGTACAGAATCAGTTTGTACTTACTTTACTTTCTCGAAAGAAAAGTCGAAAGATGAAATGCATTTTTCGAAATGCGATGTAGAATCGGAGGAGATATTACCATTAATTTGAAATAAAAACTCAAGTTTTTGTGATAAATGTTTGGTAGTATCAAACAAATACTTTACTTTTGTCGCAGTTAATAGAAGAAATATGAAATATACAGCTACACATCATCATCATCATTTTCCTAACGAATAATCGGTGGGCGTGGATGATATTGTGTATAACTATATAAACGATAACGAAGGCTTACCGAATACGGTAAGCCTTTTTTGTTTTTCAACGCAGATTGTATTTGTAATTAATAAATTAGTAATTAAATAAAGTCATGTTAAGAATCGCAGTACAAGCCAAAGGGCGTCTCTTCGAAGAGACAATGGCACTTTTAGAAGAGTCAGATATCAAGTTAAGCACTACTAAACGTACCTTGTTGGTACAGTCTTCTAACTTTCCTATCGAAGTTCTATTTCTTCGTGATGATGATATTCCGCAAACGGTAGCTACTGGGGTAGCTGATTTGGGAATTGTGGGTGAGAACGAGTTTATGGAAAAGGAGGAAGATGCAGAAATCGTCAAACGTCTGGGATTCAGCAAATGTCGTCTGTCACTGGCTATGCCGAAGGATATTGAATATCCCGGTTTGTCATGGTTTGAAGGCAAGAAGATTGCTACCTCTTATCCGGTGATTCTTCGTAACTTCCTGAAAAAAAATAATGTAAATGCTGAAATACATGTGATAACCGGTTCGGTAGAGGTGTCTCCGGGTATTGGATTGGCTGATGCCATTTTTGATATTGTAAGCTCCGGTTCTACTTTGGTCAGCAACCGTTTGAAAGAAGTGGAAGTTGTAATGAAGTCGGAAGCATTGTTGATTGGCAACAAGAACATGAGCGAAGAGAAAAAAGAAGTGCTCGAAGAATTGCTATTCCGTATGAACGCAGTAAAAACAGCCGAAGATAAAAAATATGTATTGATGAATGCTCCAAAAGACAAACTGGAAGAAATCATAGCTGTATTGCCGGGTATGAAGAGTCCTACAGTGATGCCATTGGCACAGGAAGGCTGGTGTTCTGTTCATACAGTACTTGATGAAAAACGTTTTTGGGAAATCATCGGAAAACTGAAAGGACTGGGAGCGGAAGGTATTTTGGTACTGCCGATTGAAAAGATGATTGTATAAATAGATATAGGCGCGGATTACACAGATAATGTAGTCACTAATCTTAGATACCGCGTAATCCGTGAAATCCGTGCCTAATAAAATATGAACCATGAAATTGATTAAATATCCCTCAAAAGAGCAATGGACGGAACTTTTGAAACGTCCGGCACTAAATACGGAAAGTTTGTTCGATACTGTTCGTTCTATTATAAATAAGGTAAGGACAGAAGGTGACAAAGCAATATTGGAATATGAGGCTGTTTTTGATAAAGTGACCTTGTCTGCACTTGCTGTCACTCCTGAAGAAATACAGGTAGCCGAATCATTGGTAAGCGATGAACTGAAAGCTGCCATTTCTTTAGCTAAACAAAACATTGAAACATTCCACTCTTCCCAGCGTTTTGTCGGGAAGAAGGTAGAGACAATGAATGGGGTAACTTGCTGGCAAAAATCTGTAGGAATCGAAAAGGTCGGGTTGTATATTCCGGGTGGAACAGCACCGCTTTTCTCGACTGTATTAATGTTGGCTGTTCCGGCTAAAATTGCAGGATGCAAGGAAATCGTTCTTTGCACTCCTCCCGACAAAAATGGGGATATTCATCCGGCTATCCTTTTTGCCGCCCAACTGGCAGGTGTCAGCAAAATATTCAAGGCTGGTGGGGTGCAAGCGATTGCTGCTATGGCTTATGGAACGGAGAGTGTACCTAAAGTATATAAGATATTTGGTCCCGGCAATCAATATGTGACAGCTGCCAAACAATTGGTGAGCCTGCGTGATGTAGCTATCGATATGCCTGCCGGTCCTTCTGAAGTGGAAGTACTGGCTGACGCATCTGCCAATCCGGTTTTTGTGGCAGCAGATCTTTTGTCACAGGCAGAACACGGAATAGATAGCCAGGCTATATTGATTACCACTTCCGAGAAACTTCAAACAGAGGTGATGGCAGAAGTAGAGCGTCAATTAGCAGAACTTCCCCGTCGTGAAATTGCAGCGAAATCACTGGAGAATAGTAAATTGATTTTAGTGAAGGATCTTGATGAAGCATTGGAACTGACTAACGCGTATGCTCCGGAACATCTAATCATAGAAACGGAAAACTATATGGAAGTGGCCGAACGTGTGATAAATGCAGGTTCTGTCTTTTTAGGTTCGTTAACTCCCGAGAGTGCCGGCGACTATGCTTCCGGAACGAATCACACTCTGCCGACCAACGGTTATGCCAAAGCCTATAGCGGTGTAAGTCTGGATAGTTTTATCCGTAAGATTACATTTCAGGAAATTCTCCCGGAAGGAATAAAAGCGATTGGCCCTGCTATAGAAGAAATGGCCGCTAATGAACAGCTGGATGCACATAAAAATGCTGTCACAGTTCGTCTGAAAAGCTTAGCTTAATAATTAATTAATATGAAACGCAGATTTACGCGAATTTTCGCAAAGGAAAATTTAATCTGCGTCTGTCTGCGTTAATCTGCGTTTCAATAAATAATAAGTGAAGATGAAAACGTTACAAGAACTAACCCGGCCGAATATCTGGAAATTAAAACCCTATTCTTCGGCACGAGATGAATATAAAGGAGTTACAGCCTCTGTTTTCCTGGATGCGAACGAGAACCCCTACAATACACCTCATAACCGCTATCCGGATCCTATGCAGTGTGAACTGAAGACGCTGTTGTCGAAAATCAAAAAAGTATCCCCCGAGCATATTTTTCTTGGAAACGGTAGCGATGAAGCCATCGACTTGGTTTTTCGTGCATTCTGCGAACCGGGAAAAGATAATGTCGTAGCCATCGATCCTACTTATGGTATGTATCAGGTTTGTGCCGATGTGAACGATGTGGAATATCGGAAAGTATTGCTGGATGATGACTTCCAGTTCTCTGCCGATAAACTGCTGGAGGCTACCGACGAACACACCAAATTGATTTTCCTTTGCTCGCCTAACAACCCGACAGGAAATGATTTGCTCCGTTCCGAAATTGAAAAGGTACTTTGCCAGTTCGAAGGATTAGTGATGCTGGATGAGGCATACAATGATTTTTCCCAAGCTCCGTCTTTCCTCGAAGAGTTGGATAAATATCCCAACCTTGTCGTATTCCAAACATTCTCCAAGGCTTGGGGATGTGCTGCTATCCGTCTGGGAATGGCTTTTGCTTCCAAAGAAATTATAGATATCCTTAGCAAAATCAAATATCCCTATAATGTCAATCAGTTGACTCAACAACAAGCTATTTCTATGTTGCATAAGCACTATGAGATAGAACGTTGGGTGAAAACGTTGAAAGAAGAGCGTGATTATCTGGAAGCGGAATTTGAAAAACTCCCATGTACTATCAAACTGTTTCCTTCTGATGCCAACTTCTTTTTGGCTAAAGTGACAGATGCTGTGAAAATCTACAACTATTTGGTCGGTGAAGGAATCATTGTGCGTAATCGTCATAACATTTCACTTTGTTGCAACTGTTTGCGTGTGACTGTCGGTACCCGTGTAGAAAATAATACCCTATTGGCTGCCCTTAAAAACTATCAAGGATAATTTATGAAGAAGAAAGTATTATTTATCGATAGAGATGGTACGTTGGTAATCGAACCTCCCGTTGATTATCAGCTCGACTCATTGGAAAAACTGGAATTCTATCCGAAGGTATTCCGTAACTTGGGTTTCATCCGTAGTAAACTTGACTTTGAATTTGTGATGGTCACCAATCAGGATGGATTGGGTACATCCTCTTTTCCGGAAGAGACATTTTGGCCTGCTCATAATCTGATGCTTAAAACATTGGCAGGAGAGGGGATTACTTTTGATGAAATTCTGATAGACCGTAGCTTCCCTGAAGACAATGCGCCTACCCGCAAGCCACGTACGGGAATGTTGACGAAGTATTTGAATAGTCCCGATTATGATCTTGCCGGAAGTTTTGTGATAGGTGATCGTCCTACGGATGTGGAACTTGCCAAAAATCTGGGTTGCCGGGCAATTTATTTGCAAGACTCAACCGAAGCTCTGAAAGAAAAAGGATTAGAAGAAGTCTGTGCCCTTGCAACTACTGACTGGGACCGGATAACTGAATTCCTTTTTGCCGGAGAACGGAAGGCGGAAGTACGCCGTACTACAAAAGAAACAGATATTTATGTTGCTTTGAATCTGGATGGAAATGGAACTTGTGACATTTCTACCGGTCTTGGCTTTTTCGATCACATGCTTGAGCAGATTGGAAAACACTCCGGCATGGACTTGACCATCCGTGTAAAAGGAGATTTGGAAGTAGATGAACATCACACGATCGAAGATACCGCTATTGCATTGGGCGAATGTATCTATCAGGCTTTAGGTAGCAAACGAGGGATTGAACGTTATGGCTATGCCTTGCCGATGGATGATTGTCTTTGTCAGGTTTGTCTGGACTTCGGCGGTCGTCCTTGGCTGGTTTGGGATGCTGAATTCAAGCGAGAGAAAATAGGAGAGATGCCAACAGAAATGTTTCTTCATTTCTTTAAATCGTTAAGCGATGCAGCGAAGATGAATTTGAACATCAAAGCCGAAGGACAGAATGAACATCATAAAATAGAAGGAATTTTTAAAGCTCTTGCACGTGCACTAAAGATGGCATTGAAACGTGATATCTATCATTTTGAACTTCCATCCAGTAAAGGGGTTCTGTAATTTTCTAATGATGATACATAGACTTATGCAGAAAAGAATCTTGTTAAGCCTACTTTGGGGAGTAATTTTCTCTATATCTGTTTTTAGTCAGAATTTGAAAGTAGAGAAGATTACTCTTCCCGATAGCGAGTTGACCAATCTGTATAAGATTGATTCCGGGGTATACCGCTCGGAACAACCCTCTAAAGATGATTTTAAAGCTTTGGAAAAGTATGGGATTGGGGAAGTTCTTAATCTACGGAACAGACACAGCGATGATGATGAAGCAAAAGGAACAAGTCTAAAACTTCACCGGGTAAAAACCAAAGCACATTCGATTAGTGAAAAGGAATTGATACAAGCATTGCGCATTATTAAAAATCGTACGGCCCCTATTATTTTCCATTGTCATCATGGTTCTGATCGCACAGGGGCTGTTTGTGCCTTTTATCGTATCGTTTTTCAAAATGCTTCGAAAGAAGATGCCATCCATGAGATGACAAAAGGGGGATATGGCTTTCATCGAATCTATAAGAATATTATTAGAAGAATTAAAGAAGCCAATGTGGAGCTAATAAGAGAAGAAGTAATGGCAGGCGGAGAGTTCTAATATTCCCGTCTGTGCCATCACTCTGTCACAACTGTGCCACTGCATTGGCACAAATATGCCATACTGTTGGCACAGTTGTGCCAATGCGGTGGCACAAACATATCGGTAGGCTGCCTTATAGAGCCTCTATTTCTTTAAGCCACATGGCTGAACTAGCATCACTTGGCATTCTCCAATCTCCTCTTGGACTGATAGAAATACTTCCTACTTTGGGTCCATCCGGCAAGCAAGAACGCTTGAATTGTTGATTAAAGAAACGACGGAAGAAGGTAGAGAGCCATTTCTTGATGGTTTCTTCGTCATAGACATCTTTGAATGCAATATTGGCCAGATAGAATATCTTGGATGGGCGGAAACCACAACGTAAAAAATAATAAAGGAAGAAGTCATGCAGCTCATAAGGACCTACCAAATCTTCTGTTTTTTGTTTAATTTCTCCGTTTTCATCTGCAGGAATCAGTTCCGGACTAATAGGAGTGTCTACTATGTCAAGTAAAAACGCTTTTGAATTTTCATCTATGCCGTTTTCCGCTACCCATTGTACCAGGTACTTCACCAGAGTTTTCGGTACACTTGCATTTACTCCGTACATCGACATATGATCGCCATTGTAGGTTGCCCATCCCAGTGCAAGTTCTGATAAATCTCCTGTACCGATCACCATTCCCCAAGTTTGATTGGCTACGTCCATTAATATTTGTGTACGTTCCCGTGCCTGCGAATTCTCGTATGTAACGTCGTGTACATTTATATCATGGTCTATATCTTTAAAATGCTGGATACAGGCTTCTTTTATACTGATTTCACGAATAGAAATACCTAGCGATTTCATCAGACCAATGGCATTGTGATAAGTACGATCTGTTGTTCCGAAACCCGGCATTGTGATTCCAAGGATATCTTTCCGGGACAATCCCAACTTATCAAAAGTCTTCACGCAAACAAGCAGTGCCAGTGTTGAATCCAATCCACCGGAAATGCCGACTACGGCAGTTTTAGCTCCGGTATGAACCAATCTTTGTGCCAGTCCGGCTATCTGAATGGAGAATACTTCTTCGCAATGCTCGTTCAATTCTGCTCCCTGTGGTACAAAAGGATGAGAGTTGAATTTCCGGGTTAATTCCAGTTCTTTGCTATTAACAAATTCTGTTGCAATAGAAACAGCTTTTTTATCTCCCAGATTTGCCTGATTGGCGGCAAAAGTAGTATTTATTCTACGTTCAGTCCGGATACGTTCAACATCTATTTCACTGATAATAAGTTGTTCTTTCATACTGAAACGTTCACTGCGCGCAAGAAGCGAACCGTTTTCGTAAATCAGTCCGTTACCAGCAAAAACGACATCGGTAGTAGACTCTCCGAAGCCGCATGATGAGAATACATATCCGGCAATACAACGTGCAGATTGCTGGCTAATAAGAGAGCAGAGATAATTGTTTT
Source organism: Bacteroides sp. D55t1_190419_B8 (assembly GCF_015558905.1). NCBI lineage: Bacteria > Pseudomonadati > Bacteroidota > Bacteroidia > Bacteroidales > Bacteroidaceae > Bacteroides > Bacteroides sp. D55t1_190419_B8. The sequence goes on from NZ_JADMOU010000004.1 coordinate 150,737, forward strand.
TTCCGATGCCTTCATTGTCAGCAGACATATTGAAAATAATTTCTGCGCCTTGTAATGCCAATGAAGAGCTGGGAGGTATGGTAGACCAAAGGTCCTCGCATATTTCGATACCAAAAGTCGTATCCGAAGTTTCAAAAAGCAGATTGGCACCTATCGGAACTACTTGTCCGCAAAGCCGTACGTTATTGGTTGTCAGTTGAAGTGCCGAAGTGAACCAGCGCTGTTCATAGAATTCTTTATAATTCGGCAGATAAGTCTTGGCGGCAACCCCCAATACTTTCCCTTTCTGGATCACTACGGCTGCATTGATTACTGTCGAATTGACAATAACAGGCATGCCAACAATAGAAATAATGTCTAATTGACGAGTATTATTAAGGATTTGCATCAGCCCCATTTCTGCCTCTTCAAGCAAAAGCTGCTGTCCAAATAGGTCGCCACAAGTATATCCGGTAATACTCATTTCCGGAAATACGATCATTTGCACTCCTTTGCCTTCGGCTACTGCAATCAAGCTTTCTATCTTCTCTACATTGAATTTGCAGTCAGCCACCTTTATGTGTGGCACAGCTGCAGCTACTTTCACAAATCCGTAGTTCATCTTATACCTTATTTATATATAATGGGTGCAAAAATAGGAAATAGTTTTGAATATTTTTCTTTTCTGTATTGAATCCTCTCAATAAGCTATTTTTATGGGTTATGGTATTTGTTGTTTAAACAATTAATCAAACTATCAAAATGAATGTGAATATCTAATTTATGCTGGAATATATTTTGAATTTGTTTCTTAAAAGGATTATATAGACTTAAATATGTAGCAAAAAGATAGAAGTGGAAATATGGTATAAAAAATGCGACATATTGTTTCTTTTATTTAATTATAATATATATATTTGTAACCAAAATATAACAACATTGAAAGTACATAAACCTAAAACAGAACAAGTAATATTAGTGTTTAATTTATAACTTAAGAGAGCAGATGGTCAAACATTTAATTCACACAGCAGTAACACGAAAAATCTATTTGGATATTTGGCGCAATATAAAAAATCTGCCAAGTTAGTCTAACTCCTATTCTATTTTATAGAAAATATAATCTACCCCAAATCGATGCAAGATATGTTTGTAACCGATTGGGGGAAGGAGCGTATTATTATTTCATACGCGAAGATAAGTGTATTCCTTATTATAGAAATTTCACAAAAATAAATCAATTATATTAATTTTTAATTCAAGTATCAAAGATGAGAAAATCAATTCTCTTGTTTGTACTCTTTGCTCTGACGAATATCCCTCTCATGATTCTGGCACAGGGAGGATATAAAGTCACAGGACATGTAGTTTCAGCGGAAGATAATGAGCCGATGATTGGCGTGTCCATTCTGGAGAAAGGGACAACAAATGGTGTGATTACCGATGTAGACGGTAACTACATTCTTGAAATTAAGGGTACGGCGAAGGCTACTTTGCTGTTCTCTTATGTCGGTATGCAATCCCAGCAGCATGAAGTCAACCCGCATATGGGGACATTGAATGTACGGCTGGTTTCGGATTCCGAATTAATAGACGAAGTTGTGGTGGTGGCGTACGGAACCCGTAAAAAGGGAACCATTGCCGGAGCCGTGTCCACTGTAAAAGCGGAAAAGATGGAAAATGTACCGGCAGCGGGTTTCGACCAGTCGTTGCAGGGACAGACGCCCGGTCTGACGGTGATCTCCAATTCTGGAGAACCCAGCAAATCGGCGGTCTTCCAGATTCGAGGCACGAATTCTATCAATTCGGGCACGTCTCCGTTGTTTATTCTGGACGGTGTGCCTATTTCGAGCGCTGATTTTAATACAATCAGTCCGGCAGATATCGAATCCATATCTGTGCTGAAGGATGCTTCTTCCACTTCTATCTATGGAGCCCGTGCGGCAAATGGCGTGGTGGTAATCACTTCCAAACGCGGATTGTCGCTGGACAAGGCGAAGGTATCGTTGCGTGCGCAGTGGGGGTTCTCACAACTGGCGTCGGATGACAACTGGATGATGATGAATACGCCCGAGCGTATCCAGTTTGAAAAAGAAATCGGTCTGGACTCCGGTCAGGATTACACCTTGCTTTCGCGTACCGATGTCAATTGGCTGGATGAAGTTTTCAACGACCGCGCTCCGTTGCAGAGCTACGAATTGTCGGTCAACCGTGCTACCGATCGCCTCAACTACTACGTTTCCGGTGGTTTTTACGATCAGGACGGTATTGCGCAGAACTCTACTTTCCGTCGTTACAACTTGCGTGCCAATGCAGAAGTGAAAGCAAGCAACTGGTTGAAGATGGGAACCAACACAATGATGGCTTATGAAGAAGTGGCGCAGGCAGAAGAAGGAGAAATGGCACTTTATACTCCGATCTCCGGTTCACGTTTCATGCTGCCTTATTGGAGTCCTTATAATAAGGACGGTTCTCTGGCTTCGCAGAACGACGGAACTTGGACGGGAATCGGACAGAACCCTATCGAATGGATGTCTAATAATCCGGTGAACCACAAGAAGTATAAATTGTTGTCTACCGTCTTTGCAGAGCTTACTCCGGTAAAAGACCTCACTGTGCGTGCACAGTTCGGTGCGGACTATGCGCACTCTACGGCTTTCATGCAGTCTTTCCCGAGCTACATTATCAATAACAGTTCAGGTAGCGCCGGACGTAGTTCATCGGATATCCTGAATCTGACGGAAACCGTTACGGCAAATTACCGTTGGGCGCTGAACGACGACCATTCTTTCAATTTCCTGCTGGGACAGGAAGGCGTGGACTATCGTTCTAACGGATTCCAAGTAGTCACCAGAGGACAGAACAACGACCGTCTGACAAATGTCACTGCCGGTACGCGCGCCTCTTCATGGGTGGATACCACTAGCTCTTACGCTTACTTGTCGTTCTTCTTCCGTGGCGAATACAACTATAAAGATTTATATTATGCCGAAGGTGCTGTACGTACCGATGCTTCTTCCCGTTTCGGTAAAGACCACCGTTGGGGTACTTTCTGGTCGCTCGGTTTTATGTGGAACATCAAGAACGAGGCTTTCCTGAAAGACGTGGAATGGCTGACAAGCGCACAAATCAAGTTGAGCACCGGTACATCGGGTAACTCGGAGATTAATTTCTACCAGCATCTCGCACTGGTTTCCGGCAACGCCAATTACTTCAACCAAGCAGGCCTGTATCCTGCACAGAGCGGAAACGAAGATCTGGGTTGGGAACAGACATGGGCAAACAACGTCGGCATAAATTTCGGTATTTTCAACCGTGCGAACGTGAACATCGACTTCTATCATAAGAAAACCACCAATATACTGATGAACGTGCCTACTTCGTATGCTAGCACCGGCGAAGGGTGGCGTTGGGAAAACATCGGTGCCATGATGAACCGCGGTGTGGAAATAGCGGTAGACGGTGATGTGATCCGCACGAAGGATTTCATTTGGAACCTAAGCGCCAACGTTTCTTACAACAAGAACAAGTTGCTTGAACTCTACAACGGCGTGCAAGAATATGTAAACTCCACCACCGGATTGAAGTATGTAGTGGGACATCCCGTACATGAATACTTCATGAACCGCTATGCAGGCGTAAATCCTGCCAACGGAGACGCTCTGTGGTATACTGCTGACGGAGAACTGACTACCGAATTCCGTGAAGAAGACAAAGTAATGACCGGCAAGACGTTCGACTCTCCGTGGGCGGGCGGTTTCGGGACAACCCTTACATGGAAAGGTCTTTCACTGTCGGCACAATTCAGTTGGATGGCAGACCGCTATGTGATGAACAACGACCGTTTCTTTGAAGAAAGTAACGGACTGTACAGCTCCTACAACCAGTCGAAACGACTGCTGTATGACCGTTGGAAGAAGCCGGGTGACGTAACGGATATCCCCCGTTATGGCGTGGTAGCCCAGTTGGATGACCGTTTTCTCGAGAATGCTTCTTTCCTTCGTCTGAAGAATCTGACGCTGGCTTATTCGCTTCCGCAGTTGTGGCTAAAGAAGACCAATTTCTTCTCTTCCGCCCGCATCTATCTGCAAGGGCAGAACCTGCTGACATGGACCGGTTTCACCGGACTCGACCCGGAAGTGGCCGATAATGTTTACAGAGCACAATATCCGTCTTCGCGCCAGTTTACTCTGGGGGTTGAAGTTTCATTTTAACTAGTACATTAAAGAAACATGATTAAGAAATTTAAATTATATATCTTGTTGGCTGCCGTGGCATGTTCCACCATCTCCTGTTTGGATAAGATGCCGGAGGATTCCATTCCTTTCGATGACGCTATCAAGACGGTGGATGATGTAAATCTGGCAGTGGTAGGTATTTACGATGCTTTTAAGAACAGCGCCCTTTATTCCGGCAACCTCACTTTGCTGCCCGACTTGCAGGCGGATTTCGTGTACGGAATAAACGGAAATACGAATACTTACGGAGACATCTGGCGCTGGAAAGACATTCTGGCTACCAATACAAGCATTGAGGCTGTATATGCCGGATTGTATAGTGTAATCAACCGGTGTAACTTCCTGCTCGACCGCGTGGATGCGGTGAGAAAGAACACAACCGATGACAATGACCTCGACCAGATCGACCAGTGTTGCGGCGAAGCTTATTTTGCCCGTGCGCTTGCTTATTCGGAGTTGGTGAAATGTTTCTGCAAGGCTTACGAAAGCGATGCGGAGGCAGCCAATGAACTGGGTGTTATCCTGACCCGGCACTATCAGGGAAATGAGGAAATGAAGCGTGCTTCGCTGAAGGACTCTTACCAGTTTATCCTCGACGATCTTGACCGTGCAGCCGAACTGTTGGCATTGGATAAAGATTATGATCCAGCTACCGACGGCGCTTTGTTCAACAATGCTATTTATTTCAACGAATACACTGTCTACGCTCTGCGTGCGCGTGTCGCTCTTTATATGAAGAACTGGGAAGATGCTATCAAGTATTCCAGCAAAGTGATAGACAGCGGTTACTACCTTTTGTCCAGTTGTACGCAGAACTATACTTCTACCGCCAGTTATTATAAGTATATGTGGACCAACGACAACGCTACGGAGATTATCTTCAAAGTCGGTTTTACCATTGACTCTTATGGCGGCAGGCTGGGAACGATTTTCTTTAATTACGATTTCAGTACAGTCCGTCCCGATTACGTGCCGGCAGAGTGGGTTATCAACTTATACGATAACAACGACTTGCGCGTATCCACTTTCTTCCTGACCTATCAGACTGGTTACAGCCACGGGCTTTCATGGCCTTTGCTGATAAAGTATTTTGGCAATGAATCGTTTGTAAACGAGAATATTCTTCACGTGTGCATGCCGAAAGTGCTCCGCTTGTCGGAACAGTACCTGATTCGTGCCGAAGCATATGTCAGTCAGTCGGCTCCCGATTATGGACGTGCCGGAAAAGATATTACTGCGCTTCGTACGGCTCGCTACGCTACTTACGGAGGTTCTACCGCCTTGAGCGCATCCAATGCGATGAAGGTGATCAAAGAAGAGCGTGTGAAGGAACTTTATATGGAAGGTTTCCGTCTTCACGACTTGAAACGTTGGCATGACGGATTTGAACGCAAGCCGCAGGCACAGTCATTGGAGAACGGCAGTAAACTGAAAGTAGAAGCCGACGATCCTTTGTTCGTATGGCCGATACCGCAGCATGAACTGGATGCTCCCGGCTCACAAGTACAACCGAATGAAAGTAACAAATAAGATTAAAAGCATACGATAATGAAGAAATTATTAATAGGATGTATGGCAGCCGTCGCTGCGCTGACGGTTTTTTCCGGCTGCGAGCAGGACAAGGTGACATACAGCGGAGCTAATTATCTTATGTTTTCTGACACGCTTTATACTTATGCCGTGCAAGAAACGAATGAGATATTCAACGTTCCCGTCGCTGCTACTGTGGCAGCCAACTACGACCGCACCTTTGCTGTGGAAGTGATAGACCGGGAGAGCAATGCCGTAGAAGGCAAGCATTATAAGTTATTGTCGAACACCGTCACCATCAAAGCGGGCGAAAGAGTTGCCAACTTGCAGGTGCAAGGTATGTATGACAGTATGGAGATTACCGACTCGCTGGGCTTCTCCCTACGGCTCGTCGTGCCCGAAGAAGATCGTTGGGATATATACGGCACAGGGGCGAAAGTGGTGATGCAGAAGATTCTTCCGTTTGACATTCAGGAGTTTACTGGATGGTGTAAGGTCACTTCCAGTTATCTGTCGTCCGATTATTATCCGAAGAAGACGGACATTCGTCTGGTTAAGTCGGATGTAGTGGAAGGCAAGGAGAATACGATTGCCATTCATGGTCTTTACTTTGACGGTTATGATACGGAAATCACTTTCAACCGGGAAGATGTATTGGAGCCGTTGGTTGAAATGGAAGAACATATGTGTGCCACTACGGCAGAGGCTTTCAACACCATTCACGGTGACGGAAAGTTGCTGATGAGCCAGCCGGCAGCTTATACTTCTTTCTATAGTACGAATGAGACTTTCATCATGCAGTATGTCACATTGAGTGTGAACAACAAAGATGGTTCGCTTTATGGCATAGTGGGCACGTTTATCAATATCATCGAATGGATAAGTGATGCGGAAGCGGAAAAATTAAAAGAACAAGGATATTAAAAAAATAAGTAATAGAAAATAGATATGAAAAAGTTTAGTTTAAAACCACAAGGAGGTTCCTGCATGAAGATGTTCTGCAAAAGTTGGCTCTTCATTGGCTTGCTCGCAACTTTCTGTTTGGCGGCATGCTCGGACGATGATGATAAGGCGGAGACTCCTGTATTTCCGGCAAAGCAGAATATCGTCTGCAATGCTGGTGAAACAACCGATTTTACTTTTACGGCGAATACAAACTGGAGCTTGGCTTCTTCTGCCATTTGGTGTAAGTTCAAAAGTGATACTACGGAAGAATATGTGGTATCCGGAACTGCCGGTACGCATACAGTAACCGTTATGGCTACGGACGACGACCAAAAGATAGAGAAAGCGAGCGTAGCTAAATTGGAATTGACAATGGATGGTGAGACTATCGTGATTGGTGAAGTTACTCGTTCGGCTGTGGGTACGGAATTGAAGATATTCGACCTTGAGGGAAATGAAATCGATAAAACCATTGGACTTAAGGTAGGATATGACAACTTTGCTCAATTCAAAGTAAAAGCTAACTTCCGTTTTGCTGCTACTAATCTGCCGGGCTGGGTAGAACTGCAAGGTGGTTCTTTTGTTGGCGCTGTGGATAAAGAAGTGACAGGCGGTTTGAAGATCATACAAGATGAAAATCGTGAGAAGTATCCGGTTGAAGCAAATATTGAGAAAAATGTGATTACGTTTGCCGATGAAGAAGGAAAAGCATTCTATGAGTTTCCTGTTTATTATGAGGGAATGAATCCAACGGAGATAAAACTTACTACTCCAACAACTTTTGCTACAGGTTGGGTTGTTACAATGGATGGAAAGACACTTACTCAACAAAGTATAGGTGGTACAGGAACTACAACTCTACAAAGGAGACTGCCATTTACTATTAAAACTTTGGAAGATGACTATGTAATTGTATTCATGAGTAAGGGTTGGGACGATAAAATTCACCTTGTAGGTTCAATGTATGACTTCTTTACTTATGACTGGATGCATTGCGAAGGGGAAAAGGGGAATTTAAGTATCATTATTGATGAATATAAGCCTAACTCTTGGAATGGTGATCCAGAAGAAAGAAGCGGGTATATTCTTGCATTTCCACGTGAAGTATATGAAAGGGATATTAAAGATAAGGAAGAAGAAGTTATTCTTGATGAAGAAGGAGAAATAGAGTATAGATATGAACAAAGTAATCTTATCATGGCTTTTACTCAAAAAGAAGTGAAAGAAGAAACGGGACCGAAAAGCTTTTTGATAAAGAAATCTGGATATGAAGAAATTTCAGCAACGCAAGCAACTGATGAGGATATATTAAATCTTCTTCAAGGAAACTATCAGCTAGAGAATGCTAAGGTTTATTCAATCTCCGCTGATGCAGGAAATTACTTCTCTATTTATCCCTTATTATCAGACAGTGAATGGACGGGAGAGGCTTATGTTATTAATCGTGAGGATAAAGATGTAGAAGTACGTCTCGAAACTTCAATGGATTCTGATGGTATGTATTTGGGAATCACTATACCTACTCCTTTTACAGAGGATTTAATAGTTGTTTTTAAAGGAACTGATTGGATCTTTAAGAAAGCTCTGGTAATTACTCCTGCCAATTAATTAACTTAGATAACTTAGTAAATGAATTTACATAAATTATACTCAATATTCTTCCTGCCGCTAATCGTCAGTCTACTGACAATAGTGGTAGTAAGCGGTTGTTCCGACGATGATGAGGAAATACTGCAAAGCCAATACGGCTATGTGCAGTTCAAACTCTACAAGGACGCCTCTTTTGGAAAGGAAGGAACCACCCGTGTGACGGACAAACTGGAAACGTTGTCTACGGCACAGAAGATAAAGGTGGTGATGGTGCACAACGGTACCACCGTTTCACAAACATTGCCCTTGAACTCATATAATGCAGGCAATGCGGAATATGGTGTGCGCAGTGATAAATTGAAGTTAGTAGTCGGTACGTATAAGGTGATCGGTTACGTGCTGTATGACAAACTCGATAAGGAAATCATGGCAGGTCCCGGTGGAGATAACGAAGATTTTACCGTTATAGCCGGAGGACTTCAAGAGAAAGCATTGACAGTAGATGCCGTATCTCGTGGTATGCTGACTTTCAAGTTGACGAAACAATGGGCTAACACACGTGCCACAGGTGAATATCTGTTCAGCAGCATTCGCTTTATCGATGTCACCTTGATGAATACCTTTACCCGTGAAACTACAGAGTTGAAAGGCATGAAGGTTACTTATAAAGAAGGTTCAAAGGAAAGTGTGAATCCTGCTAATCCGGAAGATAAGTACATGGATATAGAAGAAGCAACCTGCGACTCTGCCGTATGGGTTCCTTCCGGTACTTATCAGGTAGTAGCTTATACCACTTACACACAAAAGGGTATCACGAAACCCCAACTGGAAACGCAAGCTGTAAGAAGCGAGCCTATTGTTGTGAAAGATAACGAACTGACAAGCGAAGCGATCGTACCTATCCAGTTAAAGGAAACCGCAGAATATATCAAGGACTATAAAGCCTTGAAACAAATCTGGGAGGCTTTGGACGGAAAGAATTGGAGCTACAATGGCGGTACGGTGGATAATACAGTTCACAGTAAAAACTGGAACTTCAATAAGGAACTGGATATGTGGGGGAACCAGCCGGGCGTCGAACTGGACGAAAACGGTCGTATAACCGGACTTTCGCTCGCAGGCTTCGGTGCTAAAGGAAGAGTGCCTGATGCTATCGGACAATTGACGGAGTTGAAAACCCTTGCTTTCGGTACACACAGCGAAATGCTGAGCGGCAGACTATTCGGTGACGAAGAATTGACACCAGACATGGACGATGCGAAGAAAGAGAGGATACGCATGCACTATAAGCGGACTTTCCTTGATTACGACCCGCGCTCTCATATGTCGGAAATGCTGCAAGAAAGCATCAACCGTGATCCGGATATGAAGCCGATAAAGAAGGATAACCGCATCACGCTGAAAGATACGCAAATCGGTACGCTTACCAACCGTATCACATTTATCTCGAAAGCTCTCATGCGGTTGACAAAATTGCAGAACCTTAATATCGCCAATTCACCTATTCTCGCCGATGCTATTGCTACGGAGTGGGAGAATGAGAACTCGGAATATGCTAAGCAGTATGCTGATGAAGATTTGAGTTGGAGCAATCTGAAAGATTTAACAGATATAGAGCTTTATAACTGTCCTAAGATGGATAGGGTTCCGGATTTTATCTATGAATTGCCCGAGATACAGTCTCTGAACCTTGCCTGCAACAAAGGCATTAGTGCCGGTCAACTGAAAGCTGACTGGACAAAGCTTGCTGAGGAGAAGACTGGTCCTAAAATCCAGATACTTTATCTGGGTTATAACAATCTGGAAGAATTTCCGCCGTCTGAGTCTTTAGGGAAGATGGTTAAGCTTGGCTTGCTCGATTGCGTGCATAATAATATACATACGGTACATGCTTTTGGTACGAAGGTTAAACTGACCACCCTGATGTTGGGCAATAATCAAATTGAAGAAATTCCGGATAACTTCTGTGCTTTTACCGAGCAGGTAGAAGGACTGAACTTCTCTAATAACAAGTTGAAATATATCCCGAATATCTTCAATGCCAAATCAGTATATGTAATGGCATCAGTGGATTTCTCTTACAATGAGATCGGCTCGGTGGATGGAAAGAATATTAATTGTTCTATGGCGGATTATAAGGGTATCAATGCCAGCACAGTCAGTCTGTCAAATAATCAAATCAGTAAATTCCCTACAGAACTGTTTGCAACAGGTTCTCCAATTGGAACTATTGATTTGAGCGGTAACATGATGACCTCTATTCCGGAAAACTCACTGAAACCGAAGAACGGAAACTATAAGAATACGCATCTGCTCACGGTGATAGATTTGCGCTTCAATAAGTTGACAAGCCTGTCGGATGACTTCCGTGCAACGACTTTGCCTTATTTGACAAATATGGATGTCAGCTACAACTGTTTCTCCAAGTTCCCGACGCAGCCGCTGAACAGTAGCCAGTTGAAAGCTTTCGGTATCCGCCACCAGCGCGATAAGGATGGTAACCGTACTTTGCGTGAATGGCCTACGGGTATCACTACTTGTCCGAGTTTGCTGCAATTGCAGATTGGTTCGAATGATATTCGTAAAGTGAACGAAACACTCACTTCACGGCTCTATATATTAGAGATTGCAGACAATCCGAATATCTCTTTGGATGTAACCAGTGTATGTCCTTATATCGAGGCAGGCATGTATGTATTGCTTTATGATAAGACACAGGATATTCGTGGTTGTGATGCTTTGGGTATTGAACGATAATATAAAAGATTCTATTAATGAAGTATATTAGTAAAATAACATTAGGACTGATTCTTTGCACGGCGTTAGTGACCTCGTGCAAGGATGATGACGAACCGGGAATCGAGGGGCTTGCATTGGATAAGACCGAAATTACGATGGGTGCCGAAGGTGGAGTCGAAAAGATTGCCGTATCGTCCAGCGATCAATGGGTGACGAGCACCAAGGAACCTTGGTTAGCCATTTCGCCTGCCAACGGTATCGGTTCGGCGGTATGTGAGATAGCTATCGACTCCACACTGCAAAACCTTGCACGTACAACGGAGATACTTTTCGCCATGAACGGCAGAACACCTCAAAAGGTAACGGTTACACAGTTTGGTTTTAGCAAGCAAATCTTGATAAAAGAGTCGGAAGTGAAAATAGCTAGTTCGGATCGTTACGACGAACGTGTTTTCAAAAGTACTATCTCTACAAATGTCAAATTCAGAATAGACGGAGTAGATTATTCTTTCGCTGAAGAGGCAACTATGTCGGAGGAACAAAAAGCGGATGCAGAGAGTGACCGCGCAGATTGGTTGACATTGCCGAAAGAGAAAGATTTGAATGTGGAGTTAGACCGTGGAGCGCGTCCGCGTACCATAAAAGTAGATTTCCGTTGGGGAATGAATGTGGTTCCTTATACCCGTGTAGCTAAAATTCGTCTGATTCCGGAAGATCCCGAGGACCTGAAGGATTTGGTCGATGAAAACGGTAATAAGATAGATGCAGTGGTGCTGACTGTGAGACAGGAAGCTGCTATGAAGATTGAAGATAACCGTTCGGGCGACTCGCTGGCGGTGATTACTATCAATAATAAACTTCAGTCTATGACGCAGATTGATGCCAGTGAAAATATGATGAACTGGGCGAATGTGACGCTTTGGGAAGCTACGGATAAAGAAATACAAAACAACGAACTTCCTGAGGAAGCGGTAGGCCGTGTGCGTTCTGTAAGTTTTGCGATGATTAACCTGCAAGATGGTGAAGCCTTGCCCAAGGAGATTCGGCATTTGAAATATATAGAATCATTCGCAGTTCAGAGTAATGAAAACAGTCAGATCCGTACAATCTCTCTAGGAGAGGAAATCGGTGAGTTACAATATTTGAAACATTTGACTGTATATTCTGTAGGCATCAATGCTTTCCCCGATAATTTTATTAACTTAGGGAATAAGCTGGAAACATTGTATTTGGGAAGTAACAATTTCCCGTCATTGTCTGTGATTACCAATGTGGTGAATCAGAAGAATTTCGGCAAGTTGAAGGCTTTGACATTGACCGGATGCCGTGCTACGGATGTATTGCGTGATTTAAGTCTTATTAGTGGAGGCAAATATAATGGAAGAGACGTCGGCTTGCATGCAGACGTATCCAAAGAATACACGGAAAAAGAAGCCTTCTTGAAATTGTTGACATGGGATAAGTTGATTTCATTAGAAATGTCGTATAACTTCCTCGAAGGAGAATTCCCGACGGACGAAGAAGTGAAGAATGCGTTGACAGCAGCGAAGAAACCGCTTACTTATCAGCAAGAAGATTTCTTTACTAAAGATGAACTGGATGCTACTCCTGCTATCTATGAGTCTAAGTTATCTCAGGATACTTGCCAATGGTTGTTATCCACTGACAATTGGGTTACTTATAAGGATCAGGATGCGTTAAGAGGACAGGATATTCTGCGTGTATTGCCGTTTGCCCGTACGTTACATCTTAATCAGAACTTCATGACTGGTAAAATACCGAATTGGTTGCTGTTCCATCCGTACTTTGCATACTGGAATCCGGAAACGATGGTATTTAACCAGCAGGAAGGGGGTAAGAATTCTTCAGGAGATACAGTTGGATTCAGCAATGTGGAACTCGTGAACTACGATTATTCTTACTACTACGGCAGTGAAGACCCTGGAACAAACCAAAAGGTTGACGGCGTAGCTTATCCGTTGTATTACAAAGTATTTGTATTATCGGATACAGTAGAATAAATATCATTAACAAGAATAATTTAATAAGGAACAATGAAGAATAAATTCTTATATACAGCACTGTTTGCCTTGACGCTGACTGCCTGCTCGGAACAAGAGCTGATTGAACAACCGTCCACCCCGACAGGGGGGACGGAAGTCCAACTTCCGACGGATGTCACTTCCGGTGAATTGCTGATAAAGTTCGACCCGGCAATGACGGAGATCCTTGACCGGACTCTTGCGGTTGCTACCAGAAGCGGGGGAGCTATGACCCGTTCCGGGATTCCTTCTACCGACGAGGTGTTGGCTATTCTGGGGGCTTATCATTTTGAACGTATATTTCCGGTAGATCCCAGAAATGAAGAACGGACCCGCACCGCAGGATTGCATCTGTGGTATCGGGTGAAGTTTGATGAAAATACGGATGTGAAAGAAGCAGCCCGCCGGCTCAGTCAGTTGGGCGAAGTTTCCAAAGTACAGGCAAACAGCCGCATTCAACGTGCTTACAAGAAACAATCCTATCGCACTTATATTAGCGAAAGCGCTTTGAAACAAAAGGCAACTACGCGTGCGGGGAAAACAGAAAGCATATTCGATGATCCCGGTCTGTCGTATCAATGGCATTATATCAACAGCGGAGTTAATGCATTTGATAATCAGAATGAACTGCAGAATGGTTCGAAAGCAGGATGTGATGTCGGTTGTGCGGAAGCATGGAAGAAATGTACGGGTGACCCGTCTATTATTGTTGCCGTGCTGGACGAAGGCGTCATGAATACTCATCCCGACTTGATAAATAATATCTGGATTAACGAAGGCGAAAAATTGTATGCCGGTAAAGATGCCGACGGTAACGGTTATGAGGATGATCAGTACGGTTACAACTTCGTAAGCAATTCGCCTGTTATTACATGGCAGGATATCAACGATTCGGGACATGGCACACACGTTGCCGGTACGATTGCTGCTATGAACGGCAATCACGAAGGCGTCTGCGGTATCGCCGGTGGCGACGGTACACCTAATTCGGGCGTGAAGATAATGTCGTGTCAGGTGTTTTCCGGTGAGTATGGTGTGAGTCTGGATGGTGAGGCGCGGGCTATCAAATATGCGGCAGATAATGGCGCTGTTATCCTGCAATGTAGCTGGGGTTACAACTCTGCTTTGGCAAGTCTGGTAGACGGATATACTCCGGGTCCGGGTTCGGAAGAAGAATGGTCGGAACTTTATCCGCTGGAAAAAGAAGCATTGGATTACTTTATCAACAATGCCGGTTCTCCCAATGGGGTGATCGACGGTGGTCTGGCAATTTTCGCTTCCGGCAATGAATATGCGGCTATGCCTTCTTTCCCTGCTGCTTACTCTAAATGCATATCAGTAAGTGCGGTGGCTGCCGACTTTACTCCGGCTTCTTATACCGACTATGGTAAGGAAGTCACGATCTCAGCTCCGGGCGGTGATACGGAATATTATAATCCGGTGGGAGAGAATGATCCTGAAATATGGGAAGAAATAGACGGTGCTCATTCCGGTTCTATTCTCTCCACATTGATAAAGGACGGTCAGCCTGCCTATGGATATATGGACGGTACGTCTATGGCTTGCCCGCATGTATCGGGAGTAGCTGCACTGGGATTGTCGTATGCCGTTAAGTTGCGTCGTCACTTTAAGGCAAGCGAGTTTGTGGAACTGCTGAAAAAATCAGCGAAGCCGCTGGATCCCTATTATAGTAATGGAGCAGTGAAAAGGTTCTATCGTAACCATCTTACTCACGGAGCTTCCGCTACGAAAGTAGAGTTGTCGAGATACGTCGGCAAGATGGGTGAGGGACTGGCAAACGCCGGAGAGTTGTTGAACAAAATCGACGGCAGCGGTTCGGATATGGTAGTGCCTAACGTATATGTGTCAGAAGCAGCAACATCGACGGTAGACCTTGCTTCCTACTTTGTAAATGGCGAGAACCTGACTTATACCTGTACATCTGCTGATACAGCTATTGCTACGGTAAAGGTAACAGGTACGCTGATGGAGGTATCCGGCGTAAAAACCGGAGCGACCCGTATCATGGTGAAAGTAAGCAATGGAACGGAGCAAACAATCACCGTCACAGTTCGTAAAAAAGCCAATGACAACGGTTGGATGTAATTTTGATATTCAATGAAACCCATTATCTGGATACGGTTATTTATATGTTGTGCGGTTGTCGGACCGTTCCGGGCGGTAGAAGCCCGGAATGTCCGTTCCGTTCTGCAGGAGGAAGAAATTCTGCGTTTCGACCGGACGGTGCTGGATGTCGGTACACTGACCGAAGACGATGCTCCGCAGACCTACCGTTTCACTTGCACGAACGTAAGCGGTAAAACCGTGAAGCTCACCTGTGTGAAGACAACTTGCGGTTGTACGGCGGCTGATGTCCGTATGGGAGAGATTCTTCCGGGCGAAACAAGAGTGATAGCATTGACTTACACTCCGAAGAATCATCCGGGAACGATCGACACGAATGCTTTCATCTATCTGGCTTCTTCGGACAGTCTGCCGGCGGCACGCCTCACCTTAAGAGGAAATGTGCTTCCCGGAGCGGATGAATGGGCGCGCTATCCATATGTAATGGGAAAGTTGAGGCTGAAACAAAATCGGATGGAATTTCGCGAAGTGGCTGCTGGAAAGCGTCTTTCGGAACGAATTCTGTGCGGTAACAGCAGCGACAAACCACTACGCTTGTCGGCTTCCCAGCTTCCGGCATTCGCTGCTTTCCGTACGGAACCGGAAGTGATCACTCCGGGTAGTGAAGCCGATATAGTGGTTACGATAGATAGCTCACTGATTCCTGCGGATAAAGGCAGTTCATTTACCTTTCCGCTTGTGATAGAAGGAGTGGAGGGGCAACCGTCGGAACGGACATTGAATATTAAAGTAAACCGTATTAAATAACGATAAAATAAAAAGAAGACATGAAGAATATTTTCAAATTAATGGCTTTATTCGCCTTCGTGCTTTGTTTCTCATCTTGTGATGACGATGAAGATACAGCCCTTCCTACATTGCCGGTCACTGCTGCCAATCTGAACGGAGTATGGCAACTTGCCGAATGGAACGGGCAGCCTTTGGCGGAAGGTACCTATTGCTACATAAAGTTTAACCGCAAGGAACTCACTTTTGAAATGTACCAGAAGTTCGACAGTATGTACGCACGTTGCATCACCGGTTCTTTCAAGATTAAGAACGACCCTTATCTGGGCTACGTGCTTAGCGGAGACTACGATTTCGGCAATGGAGAGTGGAATCACGATTATATCGTAACCGATTTGCAGGAATCTGGCTCTATGGTCTGGACGGCAAAAGATGATGATAGCGACGTGAGCAAATATGTGCGTTGTAACAAAGTGCCGGACGAAATTATAGCGGAAGTAAAAGTGGACGAATAAAATTGATTTTTAGCTTCTTTAACAGAAAAGGAGTATATAAAACTTTTCGAAATATAAATACCCCTCACAAAACTCTTTTGTGAGGGGTATTTTTAAACAAAAAAATTGCTGATCTTTTATTGTCATGCAAATGGATGGTAAGTAAAAGGAAAATAGGTTTTCAATAATAATATTCTTAAAAAAATACGCCAAAAATATGGGAATTTATTTGATAATTCCAAATAACTCGTTATCTTTGCATTAAATTTATAATTGTAATGAATACAACTTTGAAAAGAAGGAAGAGATAATGAAATCATATGAACGATTATTAGAGCATAATATCAAGCCTTCCATGCAGCGTATCGCTATCATGGAATATCTGATGGATAATCCGATTCATCCATCAGCTGATGATATATATACTGCACTATCTCCTTCGATGCCGACACTTTCAAAAACTACGGTTTACAATACTCTGAAATTGTTTTCTGAACAAGGAGCGGCCTTGATGCTTACGATTGATGAGAAGAATACGAACTTTGATGCTGACACTTCCGTACACTCTCATTTTTTGTGCAGGCGTTGTGGACACATTTATGATTTGAAATGCCCGGAAGCCATAAAACAAGTGGAGAATGTAGACATGGATGGTCATCAGGTATCAGAAGTTCATTATTATTATAAAGGTATTTGCAAAAATTGCTTAAGTAAAGATAAAGAAACACGTATTGACTAATTAATTTAAAATTGAGAAGAAAATGAAAAAATTTAGATGTACTGTATGCGGTTACGTTCATGAAGGTGACGCAGCTCCTGAAAAATGTCCTTTGTGTAAAGCTCCTGCCAGCAAATTCGTAGAAGTGGTTGAGGTAGAAGGTGGCGCATTGTCTTTTGCTGACGAACACGTTATTGGTGTGGCAAAAGGTTGTGACGAAGAAATGATTAAGGACCTGAACAATCACTTCATGGGAGAATGTACTGAAGTTGGTATGTATTTGGCTATGAGCCGTCAGGCAGACCGTGAAGGTTATCCTGAAGTAGCTGAAGCTTTCAAACGTTACGCTTGGGAAGAAGCTGAACATGCTGCTAAGTTTGCAGAATTGTTGGGCGACTGCGTGTGGGATACTAAAACAAACCTGCAGAAACGCAAAGATGCTGAACAAGGTGCATGCGAAGATAAAAAACGTATCGCAACTCGTGCTAAAGCTTTGAATCTGGATGCTATCCATGACACTGTACATGAAATGTGCAAAGACGAAGCTCGTCACGGTAAAGGTTTTGAAGGATTGTACAACCGTTATTTCGGTGATAAGAAATAATTAAGCCTAATAAACTCTTAAAAGGTCTGTATTCTGCAACGAATACAGACCTTTTTTATTTATATTTGTCTATCAATTTTTAAATACCACAGTTATGAGAAAAGTACAACTATTGTTAGTTTGTTTAATGCTTTCGGCTGTTGCTTTTGCTGCTGATAAAGTGATTAAATTGCCGAAGCCTAATTTAAACCGTACCGGTGCGGTGATGAAGGCATTGTCTGAACGACATTCAACTCGCGAGTATGCTTCTAAATCATTGAGTCTGTCGGATCTGTCTGATTTGTTATGGGCTGCTAATGGGATAAACCGTAAGGAATCCGGAATGAGAACAGCTCCATCGGCTTTGAATAAGCAGGATGTGGATGTATATGTAGTGTTACCTGAAGGGAGTTATCTGTATGATGCTAAAAATCATCAGTTGACTCTGGTTGCTGAAGGAGATCACCGTGGAGCAGTAGCCGGTGGACAGGCATTTGTGAAAACAGCTCCGGTGTCTTTGGTGTTAATCAGTGATCTCTCCAGGTTTGGAGATGCGAAGAGTGCACGCAGCCAGTTGATGGGTGCTATGGATTCCGGCATCGTTTCTCAAAATATTTCAATATTCTGTTCCGCTGCTAACATAGCAACAGTGCCACGCGCCTCGATGGACAATGAACAATTGAAGAAAGTTTTGAAATTGAAAGATAGCCAAATGCCAATGATGAATCATCCTGTGGGATACTTCAAATAAGGATTGGCAAGATATACAAAAGAGTGAGGGTATCCCGCAAGGATACCCTCACTCTTTTCCTAGTATAGCGTTACTATCCCGACCGGATAGCGTCACTATATTTTCTTCTTTACTTCAAGAGAAATTCATCAATCGCTTTTTTGTAAGTTGCCTTGTCAGCAGCTCCACGGAAAAGCTGTGGATCTCCTTTCATGGGAATGAATACAAACAATGGAATACTTGTTGCATTAAATAAAGCTGCCAGTTCTTTTTGTTTATCTACATTGACTTTGTAGATGACAATTTTTCCGGCATATTCCTTTGCCAATTCTTTCATGATAGGAGCTGTCTGGCGACATGGTCCGCACCAATCTGCATATAGGTCGATGATGGCGGGCTTATTACCTTTATAATTCCACTCCTTTGATTTCTCATAATCGAAGACGTCTTTCAGAAACATTTCTTTGTTCATTACGACGACTTCACTGTTACCTGTTACTTCTTTTTTACCTTGATTAGTTTCCCTACTGTCGTTGAATGCGTATACAATCACGCTTATCATGACGAGGGCTACCATTACTAATACTTTCTTCATTCGTTATTATTATCTTTTTATGTATAATGCTTCTCGATAACCCCTTGTAGTTCGCTACTATGGATTACACCGGAATGTCTCCAGACAGCCTCTCCATTCTTGAACAGTATGAAGGTCGGTACAGCTTGTATGCGATATTTAGTAGCCAGGTCTTCATGCTGGTCAACGTCTATCTTTGCAATACGTGCTTTATCTCCCACAATAAGTTTTAGTTCTTCTAAAACCGGTTTCATTGCTTTGCAAGGTCCACACCATTCTGCAAAGAAATCAACTAAAACGGGCACTGGTGACTGTATTAAATCTTCAAATTTTTCCATAATCTTTTCTTTCTTAGAGTTAAAAAGCAGTCTTTGAAGACCGCAAATAGATTTTCTATTTTATTAATATAACGAGAAAAAGCAGATTTTGTTCATGAAATAGTAATCATAGAGTCATCATCTTGTAATGCGAAAGTGGGAACTTTGCGTATCTAAAAAATAGTAGAACTATGAAATTCTTATTTATTGTTCAAGGTGAGGGGAGAGGGCATTTTACACAGGCAATCACTCTCGAAGAAATGTTATTGCGCAATGGGCATGAAGTAGTGGAAGTCTTGGTCGGGAAAAGTTCGACACGTACTTTGCCGGGATTTTTCAATCGGAGTATTCATGCACCGGTGAAGCGATTTATTAGTCCGAACTTTTTGCCTACGGCAGATAATAAACGGGCGAACCTGACGAAAAGCGTTGCATACAATTTATTAAGATTACCGGAGTATCTTCGTAGCATGTATTATATAAATCAGCGGATCAGGGAGACAGGGGCGGAAGTCGTCATCAACTTCTACGAACTTTTAACCGGACTTACCTATGCACTCTTCCGTCCCTCCGTTCCGTATATTTGTGTTGGACATCAGTATTTGTTTTTACATCGTGATTTCGAGTTTCCGGATAAAAATTCGTGCCAGTTATGGATGCTGCGTTTCTTTACCCGGATGACCGCTCTAAGATCTTCGAAGAAACTGGCTTTGTCTTTCCTGGAAATGGAACAGGATGATATGAATCAAATAGTGACCGTTCCTCCATTGATTCGTCCGGAAGTGACAGCTATCCGTCCGGAAGAGGGTGATTATATTCATGGATATATGGTTAATTCCGGGTTTGCCGATAGCGTAGAGAACTTTCATGCAAAGCATCCGGGACTTCCTTTAACTTTTTTCTGGGATAGATCGGATGCCGAAGAGGTGACACGGATTGACGAAACATTGAGTTTCCATCAAATAGATGATGTGAAGTTTCTTAATGCGATGGCGGGTTGCAAGGCTTATGCCAGTACGGCAGGCTTCGAGTCCATTTGCGAAGCAATGTATCTTGGAAAACCTGTATTAATGGTTCCGGCACATATTGAACAAGACTGCAATGCCTATGATGCAATGAAAGCGGGGGCAGGAATAATCAGTGATTCCTTTGATTTGCAGCCGCTGCTTCGCTTTGCAGGAGAATATACTCCGAACCGTCATTTCGTTTATTGGGTTCGCAGCTGTGAACGTCGGATGATCCGTGAACTGGAGAAACCGGCAGCTTCACATTCAGAAATAACTTCAATACCAACATTCACTAATTATTTACCAATATGAAGCTAAACAGAACGGATTATGTGCTTGAACGCGCATCAGATGGTGGCTATTATGCCTGGTTGACTGTAAATATGCAATGTAATGCTTATGGGGAATCTCCTGAAGAAGCAGTTCAGAATTTACAGAATATAATGAATGAGATGATTGACGAGATGTATATGGTGGAAGAATTTATATAAATTGAGAGTTGAGAATTAAAAATTGAGAAATAAAAGTTATGCCATCTGGCATCATATTTCTCAATTTTTAATTCTCAACTCTCAATTTACTCAACAATGCTAAGTTCATTGATGATATGAGAGGCTCCCGCATATTTATCGATGATAAACAAGGTATAGCGGATATCGACGCAAGCGGCTCGTTGCGATGAAGGACGGAAAGCAATGTCGCCTGTTAAGCCTTCAAAGTTGCGGTCGAAAGCAGTTCCTACCAACTGCCCTTTGCTGTTAAATACCGGGCTGCCGGAGTTTCCTCCTGTATTGTCGGTGTTTACGATAAAGCAGACAGGCATTTCACCGTTTTTGCCATAACGTCCATAATCCTGGGAGTTATATAGTTCTTTTAGTTTTTGAGGCACTACGAATTCCCAGTTTCCCTGATCTTCTTTTTCCATCACACCTTTGAGGGTGGTATGAGCGTCATAAACCACACCGTCAGCCGGTTCATAAGAAAGCACCTGGCCGTATGTCAACCGTAAAGTAGAGTTCGCATCCGGATAAATCGGCATTCCTTTTTCCTGTCTCATGTCCATCATGCCTTTCACCCATACTTTATGAGCTGCGTCATAGTTCTGATTGGCTTCTTTCATGGCAATGGCTGTTTTCAGGATTCCGTCGGTAACAGAATATTTGAATAATACCATCCAGTCATATCCTATTTTATACAAACTTGGTTTCTTGATAAACTTCTCAAAGTTTTTAGGATTGCCGAAAATGGAATGTTCGAAACAGGCATCAACGAAGGCGTCAATACTTCCCTTGAAACGGGAATTGATGATTTCGAAGATGTTGATTCGTTGTTCTGCCGGAATGTAGTTGGCATAAGTCTTCAACATTTCTTTGGCTACCATCCGTTCTACGTCCGGGAAGGGGACAGAAGCAAAATACTTATCTCCTTCTTTCTTCAGTTTTAGTTTTGCTTCTTTTATCTGCTCTTTATCTTTCGATTTCAGAGCGGTAACCAATTCTGTCGTGGAAGGAATACGCATAAAATCAAGGGCAGTGACTAATGCTTCATTGATAGCCTGCTGATGATATAGCGCATCGCGTCGGTGAGATACAATAGAGCGAATCTCATCAAAGGCTTTCTGATACGAATCATCTCCCTTTTCACGGCCGCGGGCTAACAGTTCTTCTTGCTGTGCACGTTTGGTATCCAGTACATTGAGGCGTATCAGTCCTTCATTCATGCCGATGGCATTTTTCCAATAATTGGCCGAAGAAGCATATTTGCTTGCATAATGAATACGCACTGCCGGATCTTTCAGCATTTGCTCCATAAGTACTTTCTGACGGGCTCCGCGTACATGCTGGCGCATGAAATTGGTCGTTTGCATCCGTTCTTCCACTTCGTCGGCAATCATATACCGCCAGTTACGTCCGGGGAATCCCATGACAAAGGTGAAATCTCCTTCCTGAACTCCGGCGAGGCTGATCTTCAGATGTTTTTTCACTTGCAGAGGAACGTTGTCTTTAGAATATTCTGCCGGTTTTCCATTCTTGTCCGCGTAAATACGGAAGAGAGAAAAGTCGCCTGTGTGACGAGGCCACATCCAGTTGTCGGTATCAGCTCCGAATTTACCGATGGAAGAAGGAGGAGCCCCTACCATACGAATATCACTATACACTGTTTTGATGAACAGGTAATATTTGTTTCCTCCATAAAAAGCCTTGAGCTCCAACTTTGTTGCAGGAGTTATTTCTATATTCTCGGCTTTGGCAAAACGTTCTGCTACATTGCCAAGATAACTTGGTGATAGATAATTAACACCATCCGGGTCCGGATCTTTTTTCAGTTGCTCGGTGACGTAATCGGTCACATCGAGAATACGGTCGATAAAAGTGACGGTCAATCCTGGAGTAGGAAGTTCCGCATCACGGTTCATAGCCCAGAAACCATCTGTCAGATAGTCATGTTCTACATTACTATGTTGCTGGATAGCTCCATAACCACAGTGATGGTTAGTCAGTACCAGTCCTTCGGAAGAGATAACTTCTCCCGTACATCCTCCTCCGAAGTGTACAACAGCGTCTTTTAGAGAAAGACCATTTGCGTTGTATACTTCCTCTATCGGAATTTCGAGACCAAGTTCGCGCATGGCAACAGCGTTCTGTGCTTTCAGATCGGTTAGCATCCACATGCCTTCGTCGGCGTGGATGCTAAGAGTTGCCAATGAAAATAGGACAAATAGGATTTGTTTTCTCATTTATTCTACGATTGTCATTTCGTTGATCAGGTGTCCGCAGTTTCCTAATTTTTCCAGAATGAACAGGACGTAACGGATATCTAAATTAATACAACGTTGCAGGTTGTTGTCGAAGTTGATGTCACCGCTTAATGATTCCCAGTTGCCATCAAAAGCACAACCGATCAGTTCTCCGTTTTCATTCAGTACCGGGCTACCGGAGTTACCACCGGTGATGTCGTTGGTCGACAGGAAGCAGACTGGCATATCACCATTCGGTAAAGCGTAACGGCCATAATCTTTCTTTTCAATCAGTTCCTTCAGTTTGGCAGGTACAACGAATTCACGGTCTTCCGGATTTTCTTTTTCAAGAATTCCCTTAGTGGTCGTATAGTAGTTGTAGTGTACGCCGTCTTTCGGATCATAAGGTTTCACGTTACCATAGGTCAGACGAATGGTAAAGTTTGCATCCGGATAAGAAGGTACAGGCAACTTCATTTCACCCAGACCACGGATATAAGTTTTGTGTAGCAAAGCCAGTTCTTTATCCATATCCTTGAGTTGGGAAGCCAGTGTATCCATCAAGTCGTATTTAGACTGGCAGTATTGCAGTGCCAGATCATTGTCAATCGCTTTCACTGAAGGCTTCTTTGTAAACTTCTCGAAGTTTTCCCGGTTGGCAAAAATAGAGTTGTCATACATATCATCAACGAATTTGTTATAATCGCCTTTATATTTCTGCTCAATAACCTTATAAATAGAAGGACGTTGGTTTGCCGGAATCATTTCAGCATATAAGGGGAACAAGGCTTTCGCTACCTTGCGGTCTACTTCATGATCGTAATCTTTGTTATGGATGCTTTCGTAAGTGCTTTCCAAGGCTTTCATGCGTGCTTCGATTACAGAATCGTTTTTCTCAAGCAATGCTTCGCGTGTTTTAGCCAACATAATATTGCCAAATTCGATAGCTCCGAAGAAAGTCTCTCTCAAACAGGTGTACTGATAGTTGAGAGGAGTTGTCTTAGCTACCAGGTCATCAATATTCTTCACTACTGCTGCATATTCAGCATTGTTTTGTGCTTTTGCAAACTCTGCGAATTTGGCTTCTTGTGCAGCTTTTGTTCCTAATACATCATTATCGATGATGGCTTTATTCATGCCGATGGAGTTTTTCCAATAGTTGCTGGAACCTGCATACTTGTTAGCATACTGAATACGGATTTTGTCACTGGCATTCATTACTTCCTTCAGGACAGCCAAACGTGCACCACGAATACGGATACGTGGATCGTTCTCCGATTCCATACGTTCTTTTACTTCTGATACAGTCAGGTAGCGGCTCGTACTTCCGGGGAATCCCATAATCATTGCATAATCTCCTTCTTTCAATCCTTTGATAGAGATAGACAAATGTTTCTTGGTTTTCAGTGGGACGTTGCTCTCGCTGTATTCTGCCGGTTCACCATTTGCATCTGCATAAATACGGAACATGGAAAAGTCGCCGGTATGACGCGGCCACATCCAGTTGTCTGTTTCACCGCCAAACTTACCGATAGAAGAGGGGGGAGCGGCTACCATACGTACATCCGGATATATTTTCTTGTAGAAAAGATAGAATTTATTTCCGGCATAGAACGGAAGAGCTTGCGGAACAATTCCTTTTTTGTCTGCCAGGTCACTTTTAAAATAAAGATCATGAGCCAGCTTTTGAAGGAATATATTGCTGAATGATTCGGATTCGGTGATTTCTTTCGCCGCAATCTTGGCATTGACAATATCCGTAATATCTTCGATACGTTCGATAAATGTAAATTTCAGTCCCGGAGTAGGGAGCTCTTTGTCTCTGGAAGTAGCCCAGAAACCGTCAGTCAGATAATCGTGTTCAACACTACTATGTTGTTGGATGGAAGCGTAGCCACAGTGGTGATTGGTTAGAATCAAACCTTCGGGTGAGATAATTTCTCCGGTACACCCTCCTCCGAATATACCTACAGCATCTTTAAGAGAAATGCCATTCGGATTATATAGGTCTTGTGCTTCCAGTTTTAATCCCTGTTTTTTCATCATGTCTATGGAGTGTTGCTGTTGCATCAGTTGCAATAGCCACATACCCTCATCCGCTCTAACGGAACATACAAAAAGCGCGGTCAGCGCTAATAGATAAAGTCTTAATCTGTTCATTATTAAATGATAAAATTACAATATATGATTGGTTAGTATTCAATTTTTAAATCTCCGTTTTTCAGTGCTTCCATGATATTAGCAGGCGGGCGTTGATTCATTAGTTCGTTTTTCATAAAGTCCATGTAAGGAGCTACATGCTTAAAGAACTGATAATACCCTTTGCATAAGTAATTTAACCCCGGTTCGCCTTCGGCCGTTTGGCTGAAACGATTTTTCGGGCATTCTCCGTTGCAGGCAAACAGGAACTCACATTCCTTGCATTGAGTGGGGAGAGACTGATATTTCATGTTCCCGAAATTGTGCTGACGTTCGCTATGCATCATTTCCACCAGAGTTTTACTGTAAATGTTACCTAATTTATATTCGGGGAATACAAAGTGGTCGCAAGAATAAACATCTCCGTTGAATTCCATCACACCGGCATGACCACAGGTCTTTGCCATTGTGCATATACCGGGTTGTTCGCCCATCCAATTCGCCAAAGTCGAATCGAATATTTGTACGTAGTATTTGCCTACGTCTTCTTTCACCCATTCGTCGAAAAGAGTACAAAGGAAGTTACCCCATTGTTCCGGGGTGATCGAAAAATCAGCAAGAGTTCCGGCTTTATTTTCTGCAAGAGAAGCGAGGTGACGACCGTCTTCATGTGAGAGAATACGTTCAACGATAGGAGCGAACTGGATATACTGGCAACCGATTTCTTTAAAGAAATGGTAAAAGTCTAGTGGGTAGTCGGCATTGAAGTCATTAATGACTGCCATCGCATTCCATTCCACCCCATGTTTTTTCAAAAGATTGATGCCTTGCATCACTTTCACAAAAGAGGGTTTTCCCATTTTGTTTTTACGATACTCGTCATGAAACTCCTGGGGACCATCGATAGAGACTCCTACCAGCCAATTGTTTTCACGGAAGAATTCACACCATTCGTCGGTGAGCATGGTTCCGTTGGTTTGGATGCAGTTGTCGATCGTTCGTCCGCGGGCATACTTCTTTTGTAGTTCCATTGCCTTTTTATAGAAGGAGAGCGGCCGCATCAGCGTTTCTCCTCCGTGCCAGGTGAAAAGCACCTGTGGCATGGTTTGTGAGTTAATGTACTCGTCGATAAACTTTTCCAGAAGTTCATCGCTCATTACGTGTTTCGGATTGTCTTTGTATAGGTTGGCCTTTTCCAAATAATAGCAGTAATCGCATGCTAGATTACATACGGCACCTACAGGCTTTACCATTACATAAAGCGGTTTGGCAAAAGGGGCAAATGTTGATGTTTTCATGACTGCAAAATTAGATAAACTAAATGAAAAAAAGAGCCTTGTACCTATGTTTATAAGGATTATTAAAGAAAAGAGTCTTACAAGATTTAAATATTGATAAAATGTTTCTTTGAATTCTGAATCAGTTGTACCTTTGTACCCAGAATTTAATGAATAGATGAACGTGAATAAAATTTTGCCTTTTTTACTTTTGCTTCCGTTTTTTGCTTCCTGCACCAGTAAGTACAAGATTGAAGGAACCTCTTCAGTGAATAGTCTGGATGGAAAGATGCTGTATCTTAAATCCCTTCGGGATGGAGAGTGGGTGAAGCTGGATTCAGCTGAAGTAGTGCATGGTCTGTTCTCAATGAAAGGGAAAATAGATTCCGTACAGATGGTGACACTTTACATGGATGAAGAAAGCATTATGCCGATTGTGCTGGAAAGTGGGAAGATAACAGTTACCATTAGCAATACGGACCTCAAGGCAGTCGGAACATCTTTAAATAATGCACTGTATGAGTTTATCAGCAAAAGAAACCAATTGGAAGAAAGCATTGGTGAACTGGAGCAGAAGGAAACCCGTATGGTACTGGATGGAGGCGATCTGGATGAAATTCACGGTCAGTTGGTGGTGGAAGGAGACTCACTGATGAAAGCGATGAATCAGTATGTAAAAACGTTCATCTCCGATAATTATGAAAATGTGCTGGGACCCAGTGTGTTTATGATGCTCTGCAGCTCTTTGCCTTATCCGATTATGACTCCGCAAATTGATGATATAATCAAGGATGCTCCTTATTCTTTTAAAGATAATAAGCTGGTTAGAGAATTCCTGTCTAAAGCAAGAGAAAACATGAAGTTGATAGAAGAACATCAACGATTGGAACAAAATGCTTCAACAAATAAGTAATGCTTGAGTTTTTTGTGTATTTTTGCACAAAACTCAAGTAAAGTGAAAACGACTACTGTTCCGGTATACGCCGCTTTCTTTTTTATTTTAGTCTTATCGGTTTCTTGTCATAGAGATTCGGAGGCCCCTGATGCGGCATTCCGGAGGATCGAAATGTGCATGGAATCTCTTCCGGATACAGCTCTGTATCTATTAAAGTCAATACCTCATACTGAAAAACTACGTGGAAAGTTGCAGGCGGATTATGCACTTTTATTGACGCAGGCGATGGATCGGAACTATGTGAAGTTTACTTCTGACTCATTGATTGCACTGGCACTGAATTACTATGCTGTAGAGCGTGGTGACTCCGCAACACGTGCTAAAGCACAGTATTATTATGGAAGAGTGTTGCGTGAACTGGGCAAAGATGAAGAGGCTTTGACATTCCTGTCTTCGGCAAAAGAAATGTTCGGGAATATTCAATGTTGTAAGATGTTTGCAATGGCTACTGATGAGATAGGGATGATTAACCGGAAAAAGAAATTGTATCAGGAGTCGTTGGAGAATTTTCGGGAGTCATATACAATCTATGAAGAGTTGAAAGATTCTTTGAGTCTTGTCAGAGCCGGGCAAAATATAGGCCGGGCTTATTTGTTTCAGAATAAATGGGATAGCTGTTATTTCTATTATATTAATGCTTTAGCACTAGCCAGGGAAAAGCAATATTCGTCTGAAGTTTCCATTTTACATGAGTTGGGGATACTGTGCCGTTCTATGGGAGAACTGAAAAAGTCAGAACGCTATTTTCTTGCTGCTTATGAAAAAGAAACGGATGAAGAAAGGAAATACGTGGAGTGTATGTCTCTCGGTTATTTGTATATACAGATGGGCGATGTAGAGAACGCCCGGAAATATTTTAAGATGAGTATCAATTCTTCTAAAGAATATACCCGTATTGACGCATATAACAATTTATACTTTCTGGAAAAAGATATTGATAATTTTGAGGAAGCGATTATCTATCATGAAAAAGCGGACTCTATCGTGAATGTATTGGATGAAGTCGATTCGCAGGAGCTGATAACAGAACTGCAAAAGCAGTACGAGAACGAGAAGCTCCGGAATGATAATTTACAACTGAAAGTGGACCGTACGGTTTTTATATTTTGCGGTACGGTTATTTTCCTGATTGTGGCCTTCTATATGTGTTATTACTACTACAAAAGTAAGAATCACAGGAAGAAGATTGCCGAAATCGAATCCCAGATTAGAGATAATGAAGAGGAGATAAAGCGATACCAGCAGGAGATGGAAGAAATTCAGGAGTTGAAAGATCAAGTACTGGAAGAGAACCGCATACTGGAAGAAAATCGAATGAAGGTAGGCGAGTTGAATGGAAAGATTGTTCTTTTGAGTATGCAGAACAAAACCTTATCGGGACTGTTGAAAGAACTGGGAGGAGAATTAACTGTCGGACCCTCTTCTGAACAGTACATATCCGCTTTTCGTCTGCTGCTTGCTATCAAAGAGGGAACATTAAGAGGCAAATTGTCTAATGGAGAACGCTATAAATTGTTTAGCCTGTTTGATTTACTCTATTCTAATTACGTTACCCGGTTGCTTGACAAAACTCCTTTATTGACTAAACATGATCTTGAGATCTGTTGCTTTCTTAAATTTGGACTGACCAATGAAGAACTGGCACGTATTTTTCAGACCTCTTCCGATTCTGTCACTAAAGCAAAAGGGAGGCTGAAAGGTCGATTAGGCATTTCTCCACAAGAAGATTTGAATGTGTTTTTAAGGGACTTTTGATAAATAAAAAATGAATTGTCCGGGTCATTAATAGAACGATAGTCTGTATTTTATTGAAATGTAGGTGTTTACGGAAAATCAGGCGCGCTGATTTTGTCCGGGTGACTTTTTTTGTGTTTTCGGATGCATGCCGTACTTTTGACACAACAAAAACCAAATAGCTATATGAAAAATCCTAATGAATTATCTGCCGCCTCTTCTTTGAGAGGTGACGAATTGCAGTTAATAGAACAAAAAGTCAGCATTGTTGTCGGAATAGCTAATTCTCGCACCAGGTTAAGGATAGGAGTTCTATTAAGTAAATATTCAGAGTATCAGGTGGATTATATATCCTCCGAGAGTGAAATCGGTAAACTGATTGAAGAAGCCGACTTGATTATTGGTGCGGGAATTACCGCTTACGAAGGGGTCTTGCGCCGAAAGCCGGTGATTGTAGTGGGGGATTATGGCTTGGGAGGTCTGGTTACTCCGGATACATTCCGCAAGCATTATAACAATCGGTTTAGAGGGAAGATTAATGGCGTCAGAAATGAATCTTTCCCATTAGAGAATTTAGAAAAGGAAATTTATAAAAGTTTTAATTTGACTTTTCAAGAATTACAAATGATGTCAAACCAAACCATAACCTTGCAAAACATCTAAATATCTGAATTTCTTAATTTAATAGTTTGATGCATAAAACTGGTTAGGAATATGGGGGTGCGTGAGCATCCTCATATTTATATAAATATTATGTACTGATTATCGGTCTTGATCTTCGTTTTTCACCATTCCCTTGTATTGTTCCGGCAGGGCACTTTCAACCGCAGCGTAGGCTTCTGCCATGGTTGCCTTGATATTTTCCATTCCTTTCCCTTTGGGCGGAATCGGTTCATGAATAGTCAGAATCATGCGATGACGGTGTATCCATTTGCCTGTGCGTGGCAGAATTTCGAACGAGCCGTCAATGGTGACGGGTACAACCGCCAGCTGTAAATCATCCGCCAACTGGAAGGCTCCTTTCTTAAAGTATCCCATGTGTCCTGTAAATGTACGCGCTCCTTCAGGAAAGACAACGAGAGAAACCCCATCTTTCAATGAGTCTTTTGCCTGCCGGATTGTTTCCAATACTTTTTTAGGGCCGGATCTGTCTACAAAGATATGTCCTGCACTTTCACAGGCTTTTCCTACAAACGGCAGTTTACGCAGGCTTTTTTTCATCATCCACTTAAAGTTTCTTCCGATGAAGCCATAAATAAGGAAAATATCGAATGAACCCTGATGATTAGGTACGAAAATATAGGAAGTTTTGTCATGCAACTTTTCACGTCCCTCAATCTTCACGGGAATCAACAGAAACAGACAAATTAATTGTGACCAAATCTTCCCCGGATAATATCCCCAGATGTGGGCTCCTCCCAAGAGAGAACCTACAATAGTGACGATTGCCGTGAGGATGGTCAACACTAATAAAATAGGCAAAGCGATGCAAATCTGATAAATATAATACAGTATCTTCATAGGGTTGGATTTTTATCCTGCAAATATACATGATTATTGGTAAAAAAGAGGGGCAGATGTGATATAATCTTTTCGATTGTGTTATTTTTGCCTCTTGTTATTAGAGATAGTTACAAAATTATGATACGTATATTGCATACTGCCGACTGGCATCTAGGACAAACCTTTTTTGGTTATGATCGCACGGAAGAACATAAAGTATTCCTGAATTGGCTGGCAGAAGAAATTCGTCAGAAAGAGATTGATGCATTGATTATAGCCGGAGATGTTTTTGATGTTTCCAACCCTTCCGCTGCATCCCAAAGCATGTATTATCAGTTTATTTATCGGGTGACAGCAGAGAATCCGTATTTGCAGATTGTCATTGTTGCCGGCAACCATGATTCGGCAGCACGCCTGGAAGCTCCTTTGCCTCTGTTGCAAGCTATGCGGACGGAAGTCAGAGGGGTAGTTCGCAAGCTCGAAGGCGGAGAGATCGATTATGACCATCTGACTGTAGAACTGAAGAACCGGCAAGGGGAAGTAGAATTGCTTTGCATGGCAGTTCCTTTTCTGCGTCAGGGAGATTATCCGGCCGTGCAAACGGAAGGTAATCCGTATGCGGAAGGAGTTCGCGAACTTTATGCACAACTTTTGCAAAGATTATGGAAGCGAAGGACGGAGAATCAGGCGATTCTTGCCATCGGTCATTTGCAGGCCACAGGATCGGAGATTGCAGAGAAGGATTATAGCGAGCGTACCGTGATTGGCGGGTTGGAGTGTGTATCTCCGGAAGCTTTTTCCGAACAGATAGCTTATACGGCATTAGGACATATACATAAAGCGCAACGAGTGTCCGGAAGAGAGAATGTGAGATATGCCGGAAGCCCCATTCCGATGTCTTTTGCCGAGAAACATTATCATCATGGAGTCGTGATGGTGACTTTCGACGGAGGCTGTGCGGTGGATATTGAACGGTTGGAATGCCCGAAATTAATACCTTTGGTGAGTGTGCCGAATGGAGAACCCGTCTCACCGGAAGCTATCTTGAAAGCCTTGAAGGAACTACCCGAGACAGAAGCCGTAGCCCCATATCTGGAAGTAAAGGTATTGTTGGAGGAACCGGAACCCATGCTTCGACAGGAGATTGAAGAGGCACTGGCAGATAAAAACTATCGGTTGGCGCGTATTGTTTCTACCTATCACACTGATATCGGAAATACGGTGAAAGAAAATGAAAACTGGAAGAGGGGGTTGCAGGAGATGTCTCCCTTACAGATTGCACAGTCTGCCTTTGAGAAGATTTATCAGGTGGAAATGCCTGTAGAACTGACAGGTTTGTTTGAAGAGGCCTATTTGGCTGCTACCCGTAAAGAAGAGGAGGAAGAAGAATGAAAATACTAGCTATACGATTGAAGAATCTGACCTCGATAGAAGAGACGGTAGAAGTGGATTTTATGGCAGAACCATTACATTCTGCAGGTATATTTGCCATTTCAGGACCTACCGGTGCAGGTAAGTCTACTTTATTAGATGCCTTATGTCTGGCATTGTATGATAAGGCTCCCCGCTTCGCTACTTCAGTGGAAAATGTGAACCTGGCAGATGTGGGAGATAATCAGATTAATCAGTCTGATGTTAGAAATTTGTTGCGCCGGGGGACAAGTGACGGTTATGCGGAAGTCGATTTCTTAGGTATTGACGGACGGCGTTACCGCTCTCGTTGGTCGGTGAGGCGGACAAGAAACAAGATAAACGGTTCTTTGCAGCCACAAACGCTGGAAGTGAAAGAATTGGATACGGAGAAAGAATTTCAAGGTACCAAGAAAGAGTTGTTGATTCAGTTGGTGGAGTTGGTTGGCCTGACGTATGAACAGTTCACCCGTACAGTATTATTGGCACAAAATGATTTTGCTACATTTCTGAAATCAAAAGGGGCGGCGAAAGCAGAATTACTGGAGAAGTTGACAGGAACCGGTGTTTATTCCCGGATTTCTCAAGAGGTTTATGTCCGGAATAAGGCGGCACAAGAAGAGGTGACCTTGATTCAGAATCGAATGAATGTGATCGAACTGATGCCGGAAGAAGAGCTGCTTGCTCTGCAAAAAGAGAAAGAACTATCGACTGAAAAGCGTGCAGTAGGGATTAAACTGCTGGCAGAACAGAATGAACAACTGAATGTGGTTCGTTCATTAAAAATACAGGAAGAACTTTGGAAGAAAAAGCAGCAGGAAGAACAGGAGGAACAGGCCAGAGAGAAAGTACTGCAGAGTGCATTAGCTTCCCAAGAGGAAGGATTGGTGCATTTTAAGGCACAATGGGAGGCCATACAGCCGGACTTGAAGAAAGCGCGTCAATTGGATGTACAGATACAATCACAGCAAAGCAGTTATACACAGTCGCAGCAGATTTTACAGGCGGCTAACAGGCAGGTGGCGGAGCAGGAACAAAAAATGCGGGTGGCTGCGGAACAATTACAGGTGTCTTATTCTTCTCTGAACCGCTTATTAAGCCATGTAGGGATAGAAGAAGTACTGCAACTTGAACAGGTGGAAGAGATTCTACGGCAAGAAGAAAGCAAACTGGCTGCCGCTACAAGTACGAATGAGGAACGTTTATTGCGCTTAAATTCTTTCGGATATCCGTTATTGGCCGAAGAACAGGTGAAGTTGCAAAAAGAGTTGACTCGTCAGCAGAATATCCGGCAATTAACGGAAACGCAGACGAAAGCAAAGACGGAAATAGAAAGACTAGAGAAAGAAGTGGCCGATTGTCTGAAACAATTGACGGAGCAAGAAACCGCATTGAACGTTACTCAACGTCTTTACGAAAATGCACGTATGGCAGTGGGAAAAGATGTAAAAGCATTGCGCCGACAATTACAGCAAGGGGAGGCTTGTCCGGTTTGTGGAAGCACAGCGCATCCTTATCATCAGGGGCAGGAGGTGGTAGATACTCTTTTCCGGAGTATAGAGCAGGAGTATAATGCAGCAGCAGCCAACTGTCAGCAGATGAATAACCGGAGCATTGCCCTGCAACGTGATTTGGCACATCAAAAAACGGTGGACGGACAAATCGGAGAACAGTTGGCAACATTATATAAAGCAGGGATTGAAGCCGGAAACGAAGAGCAGATACAACACCGTTTGGCGGAACTGTCAGAACGTATTTTGGAATATCGCAATCTTTACGCAGAATGGCAGCGCGGCGATGAAGAAATTAAAAAGATGCGTGCACATTGTGAAGCCCTCCGTGAGAATGTTTCTCTCTGTCGTTTGGCTATGCAGAAAGTATCGTCAGCCAAAGAACAGCTGGTAATTTTACAGAATGCTGCTTCGGCCGAGCTAAAGAGATTTGAAGTGATAGAAAAAGCGCTGAATGTGCTTCGTCAGGAACGTTCGCAGCTATTGAAAGGAAAAAGTGCGGATGAAGCGGAAGCTGTCGTAGCAAAAAGAGAGAAAGAGCTGAATCTCGCTTTGGAGAAAGCGCGTAAAGAAGTAGAGGCGGTACACAACCGGCTCTCCGGTTTGCAAGGAGAGATGAAGCAAATTGCACTGGCTATAGGAGAGTTGCAGGAACAGTATAAAAAGATAGAGTCTCCCGAACTGCTTCCCGAAATAATAAAGAAGCAACAAGAAGAAAATATGAATGTCGAACGTGCCCTTTCTACCATGGAAGCCCGCCTGCTACAACAAGCAAAGAATAAACTGACTGTGGAACAGATTGCGAAGGAACTGGCAGAGAAACAGACGGTTGCCGAACGTTGGGCAAAATTGAATAAACTGATTGGCAGTGCGGATGGGGCGAAATTTAAAGTGATTGCTCAAAGTTACACTTTGAATTTGCTGCTGCTTCATGCCAATAAACATTTATCTTATCTCTCTAAACGTTATAAGCTACAACAGGTGCCCGATACGTTGGCACTTCAGGTAATAGATTGCGATATGTGTGATGAAATACGGACTGTATACTCTCTTTCCGGAGGTGAATCGTTCCTGATTTCTTTGGCACTAGCTTTAGGTTTGTCTTCCTTGTCAAGTAATAATCTGAAAGTTGAATCTCTTTTTATTGACGAAGGTTTCGGCTCTTTGGATGCGGAAAGTTTGCGTACAGCCATGGAAGCATTGGAGCAATTACAGATGCAGGGACGGAAAATAGGAGTCATCTCTCATGTGCAGGAGATGAGTGAACGGATTTCTGTTCAGGTGCAGGTACATAAAAAAGTGAATGGAAAAAGCGTGCTTACCGTGGTGGGGTAAGCACACTCCTTAGCCTACTGTATATGAATTATTCAGCTTAGATTCTTTTACATTAATTCGTTCAGTTCGCTTAAATTCTTCTTGATTTCGTGGATACGATTTAAGAACTTCTTGCGGTAAATCCATAAGATCAGGCCTAGTCCTCCGCCCCATAACAGGATGAAGAAAACTATCATACCCATTCCATATTGCCACACTTGCCAGTAGATAAATGAAAGTATAGCCAGGACTAGGAGGAAGGCAATAGCAATCAATCGTTCCCTGATGGTCCATCGATGGATACGGTTCACGCGGCTGATTACTTCTACCAAAGGCATCTCGTCTATTTGTGTCCGTTGGAGGAAACGGGTGGTGACGATATCCCAGCAAAGAGCAGGAATCCATGCGAAAATGATAATGATATAGATCGGGTTCAATCTGTTGTGCAACAGTACCTCCGCTAAAAATAAGATCAGTATCGGCAGAGAAATCAGAATAAGCTTGATGTTCAGGCTGGCAATGGCGTGGATACCTTTGTCCGCATGCCTTATCAGCTTTTCAAGCTCTTCTTCTTTAATGAACTTTTTGTCTTTCAAGTGTTCATCCAGGGCATTCCAAGATTTTTTCAGTTCTTCCAGTTCCATATATCTTATTCCTCCTTTTTCATTCTTTTAAGTTTGTCTTTGATACGACTTAGTTTGGTCGCTACATTGGTAACCGTCAGTCCGGTGATTTCTGCTATTTCTTCGTAACTCTTGTCTTCGAGATAAAGCAGGATAATTGATTTGTCGAGCTGTCCCAGTTGGTTGATCATCTGATAGAGCTGTTTCAGCATTTCGTTGATCGGGTCGTGTGCTTCTATGGCCCAGTCGGTATCTTTGGTGAGGCTGACTATTTCCGGCACATTCTTTTCTTTACGATAGAAGCTGATACAGGTGTTGAGGGCAATACGGTAAATCCAGGTGGAAACCTTACATTCTTTTCTGAATTTGGGATAGGCTTTCCAAAGGTTTAATACCACGTCCTGATACAGATCATTGAGAGGAGCATTGGGATTGGCATACAGATAGCATACCTTATAGATCACTCGTTCATATTCGCGGATCACCGACAAAAACTCTTGCTCAATAGGGGCGCTGACCTCTGTTGTTTGTTCTCTCATGGAGTCTATGATTACTTTTCTGGTTAGTTAGTCGTGAGAAAAGGAGAAAAATCACAGGAGAATAAGGACTATTGAAGATTGGCTGCCAGAAACTTACACATTTCTTCGATGCTTTTTCCCCGGCGGCGGGCATAATCTTCGAGTTGGTCTTGTCCAATCTTTCCGACGGAGAAGTATTCGGAAGCAGGATGCGCGAACATAAGTCCGCAAACAGAAGCGTGCGGGTACATAGCTCCGTTTTCGGTTAGTGAAATGCCTATTTGCTTCATATCCAATAGTTCATCCAACAGGAAGTTGACAGATTGATCCGGTAAGGACGGGTAGCCGACAGCAGGTCGGATGCCTTGATATTTCTCGACCAGTAAATCCGCTATGCCTAAATTCTCGTCTTTGGCATATCCCCATGCTTCTTTGCGTACATATTCATGCATCTTTTCTGTTGCTGCTTCTGCCAGTCGGTCGGAGAGAGTTTGGACAAGCAGGTGTTTATAAGGATCCTGTTCGTACAATCCTTCCATGTCCGCATCAATGGAAGAAGCAAAAGCACCGATGGTATCCGGGATGCCGGAAGAAATCGGACGGATAAAGTCGCTTAGACAAAGAAAAGGACTACCATCTCTTTTCGGCGTTTGTTGGCGCAGTAAAGGAAAGGTGATGAACCGGTCTTTTTCTTTCTCAATAATCAGGTTATCCCCGTCAGAGTTTGCCTTGCAAAGCTTGAAGATGGTCTTTACTTCATAATCCCGGTCAAGCAGATCGAGCATCCGATTGGCTTCTTTGAATAGCTGCATTGCTTCGGAAGCTTTATTACGCTCTTCTTCCGGGAAAGTTGTCAGCCACGAAGCACGGCAGGCATCACATCCGTGGATGTTGGCGATGGCTGCAAAACGCGGTTGGAAACCCCATGCGTGGAAAAAGTAAATCCAGTTGATGTAGGGAGTGACTGTATGTATTTTATAAGATAAAATCATAAATTATGCAATTAAATAGGAGTTTAATGGCGGCAACGTAGTGCCAGGCAAGATTTCCTTCAGGATATTGATGTTCTTAGGCACGGATTACACGGATTACGCTGTTGTTTTATATAGTCATATTTCTAAAAACCGTGAAATAAATCCGTGTAATCCGTGCCTGAAATATTATTTATCGCTCAAAGAACAATTCCTGTCCGCGATAAGTCTCGTCTATTTCTCCGTTGTTATATAACAGATGTCCGTTTACAAATGTTTTCTCTACTTTCCAGTCGAATGTGTGTCCCTCTAATGGACTCCATTTGCATTTGCTTAGAATACAATCGGTTGTTACCGTCCATTCGCTTCCGGGACGGACTAATACCAAGTCAGCCTGATAGCCTTTGCGAATGAATCCTCTGTTTTGTATCTCATACATCTGCGCAGGAGCATGAGCCATCTTTTCTACTACTTTTTCGATAGTAAACACTCCTTTTTCTGTCAACTCCAACATGCTGACGAGTGAGAACTGAATCATCGGCATTCCGGACATTGCTTTTAAGGCACCGCCTTCTTTTTCGCTAAGTAAGTGTGGGGCATGATCTGTGGCAATGGCATCAATCAAACCGCTATTGACAGCCTCTTGCAAAGCTTTCCGGTCTTGCGCTGTCTTAATGGCAGGGTTGCATTTGATGCGGGCACCCAGTGTCTGATAGTCCTCTTCCGTAAAGAGCAGATGAGAAACACAGGCTTCTGCCGTGATCTTTTTTTGTACCAAAGGTACATTAGAAAACAGGCTCAACTCTTTAGCTGTGGAAATATGCATGATGTGCAGGCGGGCGTTTGTCTCACGTGCCAACTGCACTGCCAGTTCGGATGAACGATAGCAAGCTTCTTCCGAACGAAGGAGCGGATGAAGAGCCAAAGGTACATCGTCTCCGTATTCTTTCTTATATTTATCCGTATTTTCTTTGATAATTCCCTGATCTTCGCAATGAGCAGCGATGAGCAGATCAGTTCCACCGAATATATTACGCAGACTGGCCATCCGGTCTACCAGCATATTGCCGGTGCTTGACCCCATAAATAGCTTCACTCCACAAACCCGGTGTTTATCCAGTTGTGCAAACTGGGTATAGTTATTATTCGTTGCTCCGAAATAGCAGGAATAGTTGACAGCCGACTTTTCACCCAACAGAATAAATTTTTCTTCCAAAGCCTCCAATGTAGTAGTTTGCGGATTGGTATTGGGCATATCCATGATAGAGGTGACACCTCCTGCTGCCGCAGCACGACTTTCTGTAGTGATATCTGCCTTATGAGTCAGTCCGGGATCGCGGAAATGCACATGTTCGTCGATGGCACCCGGCAAAAGATAACATCCGGTTGCGTCTATTATCTCGTCATAGGGGGCAGTTGCGTTTTCTTCACCGACCCATATTTCGGCTATCTTTTCATTCTCGATTACTACTGAACCCAGAACTTTTCTTCCTTCGTTGACAATAACGGCATTTTGAATCAGTGTACGTTTCATTTCTTTTGTGGGAATTTATGGAACCAACTATTTACTTTTAATTTTATCACACCAAATATGGCTTCTCCAAAGATGCTGCTATTCATTTTAGAAGTCCCTAATTCACGATTAATGAAGATAACGGGAACTTCGATGATTTTGAAACCACACTTGGATGCAGTGAATTTCATTTCAATCTGAAAGGCATATCCTTTAAAACGAATATGATCTAAATCGATCGTTTCCAATACCTGACGGCGGTAGCAAACAAATCCGGCAGTGGTGTCATGTACAGGTATTCCGGTGATAAACCGCACATATTTAGAGGCGAAGTATGACATCAATACCCGTCCCATCGGCCAATTCACTACATTCACTCCGCTGACATAACGGGAACCGATAGATACATCTCCTCCTTGTTCCGAACAAGCCTGATACAAACGGGGTAAATCATTCGGATTATGACTGAAGTCTGCATCCATTTCAAAAATATACTCGTATGCGTGCTCTAGTGCCCATTTAAATCCGGTAATGTAGGCAGTGCCCAGTCCCAGTTTTCCTTTACGTTCAATCATAAAAAGCCGTTCGGGAAATTCTTGTTGCAGTTTTCTTACGATGGCTGCCGTCCCGTCCGGAGAGCCGTCTTCTATGACCAGAATATGGAATACTTGGGGAAGGCCGAAAACGGCACGGATGATATTTTCTATGTTCTCCCGTTCATTATAGGTGGGGATAATTACAATGCTATCCGATGTCTGCATATAGATACTATAAAATTTAGAAACAAAAGTAGTTCTTTTCCTTTAGTTATAGCTGAACTAAGGAAAATTTAACGTGTTTCATACCCCCATTCGGAATAAGACGGCATGTTGTCGGAACTAAGCCCACGCCTTAGCAGTGCTCATCCCACGGCTCACGGATGTTTAGCCCACGGTTTAACAGCACTCGCCCCACATCTAAGTAATGTCCGGCAGATACCTTATTATAATACTTCTGTTCTTTGGGTGTATACTCCCAATCTTTTTTGTAATTTTGCGGGGAAATTTTATAGGTATGACAATAACTGAGTTGCAACAACAATATGCTGCCCACCCCAATATGGCAGTAATGAAGCGCTTGTTGAAGGACACTTCCGTTCAGACTGTTTTTTGCGGAGGACTGTGTGCATCCGCCGCTTCTCTTTTTTCTTCTGTACTGGTGCAAGAGGGTGGTTGCCCGTTTGTATTTATTTTAGGTGATCTTGAAGAAGCCGGATATTTCTATCATGACTTGACGCAGATATTAGGTACGGAAAGAGTCTTGTTCTTTCCATCTTCATTCCGTCGCTCCATCAAGTATGGACAAAAAGATGCGGCCAATGAGATTTTGCGCACAGAAGTACTTAGCCGCTTGCAAAAGGGGGAAGAGGGATTATGTATCGTTACGTATCCGGATGCATTGGCGGAGAAAGTGGTGTCGCGCAAGGAATTGAGTAATAAAACGCTGAAGCTGAATGTAGGAGAGAAAGTGGATACCACTTTCATCACCGATGTGTTGCATAGTTATGGTTTTGAATATGTAGACTACGTATATGAACCGGGACAATATGCTGTTCGCGGTAGTATTATCGACGTTTTCTCTTTTGCTTCGGAATATCCTTATCGTATTGATTTCTTTGGTGATGAAGTGGAAAGTGTCCGTACCTTTGAGGTGGAATCCCAATTATCCCGTGAGAAGAAAGATGGAGTGTCTATTGTTCCCGATTTGGCGGTGACAGGTGACGTAACGACTTCTTTTCTGGATTTCATCCCGAAAGAGACTACTTTGGCAATGCGCGATTTTCTTTGGTTGCGCGAACGAATCCAGGTAGTACACGATGAGGCGCTGACGCCACAGGCAATAGCTGTTCAGGAGGCCGAAGAGAATGGTGGCATTACATTGGAAGGGAAATTGATAGACGGCAGTGAGTTTACTGTACGGGCACTCGATTTCCGCCGGTTGGAATTTGGTAATAAACCGACCGGAACGCCCAATGCCAGCGTTACTTTCAATACATCTGCCCAGCCTATTTTTCATAAGAATTTCGATCTGGTAGCTTCTTCTTTCAAGGATTATCTGGAAAAGGGCTATTCGCTATATATCTGTAGTGACAGCATGAAGCAAACAGATCGTATCAAAGCGATTTTTGAAGATCGAGGTGATAAGATTAATTTTACTCCCGTAGAACGTACTATTCACGAAGGTTTTGTAGATAATACACTGCAGCTCTGTATCTTCACAGACCATCAGTTGTTTGATCGTTTCCATAAATATAATCTGAAAAGTGATAAAGCCCGTTCGGGAAAAGTGGCACT
This sequence comes from Bacteroides sp. D55t1_190419_B8, assembly GCF_015558905.1. Lineage (NCBI taxonomy): Bacteria > Pseudomonadati > Bacteroidota > Bacteroidia > Bacteroidales > Bacteroidaceae > Bacteroides > Bacteroides sp. D55t1_190419_B8. The sequence continues at coordinate 191,632 of NZ_JADMOU010000004.1, forward strand.
ATCCTTGAAAGAACTGAATCAGTTCACTCCGGGAGACTATGTGGTGCATACGGATCATGGTATCGGACGTTTTTCCGGTTTGGTACGTATTCCGAATGGTGATACTACGCAAGAGGTTTTGAAACTGGTGTTTCAAAATGAAGATGTGGTGTTCGTCTCTATTCATTCCCTGCATAAGGTTTCCAAATATAAAGGTAAAGAAGGAGAGGCTCCCCGCCTTAACAAATTAGGTACAGGTGCATGGGAGAAACTGAAAGAACGTACGAAGAGTAAAATCAAGGATATTGCCCGCGATTTGATTAAATTGTATTCGCAGCGTCGTCAGGAAAAAGGTTTCTCTTATAGTCCCGATAGTTTCTTGCAGCGTGAGTTGGAAGCATCCTTTATTTATGAAGATACACCGGATCAGAGCAAGGCGACGATTGATGTCAAGGCGGATATGGAAAGTGACCGTCCGATGGATCGTCTGGTCTGCGGAGATGTAGGATTTGGAAAAACCGAGGTAGCGGTCCGTGCGGCTTTCAAAGCCGTTGCCGATAATAAACAAGTGGCCGTTTTGGTTCCGACAACAGTGCTTGCTTACCAGCATTTTCAGACTTTCCGTGAGCGTCTGAAAGGGTTACCGTGCCGGGTGGAGTATTTAAGCCGCGCACGTACTGCCGCACAGACCAAAGCTGTATTGAAGGGATTGAAAGAGGGAGATGTCGGTATTCTGATAGGTACCCATCGTATCTTGGGAAAAGATGTCCAGTTTAAAGACTTGGGATTGTTGATTGTGGACGAAGAGCAGAAATTTGGAGTCTCTGTCAAAGAAAAGCTGCGTCAGTTGAAAGTAAATGTGGATACACTGACGATGACTGCTACTCCAATTCCCCGTACCCTTCAATTTTCATTGATGGGTGCACGCGACTTGAGTGTGATTTCTACTCCGCCACCCAACCGCTATCCGATTCAGACCGAAGTGCATACTTTTAATGAAGAAGTGATAACGGATGCCATCAATTTTGAGATGAGCCGCAACGGTCAAGTCTTCTTTGTCAATAACCGGATTGCGAACTTGCCGGAATTGAAAGCGATGATCGAACGTCATATCCCGGATTGCCGTGTAGCAATTGGACATGGACAGATGGAACCGACAGAGCTGGAGAAGATTATTCTGGATTTTGTCAACTACGACTATGATGTACTCTTGGCAACTACAATCATCGAAAGTGGTATTGATATTCCGAATGCCAACACTATCATTATCAATCAGGCGCAAAACTTTGGATTGAGTGATCTCCATCAGATGCGTGGACGGGTAGGACGTAGCAACAAGAAAGCTTTTTGTTATCTGCTGGCTCCTCCGTTGGGTAGTTTGACGGCCGAAGGAAGGCGACGTCTTCAAGCGATTGAAAACTTTAGTGATTTGGGAAGTGGTATTCATATTGCCATGCAGGATTTGGATATTCGTGGAGCCGGAAATCTACTTGGAGCCGAACAAAGCGGATTTGTTGCCGATTTGGGATATGAGACATATCAGAAAATTCTGACCGAAGCTGTCCATGAGTTGAAGACAGATGAGTTTGCAGAACTGTATGCGGATGAAATCAAAGGCGAAGGACAAATTAGTGGAGAAGAGTTTGTAGACGAGTGTCAGGTAGAAAGCGACCTCGAACTATTATTGCCCGCCAACTACGTAACTGGCAGCAGCGAACGCATGTTGCTATATCGTGAACTGGATGGACTGACATTGGACAAAGATGTGGAAGCTTTCCGTGCTCGTCTGGAAGACCGCTTCGGACCGGTTCCCCGGGAAACGGAAGAACTACTCCGTATTGTGCCTCTACGCCGTCTCGCAGCCCGTTTGGGTGCAGAGAAAATCTTCCTGAAAGGTGGGCGGATGACCTTGTTCTTTGTTTCCAATCCGGATAGTCCGTTCTATCAAAGTAAGGCTTTTGGTAAAGTGATAGATTATATGATGAAATATACCCGTCGTTGTGATTTGCGTGAACAGAACGGCAGACGGAGTATGCTGATTAAGGATGTTACTAATGTGGAAACGGCAGTCAGTGTGTTGCAGGAGATTGTGGCTTTGCCGGTAAAGGAAGCATAAATGAGTTGAAGATGCTATTATTGGCAACAACTCATCACTATGTAGCTTTTATTTCTTTCTCTTACCTATATTATTTTTTCGATTGCCTAATGAGTTTTCGTTTGACTTAAGTTGAACTAACGCCCGACAATAATTGAACTATCGTTTGACTATAGTCAAACGAAAACTTACTAGGTAATCAAATATATATCAATTGGAGAGCGCTAACTTAAAAGTAGCCAATAGAATCACAAGTTATAATTGATTCATAATCATGCCTTATGCTTGATTTATAATTTATTTCGTTCTATCTTTTTCCTTTCCCTCTTTCCATGTCCTTTCCTTTTCCGTATAACTTGTCTATCAAATCTGAACGTCCGATACGTCTCAACTCATTGATGATGTTTTTTCGTTCTTCCGGTTTATACCAGAAAAAGAACTGGCGTTGTGCAAGTTTCTCCCGTTGGGTTTTGGCACTGAAGATCGGTTCTAGCGTGTATGGATGGAATCCACTATACCAGGCTTCGGTAGCCACTGTCATCGGAGTAGGAGTGAAATCCTGTACTTGTTCCAGGTGGAAGTCCAGACGTTTAGTGATAACGGCAAGCTCCGCCATATCTTCTTCGTTGCATCCGGGATGCGAAGAGATAAAATACGGAATCAGTTGCTGACGCAGATTCTCTTCCCGGTTGATACGGTCGAATATCTTCTTGAATGTTTCAAATTGCTCAAAAGAAGGTTTGCGCATTACGGATAATACCCGGTCACTGGTGTGTTCCGGAGCTACTTTTAACCGGCCACTCACATGATTGACTATTAATTCGCGGGTATACTCGGCAGTGCTACGGTTGATAGCTTCATCTTTGCTTTGATGAAGTAACAGATCATAGCGTACACCGCTACCGATAAACGATTTTTTGATTCCGGGCAAGGCATCCACAGCATGGTAAATATCCAGTAGAGGGCGGTGATCGGTATTTAGATTCGGACAAACTTTCGGGTGAATACATGACGGTCGTTTGCATTTCTTGCAAATAGCTTCCTCTTTCCCTTTCATCTGATACATATTAGCGGAAGGACCTCCCAAATCACTTAAATATCCTTTGAAATCGGGTAACTGAATAACCTCTTTTACCTCTTTCAGTATAGACTCTTTGCTTCGGCTGACAATAAACTTTCCCTGATGGGCGGAAATGGTGCAGAATGCACAGCCACCAAAACATCCTCGGTGAATGTTGATGGAAAATTTAATCATATCGTATGCCGGAATCCGTTTCCCTTTGTATTTTGGATGAGGCAGGCGGGTATATGGTAGATCAAACGAATGATCGAGGTCTTTCTGGCTCATCGGAGGATAGGGAGGATTGACAACTACTATCTTATTTCCTACTGCTTGTGTGATTCGTGAAGCCGAATATTTATTGGATTCTTCTTCGATATGTCGGAAATTACTAGCCTGTTTCTTTTTATCTGCCAGACATTCTTCGTGTGAATAAAGTTGAAGGTCATCTTCCGCAGATGTCCATTCTGTTGCACGACAAAGATAGGCTGTTTGGGGTACAGAACCGATAATTGTTCTGAATTTGCTGCTTGTCAGTACAGGTTCTTCAGCGGTGAGCAGACTTTTCATATTCTTCACCAGGTCTACAAGAGGCTTTTCCCCCATTCCGTAAATGAGCAGATCTGCCCCGCTGTCGCACAAAATACTCTTTTGCACTTTGTCCTGCCAATAATCGTAATGGCTCAACCGTCTTAAACTGGCTTCGATTCCTCCGATGACTACCGGAACATCCGGAAAGAGTTTCTTTAGTATCTGGCTATAAACCGTGGAAGGATATTCCGGACGCATATCCGGTCGGCCGTCCGGAGTATAGGCGTCTTCGCTGCGTAGTCGTTTGTTGGCGGTATATTTATTAACCATTGAGTCCATGCATCCGCCGGAGATACCGAAGAATAGCCGTGGACGTCCCAACTTCCTGAAGTCACGCAGGTCGTCACGCCAGTTAGGTTGGGGAACGATGGCTATTTTCAAACCTTCCGCTTCGAGAATGCGTCCGATAACGGCAGCACCAAAAGAAGGATGATCCACATATGCATCAGCACTGAATAGAATGACATCCAATTCATTCCATCCTCGAAGTTCTACTTCTTTCTTAGTAGTGGGTAACCAGTCGGTCAATCGATATTCTTTCATGCCGCAAAGATACGGATAATAAAAAACATCCCAATGATTTTTTTATTCATTGAGATGTTTCACTTCGTTCATTAGGATGTTTTCTTTCAATTATTAGGATATTTTTTTAACTTCCCGTTGATTGTGAACTGTAATGTCATTTGTTCACCGTCATAGATTTCACGGAAACCAATACCTTGCTCGGACAGATATTCCTTTAGATCCTGAAACGCATCGGCATGGTTCATGATAATCTCTATCGTTTCACCCGGAGAGGCAGTGCACATCGCTTTTATTGCAGGAATCAGCGGACTGTATGCTGTTATTCCGCAGGTATCTACCGTAATCATTATTCCTCCTCTTCTTCCGCTTCCGGACTGGAGAGCCAGGTAAGATAGAGCTTGATGAGCTGTTGCAAGCCGAATGCCTTCATATTATTGTGATAAATCACGTCGATACAAAGGTCCAGCAAGTCTTTGCTATCTTCCTCCTGGCTGGCGATAAGGGAACGGACATTAAGTTTCAACTTATCCAAAACTGCTTCATCTACAATACCGGTACTGTCGATAAGATGACGGAACAGAGCATATTTTTCAATCGTTCTCAAATTTTCATTAGATACTTCTATGCTGCGTGTACCGCTGGGATTTGCTTGTATAGTATACATTGTTTTTTAGTTTTAAAGGTTATTATAGTAGCAAAGATAGAATTTAAAATGAAAAACGGATTAAAAAAAAGGATATTTTTTATTTTTGAGTAAAGAATCCCAGGATGCCTGCCATAATGGTTGCCCGGTCCGCTTCGGACTGGATGCTTTCAAAAGGAAAGCCCAATACAAAAGTACGGTAGTTTCCTTTGTAGGCAATACCTGCACTCTGATTGCCGGGTGCATACGTAAATACGGGGAAGGCAGTATCTACGGGAACAATACAATCCGCAGCAGGCACAGCATAGCTGCTTTCATTAGGCAGACGTGGGATTGTAATAGTACGGCCCAATCCTTTAATCTGATTCGAACTTTTATCCGTCAGGCTACCTTGATAACCATACTTCAGTATCTTCTCCGTAAATTCCCGGTTTCCTTGTGTTCCACTCATATCACTTCCTACATAAGCACCGCTGACAAACAGGTTACCTCCCGCTTGGCAATAGCTGGTCATAATCCGTTGCATAGCCGAAGAGAATGTCTTGTAATATGCTTTACTTGCAGGATCTTCTTTTTCCAGTCCCAAAATATAATCTACCACCGGATAATCTTCTAACGTAACTAATCCGTTCTCTACCGCTTCGTCGCTGCATGATACGAAGCTATATTTTCCGGCTGCCTGAATCGCTTTTCCGTGAATAAAAGGATAGTCGAACGTGTTTCCTGCAATTTTCATTCCTTCTAATTCGCTTCCACTATGCCCCAGACTTCCTTTTCCTTCTTTACCGGCTTGTGTACGGTCGAAACTGGTTTGTGCTCCGCAAAATGAAATATTCGATATATACGGAACGCCGGGATCTTGCATTAGATCGAATCCGGCTTTTTCAGAAGTGTTAACGACCGCCGGACCGCTGATTCTGTCAAAGCCATTGATGATGATGACTTTTCCCTGTTCACGTTTGGCTTTATAAGCGGAGAGGATTTCAGAAGGAAAACTTTCCCCGCCCCGGTTTACAGCAGTTACCTTGAATGAATAAACGAGTCCCGGTTCTATCTTAACGGTATGGGACGTTTTGCTGACTAAAGTGCCATTGTCAAAACCTCCATAACCGATGCGGGTATATACAATGTATTCCCGTGGTCGTGCAGTCGGTTCTTGCGGATCGTCTTCGCCTTTCCATGAAAGTTCTAATGTATTCTTTTTCTTTCCGAATTGAATGGCGAAATTGCTCACAGGCAGAGGCTGAACGATGTATTCTTTATCATGCTGGCTGGTAATGAATTGCAAAATTCCTTTGTAGATGGCACGTCCCACTGTAAATTTAAAGTTCGGATCATGTCCTAACTGCATATCTGCGAAGTTCTGGTGGGAGAGTAGTTCAATAATTGTAGAAGGCGTAGCCGGAAGACGTGTTTCACTATAATTCCGGTTCCACATGCTGCGGCGTGTCCACGGCAAGCTGTAGCTTGAATAAATATCTTTCTGAATCTGTGTCAGCAGAATGTCTGCCAAATCACGTGAGGCATACCGGTCTGTTCCTGCATTCAGTTTGCCATTATTGAAATCGGTGGTGTAAATGCCGAGTGATCCGATCAGTTCGTCTGTTTTGCTGCATCCGGCGTCACTGTGCAATGCCATCGTCATTTCCAAAGGTACGCCCAGACCCGACTGTTGTGGGTTATAGACGGAACTGCCCGATAAATAATTGATAACGTTAGAGCGTGTGTTGATATCGTCTATATAGTCGTTTTCACCTTTTCGTCCGGCATATACTTCGTATGGCATTCCCGCCCATTGAGCAGAGTAGCGTGCTCCTTCCAAGTAACGCGGTAGCCCACTGATTCTTCCTCCACGGGCAATGTTACCCATTCCTCCTCCAAAACGTACTGCATCGGCACATACAACTCCATGTTCGCTGCTCTCGTTGCTAAGAACCACCATGCCGTAGTCGTTGTTCCCTTTGTCGAATTCAAAAGTACCGAGATAAACCCATGTGCCTCCACCTATCTTTTGATTTACTTTAAATTCGGTAACTCCACCGTTATGGAATACCAGATATTTGGCGTCGCTTACACTGTTGGGCAATGTCTGGTAGGAAACATAAACTGCATACTTGCCTGTTACCGGTAGAGTAGGCACCCATTCGGCAAATACCTGGTCTTTATTCTTCTTTTTCTTTTTCTCTGTTGGAATAAAACGACAGGTCCCGTCAGTGAAAGGATTTTCTTCCTCTTTATAGATTGTTTTCTTTTGAGCAAATCCTCTTACCGGAGCATTTGTCCAATTAGTCTTTTTACCACCCACTTCCAAATAAAGAGAAGCGCTGGGAGTATCATTATCTACGATGATTTCATTCTTTTGTGTATCCCGTTCGCGGGGAGTGTAAACAATCGCTCCTGCATTTTCCAGCATTGGAATCACATAAGGAAGGACAAAAGATTGAGTGAACATATCTTCTGTGGTGCAGAACAATCGGGGGCGTTGCCATCCCCATTCGTTTTTGTCATTTTTGAAATAGTTGCCGTGGCTTTGCCAGATTGCAATGTGGCGGTCTTGTAGTCCGCGTGAGATTTCATTAGGACGTGAAGTGTTTTTCACCCAGGGAGCTCCTTTATAATCTACATTTAAGGATAACCGTCCTTTATCCTTTTTCTTGTTCCGGTAGAAATTAGGTACCAAATCCTCAATAGGTTTCCCATCCGCATAAATGGTGAGCTGGTAATAATGAACGGGACCCGGAAGCAACTCTTTTACTTGATTATAAATATTTTCTACAGTTTCCGGTCGGAAAGGCTGATAGGCGAAGCTCTCCGATGCATAGATTGCAATCGTCTTACGGTCGTAATTAATATCGAAGCTATTCAGTTTAGGAGTGCTGATTTGGGCTGTTGCGGTATATTGGTTGAAGTAATCCGTCAGCCGCTCTTTTACATTTCTTTCAATGTCTTGAGCGAAAAGGTAGTTTGCGCCTATAATGAGGCATAGAAGAAACACTATTATCTTTTTCATCATTCAATGCTTTTATTTTCATTTTCACCACAGAGGAAAGGAGGACACAGAGGTTAAATCTATGAAGCGATATAGCGATATAAAATGGTTGTTCATAATAACTCTGTGTCCTCCTTTCCTCTGTGGTGAATTCTCCCGCAAAAATAAACAAAAAAGAGCGAGAAGTATCGAAACTTCCCACTCTTCTTTCATTGTTTTATATTCTCTTAATTAAGAATGATTACTCTTATAATGGAACATATTCTACAAATGCTTCCATTGCTTCGTAAGAAGCCAGTCCCAACTGATCGTACAAAGTAGCTGTACCACGGTTACGATCTTCGCTACGTTGCCAGAACAAACGTTCGTCGTTACCCAGGAACGGAGCACTTTCCATTTGCGACTGATGTTTCAGGATAGAGTTACGTTTTGCACGAAGTTCTTCCGGACTGATAGGCACTGCCATTTCAATATTCTCGATTTCCCATTCAGCCCACGCACCACGGTACATCCAGATACGACAGTCTTTCAGCCATTTGGCACCTTCTTCTTTTTCAAGATCGACAGCAGCAAATACAGCGTCTGTACATACACGGTGAGTTCCATGTGGGTCGGCTAGGTCACCTGCAACGAAAATTTGGTGAGGTTTTATTTCACGGAGCAAGTTGCGTACAATTTCTACGTCTGCTTCACTGATCGGGTTTTTCTGAATCTTACCTGTTTCATAGAATGGCAGATCAAGGAAATGGCAACGTTCCAACGGTATATTATTATAAGTACAAGCCGTACGGGCTTCACCACGACGAATCAGACCTTTGATAGTCAGAATATCACGGCTGTCCATATCACCGTCTTTCTTCTCTTTCAAGAAATTGCGTATTTCTGTATATTTTTCATTGATAACCAAGTCTTCACTGTTATTGAAGAGTTGGTTGAATCCATTGATGAAATGCATGAAACGAACTACTTCCTCGTCACTTACAGCGATATTACCGGAAGTTTCGTAAGCTACGTGTACTTCGTGTTTCTGCTCTACCAAACGGCGAAGTGTACCACCCATGGAAATAACATCATCATCCGGATGCGGAGAGAAGATGATTACGCGTTTCGGATATGGTTTTGCGCGTTCCGGACGATAGGTATCATCAGCATTAGGCTTGCCACCCGGCCATCCGGTAATGGTGTGCTGCAAATCATTGAAAATTTTGATATTTACATTGTATGCAGAACCATAAAGTGCCAGAAGCTCACTTAACCCGTTTTCGTTATAATCTTTATTGGTCAATTTCAGAATCGGTTTGCCGGTCAGCTGACACAGCCAAACAATAGCGCTACGGATTAACTTATCGTTCCATTCGCAGGAAGTGACTAACCAAGGACGTTGGATACGTGTTAAGTTCATGGCTGCCGAAAGATCGAGAGCTACATGCGCATTGTTGTGAGTTTGCAGGTAAGAAGCAGGAATTGTGTCAGTGATCGCACCTTCCACACATTCTTTAATCATAGCTGCTTTATTCTCACCCCAGGCAAGCAGATACACTTTCTTTGCACCAAGAATAGTGGCTACTCCCATTGTAATAGAACTGATCGGAGTATTATCCAACGTTCCGAAAATCTTGGATGCCTCATTGCGTGATGCGTTATCCAACAAAATCAGACGAGTGGTAGAGTTCAGTCGGGAACCCGGTTCGTTGAACGCAATGTTACCTACACGACCGATACCTAACAAAGCAATATCAATACCTCCGAAGCTTTCAATGCGTTGTTCATACAGGCGGCAATATTCAAAGATAGTATCTTTGGCAATGCTTCCATCGGGAGTGAATATATTCTGCTTGTCAATGTCGATGTGGTCCAGCAACATACTCTTCAAAGCGTTGAAGTTGCTGTTGATTGCATCGGGAGACAACGGATAATACTCATACATATTAAATACGATCACATTGCGGAAGCTAAGTCCCTCTTCCTTATGCATACGGATAAGTTCGGTATATACGTGGCTGGGTGAGTCACCTCCGGGAAGTGCCAATACACAGAAACGTCCTGCCTTTTGTTTTTCGCGTATGGTTTGTGCTATTTCGCGCGCAATATAGTTAGCACCTTCTTCTACGGATTCGTAGATGTCCGTAGGGATTTTCTCGAGTCTTGTCAAGACTGATTTTTCAAATGCATTCTCCGGTCTGTAGTATCTGGGGGAGACCCGGTGGAGACTGATTTGAGAACTAAGATTTGTTTTCATAAAGTTGTTAATTAAGTTATGTAAGATTAGCGTCCTTACGACTGTATTTTCACGACAAAGATACAAAAGAAGTCTATATAATTAACTACCGAGTTATAGGTATTGTTGCTGCAATAATCTGTTTTTAACATTTGTTGTTTTGCCAATGTTACAGATGGAATTCGTCTGCATCTTTCCATACCGGGAACTTCTCTCTGAATTGGTTAAGAGTATTCAGATTAAGGCTCACAGTAGCTATTCCTTCCTTTTCATCTGGAAATGAGCCTATTTCTTCTCCGAAAGCAGAATAAACTCTGCTTCCTCCATTATATGTAAGCTGATATCCGTCTATGCCTACCCTGTTGACACCGCATACATAGCATTGATTTTCCAAGGCACGTGCCCGGAGTAGAGTGTCCCAAACCAGACGGCGGGGGATAGGCCAGTTGGCTACATATATTAAAAGGTCGTACTCGTTGTTTACGTTCCGGCTCCATACAGGAAAACGGAGATCATAGCAAACCAGCAGGCAGATATTCCATCCACGGTAAGGGATGATAAGTCGTTTATCACCAGCCGAAAAATGTTCAGCTTCCCTTCCCATACGAAACAGGTGACGTTTGTCATAATAGAATTCTTCTCCTTCCGGTGTCAGGAAGAAGGCCCGATTATAGAACTGGTCGTTTTCAGTTGCTATATAACTTCCACAAATGGCTAGCTGAAATTGGGCAGCCCATTGCTTGAGTGTTGTAATGGTCGCTCCGGAGTTCGGCTCTGCCAGCATTTTACTCTGCATGCTGAATCCGGTGGAAAACATCTCCGGTAAAACAACCATCTCCGTTATTCCACGAAGACTTTGCAGCTTTTCGTGGAGCAAACGGAGATTTTCTTGTTTATTTTCCCAAGCAATATCGGTTTGTATGATGGAAATACGGATAGACTCCATACTAACTAAGTGTTAAATAAGTATTAAGTGTCAAGTATTAAGTATTAAACCGTGCGGATAGGTATGTCAGAAGCTACGATTAATACTTATTACTTAATACTTAAAATCATATTTCTCCAAGAGCAAAATTCTCCGGATGTTTTCCTTTGAAATCTTTGAAATAAAGTTTGATTTCTTTCATGTCCTTATTAATATCTCCTGATGGCATGATGGCTTTCGTTGCAGAGATTGTTTTCTTGCTGTAATCAATGCCAATCAGAACGATAGGAACCTGGGCTTTCAAGGCTATAAAATAAAATCCTTTTTTCCAGTTTGGATTCGCTTTGCGGGTTCCTTCGGGAGTGATAGCCAAATTAAACTTTTTATATTTAGCAAAATTATGAACCATCTGATCTACTAGCGAAGTTTTTCGGCTGCGGTCAACGGGAATTCCGCCAACAGCTTTGAAAAAAACTCCGAGTGGAAAGAAAAACCATTCTTTTTTCATCATGAAACTTGTCTTACGGCCTATAGCACCATAAAATAGTTTTCCAATAAATAAATCAAGATTTGTTGTGTGTGGAGCGGCACATATCACGCATTTATCATAATTAGGCACCGTAACGTTTGTCTTCCACCCTAACAGGCGGTAATAGATAAAGCTATAAATTGCTTTTTTCATTTCTGCTTTTAGTTCAATTTTCCGATAGCTTCAATAATCTCGTTAATCTTTGCATTAAAGTCTGCACGGAATTTCTTATAAAAACCTTTCACGTTGCCCGGTTCTGTATGGCTGATACGAGTAACAAACTCATCCTGCATTTTCAGTACCTCTGCCATCAGTTCATCAGCTTTCGCTTTGTCTGTGCCGGGGATAAGCATGCTGTTAATTAAACACTCGGTGAATAATTCTCCTGCGATATAGTTTACGTTCTTTTTGAGTTCTCTTCTACTTGCCATAATCTTTATATTTAATGGTGAATAATAAAAATATTTGCGGTAAAGATAGGCACTTTCTTTGATTCTAGCGAATAATATAGGGAAAAACATTATTCAGGCCTTCATCTTCTTAACTCTATCCCTTTATTTAAATAATTTCACAGGCTATTATTGATGGAATAACAGGTTTGATTGTGATCCTGAATAGTATTTTGGTTATGTATGAGCCAAATATTATTTTTTAGTGAAGCGGTAACCCGAAAAATAATATAGAATTTACCTAACGGACAAACGTACGTTATCTACCGTGTGAATGTCCGTTACCCACCGGACGAGCATCAACAACCTGCCAGACGAAAGCCGGTCATCTGCCGGACGAATAACTCATGAGGGACGCGGGTACAGAAACGGCACCGACGAAGTGATCCGAACCGACAGCGGTAGCAGCTAAAGCCATTTTCTCTGCCCTATATTATTGCTATTATTTATAACAGAAATAATACTTTTCTCTTCTCTTCTCTACTCTACTGGTTTTCGTTGGCTTTTCCCCCTTTACTGGCGGGCGTTTCAGCGCTTTGTACAGCCCTCTTTGGATACCTTCGTTTTTGTACCGATTTCACTTGTTTTCTCACCGAAATACAAGAATAACTTTCACGTGAATGGCGGTTTTTCTCTTACTTTTCTTTTTTTATAATAGTTGCAATCATAAAGTAGGTATTTTTGTTCTTTCTCTTAATTTATTGTATAATCTAAAATAACTAATGATGCAAAAAATGAATAAGAATGGATTTAACCAATGTGCCGGAGCGTACATTGAGCGTTTGCGAAAAGAAGGGAGATATTCTACCGCTCATGTTTATAAGAATGCTCTTTTTTCTTTTAGTAAGTTTTGTGGAACAACAAACATATCGTTCAGACATGTCACGCGGGAATGTTTACGTTGCTATGGGCAGTATCTTTATGAGTCAGGATTGAAGCTCAATACGATTTCTACCTATATGCGTATGTTGCGTAGCATCTACAATAGGGGAGTGGAAGCGGGAAGAGCTCCTTATGTGCCCCGGTTGTTTCATGACGTCTATACAGGTGTAGATATCCGGCAAAAGAAAGCATTGCCTGTGCTCGAATTGCATAAACTTCTGTATGAAGATCCGAAGTCCGAACGCTTGCGCCGTACACAGACGATTGCTGCTCTGATGTTTCAGTTTTGTGGGATGTCATTCGCGGATTTGGCGCATTTAGAGAAATCAGCTTTGAACCAGAATGTGCTTCAATATAACCGTATCAAGACTAAAACACCTATGAGCTTGGAAATTTTGGATAGCGCAAAGGAGATGATTGATCAGCTTCGAAGCAATAAACCCGCTGTCCCTGATTGTCCCGACTATTTATTCAATATTTTACATGGCGATAAGAAACGGAAAGATGAAAGAGCATATAGGGAATATCAATCTGCTCTTCGGAGTTTTAATAATTGTTTGAAGGATTTGGCTAGGGCACTACACCTGAATTCCCCCGTCACTTCATATACCTTCCGACATTCGTGGGCTACTACCGCTAAATATCGCGGAGTTCCGATTGAAATGATTAGTGAATCGTTGGGACACAAATCTATTAAAACCACACAAATATATCTGAAAGGCTTTGGATTAAGAGAACGTACAGAAGTTAATAGAAAGAATTTATCTTACGTTAGAAATTGCAATGTTAGCAGGTGATATATAGACAAAACTCTAATAATCAATATTTAATTATGTCTGTTACTTCTTAGGTAACGGATTCTAATACGACGCAAAGATAAACAAAAATATAGATAGCAAACAAATATAATCTCATTTTTTTCGTTTTATCTGATATATATGGCAAAAAAAAATCCGAACATGAAATAATCTTATCTTCATGCCCTATGATTTATATGTCCTGTTAAAAAAAGAATTTCCCCCTTCGCTAAAGGCCAAAACTCTTCTATTACTGTAATTGTCGATGTTTTTCTCTGCTTTCATTCCGGTTGTTCTCGATTGTGTGTTTACTGTTACCTAAGAAGTAACGGAATTATATAAGGTAAAAATAGTAGATTAATCAATGGTTTTGAGAATATCTCTATTTAAAAGTATAATATACAAATAAAGATGAAGCAAACTAAAACAACTTTTAGGAATAAGTCATTTATTTCATTGAAAGGTAGTATTCTATTTTTGATTCTCATTTCGATGACCACCAGTCTGGTTCATGCTCAATATTCTATAGGAACAACGGGGCAGTTGATGATACCTACCGCTGAAATGCAAGAGGCCGGAACATTTATAGGTGGAGTTAATTTTTTACCTGAACAGCTTACTCCTTCGGTTTTCAGTTTCCCTACCATGAACTATTTTGTAGATATGACTCTTTTTTCTTTTATCGAATTCACTTATCGGATGACATTGCTCAAAATGACAACAGCTACGGGTAGAACCGGTTATCATAATCAAGACCGTTCTAATACGATTCGTATTCGTCCGATAAAGGAAAGTCGTTATTTCCCGGCTGTTGTGGTTGGTGGAGACGATCTCTTGACGGAAAAGAAGACGCCATATTGGGGAGCTTATTATGGTGTATTAACAAAGACTATCGGATTCCGTTCGGGGGATCAATTGGCTGTGACGGCAGGTTGGTATATTCATCAGGGCGATTGCCGGGTATATAATAAGGGGCCTTTCGGAGGTGTCCGCTACACGCCTTCTTTTTGCAAGGAGTTAAAGTTGATGGCTGAATATGATACGCGTGGATGGAATCTGGGTGCTGCCATGCGCTTTTGGAAGCATTTGTCCGTCAATGTGTTTACTCGTGAATTTACATGTGTTTCCGCTGGTCTGCGGTATGAATGTACATTAATACATTAAAATAAAGATGAAAAGGATCGTTAGTATAGCAGCCGTTTTTCTCTGTGGTATTTCTTTGTTGCAGGCACAGCTACTTCGTGTGAGTGATACCCTGAAAGAATTGAAAATGAAGAATATTTCGGTTGTGGAGAAAAAAGACACGATAACTGCCGCTTTTGAGACCTCTACCTATAGAGGTATTTATAATGGAATAGGTATTGCCATACGCCATTTGGCTGCTATACCGGAGATACCGACTTTGCAGTTGCTTATATTAGATAATGCCTTACCGCAATTATGCATAACTATTCCTGTGGAATTGATTCAAAAATATCAGTCTGGTGAATGTTCGTTGGGCGAAGTGTATCGTAATATGGGGATGACAACTTCTACCAGAACTGCCGTGAATCGCTTGAAAGGTATAAAACGGAAAGAAAATTCTTTCGGTAAAGTGGATTTGGTAGTATATCCCAGTGTAATGTTAGTCAACAATGTAACTTATAAGTTGTATAAAGCGGCTTTGGAATTACAGCCTGCTTTAGAAATGCAATTATGGAAGGGAGCTTCGCTGCGGATGCAGGTTTCTTTGCCTATTGTGAGTAATGAAGATGGTAAGTGGGACTGTGTTCGCTTGGGATTCATGACTTTGCATCAGGATTTTCGCTTGGCTAATCATTGGAAAGGATACCTTGCTGGTGGTAGCTTTTCTAATGATCGTCAGGGACTTGCTGCAGGAATCGGCTATTTTTCTGCGAATGGTCGGTGGACGGTAGAAGGTGGCGGAGGAATTACCGGTTCTTCCCATTTCTATGGTAGTGAATGGAAAATGAGTAAGTGGGGAAGAGTTAATGGACAGCTTAGTGTAGGATATTACGTACCGGAAGTGAATACTCTGGTGAAAGTAGAAGGAGCTCGTTTTATTTATGGAGATTATGGAGTACGTGGAACCCTTTCACGTTATTTCGGTGAATATATTGTAGGTATATATGGCATGTACACAGATGGAACAACAAATGCGGGATTTAACTTCTCTATTCCGTTACCGGGGAAGAAACGCAGGCGATATACGCTGCGGGTGATGCTTCCCGAATATTTTGCTTTTCAGTATGATATGCGTAGCGGAAATGAATATGCCCACCGTTCGTTGGGCGAAAGTTATAGTATAGAACCTAAGTCTGCTGAGAACTCACGTTTCTGGCAGCCGGATTATATCCGTTATTATTTGATTAGAACGAGTGAGAAATGAATCATGATTGATATTTGAACTAGTATTTTTAACAAAATTAAAACATTATGAAAAGTGTAAAATGGTTTTATGTGGGTGCCATGGCGATAGCCTTGGGTGTGTTGTCTTTTGCGACAGTTGCATGTCATGATGATGATGACGATCCGAAACCGGCAGAGGGGGAAGTAATTGAAACTCCGAAACCGATAGTGGAGTATTACATTATGGGTACAGTAACTTCAAAAGGCGCAGGAATGAGTGGGGTGACTGTGAAAGTAGGAAGTAAAAATTGTACAACGGACTCCAATGGTAAGTTCTCTGTTACCGAAAGCGCCACAGGTATTTATGAGATTGCCGTTACTCATACCGGTTATCTCTCTCAAAAGACTTCTGTGACAATAGCAGACAATACGGAGAACCGTAGTGTGATAACTGTGGCTTTAGCTCTAACTGGGGAAAGTCCGAAAGAAGAAGTCAAACTGGACGCACAGGAAGCAACTGTTGTGGAAGATAAAAGTACATCAAATACAGAAATTCCGGCAACTTCAGAGGATTTGGGACAGGTTACACCGGATAAGGTTGTAGAAGATGTACCCTTGGCGAAAGTGTCCATAGAGATTCCGGCAGGGGCTATTGAAGCAGAAGGGCAGAATACAGGAATTGTGGAAAACAATAAAGTTGATATCAGTGTCACTACGTTTGTTCCTGCTCCCGAAAAGGTTACTACCGAGGTTAAACCTGCTGAAGAAGGAAAGGCTGTAGAAAAGAGCATTCCTTTGGCAGCAGCTCATTTTGAACCGACAGGATTAAAATTCAAAGAGGCTGTCAACATATCTATTCCGAACCCTATTCCGGGTATAACTTTCCCGAAGAGTAGTATGCAACTGACTTATCTGAATCCGCAATCAGGACAATGGGAAGTGGAGAAAGACGGGGGACAAAATGTAGCAGTTACTTTGAACGAAAGTGGTAGTTATACAGCTCCGGTTAAGCACTTTTCTGCTTATGCAATAGAAAACAAAGTGTCTAGCACTATTAGCAAAGAGGAAATTCAGAAAAGCGAAGTTTTGGGACAGACAAGTCATGATAATAGCGAGAATGCGAAAGCGGTGACAGGTATCGTGTTGAAATATTCCGAAAAGGCCGGCTGGGATTATGTCGGTGGCGTAGAGGGAATGGTTACGGCTATAAAAAATGCCTTAGGTACCAGTGACCAAACGACAATAAATGCAATGGCGGCTTATCTCAGAACTCGCATGTATTCGTTGATGGGTTCAACATCAGGAATCACTACTACCGAACGTATATATAATACGGTAAATGTAAATGGCTATACTACGATGGATTATGCTTGTTATGCCAAGACTCGTACAACTACATTGACTACAACAGTCATCTATAACGGGCAGACAAAAACGATATCTATCTCTGCAAAACGTTATACAGGTGCTGACCAGCAATATAAGACGGTAACTTATAACCCGACACATAGTGGTGGTAAAGGTGGTAGCATGTAAATTGATCCATGTACCAAAATATAATTTGATACATATTTCCCATACATATCAACTGTCTGTGAAGATTGTTGATATGATTTTAAAGCGATTCATTGAATCGCTATGTAATATTTTTTAATAAAAACCTTTTGAATATGCTTCTTTTTTTCAATAAACCCTTTTTAGCATATTCATATAGAGTATAGAGGGAGGAGGTCACTGTGAAGCGGTCTCCTCTTTTGCTTTTTGGAAATACTGTAATCCATTAGAAATAATATCCTAAATTCACAAAGCAACTTCCTTTATCTGTCTGATTAGAATATCCTAATGATATTTCCAATGGTCCGAAGATGCTATCCATACCATAACCTGCGCTAACACCGAACAATTGCTTCCCTTTCAATATATCGAAGAAATTACTATCCGTTAGCCCGTAGTTACCTGTCAATGTGAGATAATGAATGGCTCCCATCCGTTGTCTGAATTTAATAGAGGCGATCATAATGGTGTTATCCATTAATTCCAGATTGGTAACCCCGGCAAAAGGTAATTGCTGTGGAATATAGAAACCGGGGACATCACCGCCAATAGCATTTTGTAATGGATAAGGAAAATCCCTTCCGATCAGGATACGTCCATAAATGGAAGGAATGACAGAGAAGCGGCGGGTCACTGGAATGACACTTGCCCACGAAGCATTCAGTGCTGAAAATGGAGCATGTTCGTTGTATTGTGCCATATTATCCGTATAGAGCGAATAGGCAGCTCTGAAGTCACTTCCTTTAGAAGGGAAACGTCCTTTATCATAGGTATTATATTGTACTTGGGCAAAATAACTTAGAAAATGTTCCGATTCTACTTTCAGGTCGGAGATTTCAGGTTTCTTAAACAGGAAATCCTTGTATTTGTAATATTCAAAACGAAGACCGAGTCCGAAACGGAAATTCTTGTACCATACATCAGAGAAACCGAATTCGGCCAGATGATATTTGTAAGTTGTATTATAGGCACGGTCACCTTCTTCGTAAATATTGATATCGTTGTATTGGAACATATACGAGAAGTTGAAATTACGTTGTTGCATGGGTTCCAACGTGTAGTCTATGCGGGCGGCATATCGTTTACCCAACCGACCGGTAAGAGCCAACCGGGAAGGAATATGAGTTTTGAGGTCTGCCGTTGCATTGACCAACAACGATGCGATCTCTTCCGAGTCGAAACGGATGCCCAAATTGATTCTTCTTTCATATTTTTCTTGCAACAGGAAGTTGAGATGATAGCCTTCAGGTGTCTCTTTCAATGTATAACTGGCACTTGAGTAGGATTGGCTACCGCGTAACTGATACAAGGCCTGTTCTATTTGTAGAGTGGAGATATTACTGTTTTCTTTCAAATTGCATTTCTTCATCAGCCATTTTTTGTCATCCACTTCTACACCCGAAAATGAAATGTCGGTCACATAAACAGTACGTGCATTGGATAGGGAAGAATAAGGGCCGTGTTGTTTGGGAGTATAATCCTCGGCTATTCCTATTTTCTTTTTTAAGGCAAGCAACGAATCCCATTGGTCTCTTGCCGCTTCTTCACCTCTTCGCATCAAGCTATCAATAGCAGTCGGAGTAAAACTGGCGGATGAATATCCCTCTACATTGACACGGATATAAGTATCTGTGAGGTCTACATTCTTTTCATGATTAGACTGACAGGTAATGTCTACAATCTGTCCCAGAATGTCGGGGACGCTATTGAGCTTGTCGGCCTTTTTGAGAGCGTTTTGCACGTCTACTCCGATAATAATATCAGCCCCCATTGCTTTCACTACATCCGCCGGATAGTTGTTTACAATACCACCGTCCACTAACACCATGCTGTCTTGCCGTACCGGAGTAAATACACCGGGGATGGCCATACTGGCGCGCATGGCAGTAGAAAGTATTCCGTCATGGAATACGATTTGCTCTCCGTTGACAACATTGGCAGCCACACAGGCAAAAGGAATGGGAAGTTTATTAAAATTGATAGAATCATGATATCCCACGGTAAGGTCTGAAAACAGATTGGCCAGATTCTCTCCTTTCATGATTCCTCCGGTAGCGGCATCTTTGGGAGTTTTGGTGAAAGGGATAGAGACTGTATATTTTTCAGATCGCTCACGATCTGTTAATGACATGGCGCTTCTTTTGATACGGTCACTCAACAGGAACGTCCAATCTTGCTTCCGTACCATACTGTCCAATTGTTCCGGAGTATAGCCGATGGCATAAAGACCACCTACGATAGCTCCCATACTGGTACCGGCTATATAGTCGATAGGAATGCCGGCTTCTTCGATCACTTGCAGTGCTTTGATGTGTGCCATTCCTTTGGCACCCCCGCCGCTCAGTACGACACCTACTTTTTTTCTTTGCTCCTGAGAATGCAAAGAAAAAGGCAATAATAAGCCAATTGATAAAACTAATGTTGAAAAGATTTGTTTTTTCATTAGGACATGGTCTAGTGTTGATGTTTAATATAATACAAATGTAGAGCATAATTTGTTTAGTTGTTGAAATGGGAATTAAAAAAAATGTTCCAAAAGTCGGAAATGTGGATAATTTCTACACAATACAGCGGATTTCCACACTTTTGCAAAAAGAAGAAGAATTTGTAATGCTTTGATTGTAAGTTAATAATGTCTGCGACGCATTTTTGGTATGTGAATTGCATATAGGAGTAAAGAACAAACATAAGTTAAATTAAATAATAAGATTCGATATGAGATTATTCTTTTCGAAACATGAGTTGAAACTGAGGAGAAAGAGAACCATTGCTGCTATAATCTGTGCGGTAGTTGTGTTGGGTGTATATTGGATACTGACCCGACCTCAGAAGGCTGCACCGGAAATGCCGACAGTCATTGTGGAACCGGTAGTGAAAGATGATGTAGAGATATACGGGGAATATGTAGGGCGTATTCGCGCCCAGCAGTTCGTCGAAGTCCGTGCCCGGGTGGAAGGCTATCTGGAAAATATGCTTTTTGCCGAGGGGACATATGTCAATAAGAATCAGGTTTTGTTTGTCATTAATCAGGACCAGTATCGTGCCAAAGCTGATAAGGCCAGGGCGCAGTTGAAAAAAGACGAAGCGCAGGCTTTGAAGGCGGAGCGTGATTTAAAACGTATCCGTCCGTTGTTTGAGCAGAATGCTGCAAGCCAGTTGGATTTGGATAATGCGGAAGCTGCTTATGAAAGTGCCGAGGCAACGGTAGCCATGAGTGAGGCGGATCTGGCACAGGCTGAACTGGAGTTGGGCTATACCATTGTCCGTTCGCCTTTGTCGGGGCACATTAGTGAAAGAAATGTGGATTTGGGTACGTTAGTAGGACCCGGGGGAAAATCGTTGCTTGCTACTATTGTGAAGAGTGATACGGTGTTGGTTGATTTTAGTATGACAGCACTCGATTATCTGAAGAGTAAAGAAAGAAATATTAATTTGGGACAACAGGACTCTACCCGTTCCTGGCAGCCCAATATTACCATTACATTGGCGGATAACACGGTTTATCCATTCAAAGGATACGTGGATTTTGCCGAACCGCAGGTGGACCCTCAAACCGGTACTTTCTCCGTACGTGCAGAAATGCCTAATCCGAAACAGGTATTATTGCCGGGGCAGTTTACAAAGGTGAAATTGTTGCTGGATGTTCGTGAAGGAGCACTCGTTGTTCCGATGAAAGCCGTTACCATCGAAAAGGGTGGAGCATATATTTATACCATGCGTAAGGATAATGCTGTAGAGAAACGTTTTATTGAATTAGGACCGGAAGTCGGGAATAATGTGGTGGTAGAAAGAGGATTGGCAGAAGGAGAAATGGTTGTTGTGGAAGGATTCCATAAGTTGACTCCAGGTATGAAAGTACGGGTGAGCCAATCGGATGCAGAGGCCCAGGATAGTATAACTGCGACAAAAAATGAAGTGGTCGGGGCGAAAGAAAATGTTACCGGAATGAAGGATAATGCGAAAGGAGAATAAACGATGAAAGTTACTTTTTTTATAGATAGGCCGGTCTTTTCGGCTGTAATCTCCATCGTGATTGTGATTGTCGGTATTATCGGTCTGACGATGCTTCCGGTGGATCAATACCCGCAGATTACCCCTCCGGTAGTGAAGATCAGTGCTTCCTATCCGGGTGCGAGTGCACTTACTGTATCACAGGCAGTGGCTACTCCGATTGAGCAGGAAATCAATGGTACTCCGGGGATGCTTTATATGGAATCAAATAGTTCTAACTCCGGAGGCTTTTCGGCAACAGTTACTTTTGATGTATCTGCTGATCCGGATTTGGCAGCTGTTGAGATTCAGAACCGTGTGAAACTGGCAGAATCCCGTTTGCCGGCGGAAGTGATTCAGAATGGTATTTCGGTAGAGAAACAGGCTCCCAGTCAGTTGATGACGCTTTGTCTGACTTCTACTGACCCAAAGTTCGATGAGATTTACTTGAGTAACTTTGCTACTATCAATGTGCTCGATGTGATTCGCCGTATTCCCGGAGTGGGGCGTGTATCCAATATCGGTAGCCGTTATTATGCCATGCAGATATGGGCGCAGCCGGATAAGCTGGCAAACTTCGGACTGACCGTACAGGATTTGCAGAATGCATTGAAAGATCAGAATCGTGAATCGGCAGCGGGGGTGCTGGGACAACAGCCTGTACAGGGATTGGATATCACGATTCCTATCACGACACAGGGACGTCTTTCCACTGTAGGACAATTTGAAGATATCGTAGTGCGTGCTAATGCGAATGGTTCTATCATTCGATTGAAAGATGTGGCACGTGTATCGCTGGAAGCTTCTTCCTACAATACAGAGAGTGGTATTAACGGTGAGAATGCTGCCGTGCTTGGTATTTATATGTTACCGGGTGCCAATGCGATGGAAGTGGCCGAGAGAGTAAAAGAGGCGATGGATGAGATTAGCAAGAACTTCCCGGAGGGATTGAGCTATGAGATTCCGTTCGATATGACGACCTATATTTCCGAATCTATTCATGAAGTATATAAGACGTTGTTTGAAGCGTTGGTTTTGGTGGTTCTGGTGGTTTATCTATCCTTGCAGAGCTGGCGTGCAACGTTGATTCCGGTAGTGGCGGTACCTATTTCATTGATCGGTACTTTCGGATTCATGCTGATTTTCGGTTTCTCACTGAATATCCTGACATTGCTCGGATTGATCCTTGCCATCGGTATTGTGGTGGATGATGCGATTGTGGTGGTGGAAGGTGTAGAACATATCATGGAAACGGAGCACCTAAGCCCTTATGAAGCTACGAAAAAAGCGATGAACGGACTTTCCAGTGCTTTGATTGCCACTTCACTGGTATTGGCGGCTGTGTTCGTCCCGGTTAGCTTTTTAAGTGGGATTACAGGACAGTTGTATCGCCAGTTTACGGTGACAATTGTAGTGTCCGTACTTATTTCTACGGTAGTGGCTCTGACATTGAGTCCAGTGATGTGTTCGCTGATTCTGAAACCGGATAGCGGGAAGAAAAAGAATATCGTTTTCCGGAAGATTAATGAATGGCTGGGTATCGGTAGTAATAAGTATGTAGCTGCCGTAACTCGTACAATCAAGCATCCTCGTCGAGTTTTGAGTGCTTTTGGTATGGTGTTGATTGCTATCATGTTGATTCATCGTATTATTCCGACCAGTTTCTTACCTGTAGAAGATCAGGGATATTTCAAGATTGAATTGGAACTACCGGAAGGAGCTACTCTGGAACGTACCCGTATCGTGACAGAGCGTGCCATTGCTTATCTGGAAAAGAACCCGTACATTGAGTATATACAGAATGTAACGGGAAGTAGTCCGCGTGTCGGAAGTAACCAGGGACGTGCTGAACTGACGGTGATCCTGAAACCTTGGGAAGAACGGAAGAGTACTACTATTGAGAAAATCATGCATACGGTGGAAAAACATCTTCAGGAATATCCGGAATGTAAAGTCTATCTGTCCACCCCTCCGGTGATTCCGGGACTGGGTAGTTCGGGAGGTTTTGAGATGCAGCTGGAAGCTCGCGGAGAAGCCACCTTTGATAATTTGGTAGACGCAGCAGATACATTAATGTACTATGCATCCAAACGTAAAGAGCTGGCCGGCTTGTCATCTTCTTTGCAATCGGAAATCCCACAACTCTATTTTGATGTGGATCGAGATAAAGTGAAGATGCTGGGTGTGCCTTTGGCTGATGTGTTTTCTACCATGAAGGCTTATACCGGTTCGGTGTATGTGAACGACTTTAATATGTTCAACCGTATATATAAGGTTTATATTCAGGCGGAAGCTCCTTACCGGGAACATAAAGACAATATTAATTTATTTTTCGTAAAAGCCTCCAATGGAGCGATGGTACCGTTGACTTCTCTGGGAAATGCATCATATACCACAGGACCGGGAAGTATCAAACGTTTCAATATGTTTACTACGGCCGTTATTCGTGGAGCAGCTGCGCAAGGATATAGTTCCGGACAGGCGATGGAGATCATGGAACAGATTGCCAAAGATCATCTCCCCGATAATATCGGTCTGGAATGGAGCGGTCTTTCCTATCAGGAGAAGCAGGCGGGAGGTCAGACAGGTATGGTGATGGCACTGGTATTCTTGTTCGTTTTCCTTTTCCTTGCCGCACAATACGAAAGTTGGACAGTGCCTATTGCCGTATTGCTTTCTTTACCTGTGGCTGCTTTGGGAGCCTATTTGGGAGTCTGGGTTTGCGGATTGGAAAACGATGTTTATTTCCAGATTGGCTTGGTTATGTTGGTCGGACTTGCCGCTAAGAATGCAATTTTGATTGTAGAGTTCGCAAAGGTGCAGGTAGATAAAGGTGAAGACTTGGTGCAGTCGGCCATATACGCAGCCAAATTGCGTTTCCGTCCGATTCTGATGACCTCTCTTGCCTTTGTGCTCGGTATGCTTCCGATGGTACTGGCAAGTGGTCCGGGTTCGGCAAGCCGGCAGGCAATCGGTACAGGTGTATTTTTCGGAATGATATTTGCCATCGTATTTGGTATCATTCTTGTGCCGTTCTTCTTTGTGATGGTGTATAAAACAAAGTCGAAAATCTTAAAACATAAGAAATAATGAAACGAAAGAAACTATATATTGCTATTCTGTTACTTGCCGGAGTACTGACTTCCTGCAAGGTAGGGAAAAGCTATGTCCGTCCTGATCTTCATTTACCCGACAGCTTGGAAAGATCACAGGATTCGGTCAGCTTCGGTGCTCAGGACTGGAGGGATATTTATACGGATGCTACATTGAGAAGTCTGATAGAGCGTGCATTGGATCATAATAAAGATATGCTGATTGCTGCTGCCCGTGTGAAAGAAATGGCTGCACAGAAACGAATTTCTACGGCGGCATTGCTTCCGGACATTAAAGGAAAAGTGACAGGGGAACGTGAACTTGAGAATCATGGAGGAGACGCTTTCAAGAGATCAGATACCTTTGAAGCACAATTTCTTGTTTCATGGGAACTCGATCTGTGGGGAAATCTACGTTGGGCACGTTCGGCTAGCATTGCCGAGTATCTGCAATCTATTGAGGCGCAACGTGCATTGCAGATGACGATTGTGGCTGAAGTGGCGCAGGCTTACTATGAACTGGTAGCTTTGGATACAGAGCTTGATATTGTCAAACAGACGTTGAAAGCCCGTGAAGAAGGGGTACGTCTGGCACGTATCCGGTTTGCCGGTGGATTGACCTCCGAGACTTCCTATCGACAGGCACAAGTGGAGTTGGCACGTACGGCCACTCTGGTTCCTGACTTGGAACGTAAAATCTCTCTGAAAGAAAACGATATTGCTTATCTTGCGGGTGAATATCCTAATAAGATAGCCCGTTCCCGTTTGCTTCAGGAATTTAATTCTCCGGAAACACTTCCCGTAGGATTACCGTCTACTTTGTTGGAACGCCGTCCCGATATTCGTCAGGCAGAGCAGAAACTGATTGCTGCCAATGCAAAAGTGGGAGTGGCCTATACGAATATGTTCCCGCGTCTTGCCTTGACAGGCGGTTTCGGTAGTGAAAGTACTTCTTTGTCGGAACTCCTGAAATCTCCCTACGCAATTATGGAAGGAGCTTTATTGACTCCTATATTTGGTTGGGGAAAGAACCGTGCGGCATTGAAAGCGAAGAAGGCCGCTTATGAGGCTGAAGTACATAGTTATGAGAAATCCGTACTGGAAGCTTTCAAAGAAACACGTAACGCGATTGTCAACTTCAACAAGATCAAGGAAGTATACGAACTTCGTGCCAATCTGGAACGTTCGGCCAAGAGCTACATGGACCTGGCACAATTGCAGTACATCAATGGGGTCATCAACTATCTGGACGTATTGGATGCCCAACGTGGATACTTTGATGCCCAAATCGGATTGAGTAATGCCATTCGTGACGAGTTGATTGCGGTGGTTCAACTTTATAAGGCTCTTGGCGGAGGCTGGGAGCAGAATCCCTAGAATTATATTATAAATTAGCTCGCTGAAGAAAACGTAAAGGCTATCTCCCACGTCGGGAGATAGCCTTAATTTTTCTTTCTTCTTCCTTTTGTCTTAAAAACAACAGAAGAAGAATTTTCATAATTCGGAAAAAAGTGCGAAATTTGCAACGCTTTTCAAGTTTGACAAGAAACTTACTAACACCTTT
The DNA here is from genome assembly GCF_015558905.1 of Bacteroides sp. D55t1_190419_B8. Taxonomy (NCBI): domain Bacteria; kingdom Pseudomonadati; phylum Bacteroidota; class Bacteroidia; order Bacteroidales; family Bacteroidaceae; genus Bacteroides; species Bacteroides sp. D55t1_190419_B8. Next base: position 217,863 of record NZ_JADMOU010000004.1, read on the forward strand.
AAATAAAAAATTAAAGAAAATGACTAAAAGTGCATTGCAAATCGCAAGGGCTGCTTACCAGCCCAAACTTCCGAAAGCATTGGCATCAGGAGCTGTTAAGGCTGTAGCAGGTGCTGCTACTCAATCTGTAGCCGATCAGGAAGCTATCAAAGCATTATTCCCGAACACGTATGGAATGCCGTTGATTACATTCGAAGCCGGTGAAGCTGTTGCTCTTCCTGCTATGAACGTAGGTGTAATTCTTTCCGGTGGTCAGGCTCCGGGCGGACACAATGTAATCTCCGGTTTGTTCGACGGTATCAAGAAATTGAATCCGGAAAACAAATTATATGGTTTTATTTTGGGTCCTGGTGGTCTGGTAGATCACAACTATATGGAACTGACTGCTGATATCATCGACGAATACCGTAATACGGGTGGTTTCGATATTATCGGTTCCGGACGTACGAAGCTGGAAGCTGAAAGCCAGTTCGAAAAGGGTTATGAAATCATCAAAGAATTGGGTATCAAGGCACTGGTTATCATTGGTGGTGACGACTCTAACACAAATGCTTGCGTATTGGCTGAATACTATGCTGCTAAGAAGTATGGTGTACAGGTAATCGGTTGCCCGAAAACAATCGACGGTGACTTGAAGAACGATATGATTGAAACTTCTTTCGGTTTCGATACAGCTTGTAAGACTTATGCTGAAGTAATCGGTAACATCCAACGTGACTGTAACTCTGCACGTAAATACTGGCACTTCATCAAATTGATGGGTCGTTCGGCTTCTCACATTGCACTGGAATGTGCTTTGCAGGTACAGCCTAACGTATGTATCGTTTCAGAAGAAGTGGAAGCAAAAGATATGTCTTTGGATGATGTAGTGACTTACATCGCTAAAGTGGTAGCAGACCGTGCAGCACAAGGACACAACTTCGGTACAGTATTGATTCCGGAAGGATTGGTAGAGTTCATTCCTGCCATGAAACGTCTGATTGCTGAATTGAATGACTTCCTGGCTGCTAATGCTGAAGAATTCGGTCAGATTAAGAAATCTCACCAACGTGATTATATCATCCGCAAACTTTCTCCGGAAAACTCTGCTATTTATGCTAGTCTGCCGGAAGGTGTTGCCCGTCAATTGACTTTGGATCGTGACCCGCACGGAAACGTTCAGGTATCATTGATCGAAACTGAAAAACTGTTGTCTGAAATGGTAGCTACTAAGTTGGCTGCATGGAAAGAAGAAGGCAAGTATGTTGGTAAATTTGCTGCTCAACACCACTTCTTCGGTTATGAAGGACGTTGTGCTGCTCCGTCAAACTTTGACGCTGACTATTGCTACTCTTTGGGTTACACGGCTTCTATGTTGATTGCTAACGGTAAGACTGGTTATATGTCTTCTGTACGTAACACAACAGCTCCTGCTGCTGAATGGATTGCTGGTGGTGTGCCTATTACCATGATGATGAACATGGAACGTCGTCACGGTGAAATGAAGCCGGTTATCCAGAAAGCATTGGTAAAACTGGATGGTGCTCCTTTCAAAGCATTTGCTTCACAACGCGAACGTTGGGCTATCGAAACGGATTATGTATATCCGGGTCCGATCCAATACTTCGGTCCTACAGAAGTTTGCGACCAGGCAACTAAGACTTTGCAACTGGAACAAGCTAAATAAATACACTTCAGAGCAGTTGTTAATGTAATAGTTGCAATAATAGCTGCAATGAAGGGTTCTTTCAGGCACGGATTACGCGGATTAACACGGTTTTTTAGTTATTTCTTAATAAACCGTGTATTCCGTGTAATCCGTGCCTATCTCTAAAAATATTGATCGTTTAAAGTAAATGCCGCAACGCAACAACCCGATGTCTGCCGTACAGAAGAAAAGAACTGTTTCCACCACTAAAAGAAAGGGAACGGCCTCTTCTTCCAAAACTTCCCGTACCTCAAAAAAGGAACAGGTGAAGCATCGAACTGTGATGCCTACCTGGCTCCGTAATATGCTGGCAGTGATGATTGTCGGTTGTTTCTCCGCAGCTTTCTATTATTTCTTTATCCGTCCTTATGCTTATCGATGGAAACCTTGCCATGGCTTAAAGGAATACGGTGTCTGCATCCCTGACGGATATGATATTCATGGTATTGACATTTCTCACTATCAGGGAAAGATTGATTGGAAGAAGCTGTTGCAGAATAAAGAGACGGCTACTCCTTTGCATTTTGTCTTTATGAAGGCAACAGAAGGAGGAGATCATAACGATACTACATTTGAGGCAAACTTTGCCAATGCCCGTAATCATGGATTTATCCGTGGCGCTTATCATTTTTATATTCCGAGCACGGATGCTTTGAAACAGGCGGACTTCTTTATTCGCACGGTAAAACTGGATTCCGGCGACCTGCCTCCGGTTCTCGATGTGGAAGTGACCGGACGAAAAGAGAAAAAGGAATTACAGCAAGGCATCAAACGCTGGCTGGACCGGGTGGAATCTCATTATGGGGTGAAGCCTATTCTTTATACCTCTTATAAATTTAAAACCCGTTATCTGGACGACTCTATCTTCAATGCATACCCTTATTGGATTGCCCATTATTATGTGGACTCTGTAAGGTATCAGGGAAAATGGCACTTTTGGCAACATACGGATGTGGGAAGTGTTCCCGGTATTAAAGAAGACGTAGATTTGAATGTATTCAATGGCTCGTTAGAGGAACTTAAAAAGCTGACAATTAAGTAACGGGTATTTCTTTTCCCTACAACTTATCTCTTCTCATATTTGTTATAATCGTATTATTACTTAAAAGATACGATTATGAACTTTGATATAGCTATTATTGGTGGTGGTCCGGCCGGGTACACAGCTGCCGAACGGGCAGGGGCCAACGGATTAAAGGCCGTTCTTTTTGAGAAAAAGGCAATGGGTGGAGTATGTCTCAATGAGGGGTGTATTCCTACTAAAACTTTGTTATATTCTGCTAAAATACTGGATAGCATCAAGAATGCTTCCAAATATGGCGTTTCTGCCGAATCTCCTTCGTTCGATTTATCCAAGATTATGAGCCGTAAAGATAAAACAGTAAAAATGTTGACGGGCGGTGTGAAGATGACTGTGAGTTCTTACGGAGTGACTATTGTAGAAAAGGAAGCTCTGATAGAAGGAGAAAAAGATGGGAAAATACAAATCATTTGTGATGGAGAAACCTATTCCGTGAAATATTTGCTGGTATGTACCGGCTCTGATACAGTGATTCCTCCTATACCGGGACTGTCAGAAATCAGTTATTGGACTTCCAAGGAGGCATTGGAAATAAAGGAACTTCCAAAGACGCTGGTCATTATTGGCGGCGGGGTGATTGGGATGGAGTTTGCTTCTTTTTTCAACAGTATGGGTGTGAAAGTGCATGTGGTAGAAATGATGCCGGAGACTCTGGGAGCGATGGATAAGGAAACCAGCGGTATGCTTCGTGCCGAATATGCCAAACGTGGAGTCACTTTCTATTTGAATACGAAAGTGGTGGAAGTAAATCCTCATGGAGTTGTGATAGAAAAAGAAGGCAAGACGTCTACTATTGAAGCGGAGAAGATCTTGCTTAGTGTAGGACGTAAGGCAAATCTATCCAAGGTAGGACTGGACAAGCTGAATATAGAACTGCATCGGAATGGAGTGAAAGTAGACGAACATCTGTTGACTTCGCATCCTCGTGTATATGCGTGTGGTGATATTACAGGCTATTCTTTATTGGCGCATACCGCTATCCGTGAAGCGGAAGTCGCTATCAATCATATTTTAGGAGTGGAAGACCGGATGAATTACGATTGTGTTCCGGGAGTCGTTTATACCAACCCTGAAGTGGCGGGAGTGGGAAAGACGGAAGAAGAACTGGTAAAATCAGGAGTTCCTTACCGTGTTTCAAAATTACCGATGGCTTATTCCGGACGGTTCGTTGCGGAGAATGAACAGGGAAACGGACTCTGTAAGCTGATCCAGGATGAAGACGGGAGGATTATCGGTTGTCACATGTTGGGAAATCCGGCATCAGAACTTATTGTGATAGCAGGTATTGCTATTCAGAGAGGGTACACGGTGGAGGAATTCCAGAAGACTGTGTTTCCGCATCCTACGGTCGGAGAGATTTATCACGAAATTATGTTTTAACTCTTATTCCGCTTGATCTATGATTCGATGTATCTATAGTCCGTTTACTGATATTTACTTTCACTTGGCAGCAGAAGAATATCTGTTGAAGCAGGTAAATGAAGATATTTTCATGCTTTGGCAGGATACTCCTTCTGTGGTAATAGGTAAGCATCAGCGGTTGCGGTCGGAAGTCGATAAGAAATGGGCGGAACAGGAACGAGTACATATTGCCCGTCGTTTTTCGGGTGGGGGAGCGGTGTATCATGATTTGGGTAATGTCAATCTGACTTTTATAGAAACGGTTCCCCGTCTGCCGGAATTTGTTACTTACTTGCAGCGGACATTGGATTTCCTGAATTCTATAGGCCTGATGGTAAAAGGAGATGAACGATTGGGGATTTATTTGAATGGATTGAAAATATCAGGGAGTGCGCAATGCGTACATAAGAATCGGGTGTTGTATCATTGCACTTTATTGTATGATACGGATCTGGCAGCATTGCATAAAGCTTTGAATCCGGAACCGATGGTTGATGATGAAACTTTATCGTCAGTATATGCCGTTCCTTCCGTTCGGAGTGAGGTAACTAATATTCGGAGTCATTTGCCGGAGGGAACTGTAACTGATTTTAAAGAGAAGGCTTTTCAGTATTTCAGTAAGTTCCAATCTGTCAGTGCTTTTAACGGGAAGGAAATAGAGGCTGTCAATCAGCTCCGGAAAGAGAAATATATTCAGAAAGAGTGGATATATAGTCGTTGATGTCCGGACTGGCTTTGTCAGTATCCGGTTAAAATTTACTTAACTTAAAACTTTCTATTTCAGCCCGTTGTTGTAATATATCAAGGTTTAATAATAAATTAACTGTCTATGTCGAAATTCGAAATAAAAATGCCTAAGTTGGGCGAGAGTATAACCGAAGGGACCATCGTCTCTTGGTCTGTAAAGGTGGGTGACATGATTCAGGAAGACGATGTGCTTTTTGAAGTGAATACTGCTAAAGTAAGTGCGGAGATCCCTTCTCCCGTAGCGGGAAAAGTGGTGGAGATTTTATATAAGGAAGGTGATACTGTTGCTGTAGGAACCGTAGTCGCTATAATTGATTTGGATGGCGAAGAATCTTTTGGAACGGAGCCGGTAAATGTTTCTGAAACATCACCATCGTCAGCGGAAACTGCTAAGAACGAATCAGCGAATACTGCATCGAAACCTGTTGTTGCAGAGGAAGAACGTTGGTACTCTCCTGTTGTGATTCAGTTGGCGCGGGAAGCTAAGATTCCGAAAGAAGAGCTGGATGCTATACAAGGAACCGGTTATGAAGGGCGATTGAGTAAGAAAGATATAAAAGATTATATTGAAAAGAAGAAAAGAGGAGGTAGCGTTGAACCGAAGCCGGCATCTGCTGCTCCGGCCGCAAGCAAACCATCAGTTGCTGTTTCTTCTGAACAGGCAAGTCCGAAGGTTGCTCCGGCTACATCTGCCGCTGCTGCCCAGCCGGCTGCCACTTTATCTAAATCGTCTGCTCCTGTAGCAATGCCTGGAGTCGAAGTCAAAGAGATGGATCGTGTCCGCCGGATTATTGCCGACCACATGGTTATGTCTAAGAAAGTATCTCCTCACGTGACCAATGTAGTAGAAGTAGACGTTACCAAATTGGTACGTTGGCGTGAAAAGAATAAAGATGCTTTCTTTCGTCGCGAAGGAGTGAAACTGACTTATATGCCTGTGATAACAGAAGCCGTGGCAAAAGCATTGGCTGCCTATCCACAGGTGAATGTATCGGTAGATGGATATAATATTCTTTTCAAAAAGCATATTAATGTCGGTATTGCCGTCTCTTTGAATGATGGAAACCTGATTGTTCCTGTGGTACATGATGCCGATCATCTGAATCTGAACGGGTTGGCTGTTGCTATCGATTCTCTGGCCTTGAAAGCAAGGGATAACAAATTAATGCCGGAAGATATTGATGGGGGCACATTTACGATAACCAATTTTGGTACATTCAAGAGCCTGTTCGGTACGCCAATCATTAATCAGCCGCAAGTAGCTATCTTGGGAGTAGGGTATATTGAGAAGAAACCTGCTGTTGTAGAAACTCCGGAGGGTGATACGATTGCAATCCGGCATAAAATGTACTTGTCTTTGTCTTACGATCATCGGGTAGTAGACGGAATGTTGGGAGGTAACTTCCTGCATTTTATAGCCGACTATCTCGAAAATTGGAAAGGCTGATAACTGATTGTTTCATTCATTAAGAACTTCATTACTCATGAAAAAGAAATATGATATAAAGACTACAGATGTAGAAACCCTGAAAAAGTGGTATCATCTGATGACATTGGGGCGTGCCTTGGACGAAAAGGCACCGTCTTACCTGTTGCAATCATTGGGGTGGTCTTATCATGCTCCCTATGCAGGACATGATGGTATTCAACTTGCCGTTGGTCAGGTATTCACCCTCGGTGAAGATTTCCTGTTCCCATACTACCGGGATATGTTAACCGTGCTTTCTGCCGGAATGACCGCTGAAGAAGTGATTTTGAACGGTATTTCCAAAGCGACGGACCCGGGTAGCGGAGGACGTCATATGTCGAACCATTTCGCGAAACCGGAATGGCACATTGAAAACATCTCCTCTGCTACTGGCACACACGACCTTCACGCAGCAGGTGTGGCCAGAGCAATGGTATATTATGGACATAAAGGCGTGGCTATCACTTCTCACGGAGAGTCGGCTACTTCCGAAGGATTCGTTTACGAAGCTATCAATGGTGCCAGTCTCGAACGTCTTCCGGTGATTTTTGTAATACAAGATAATGGGTATGGTATTTCTGTACCCAAATCGGAACAGACTGCCAACCGTAAAGTGGCCGAGAACTTCTCGGGCTTCAAGAACTTGAAGATTATCTATTGCAACGGAAAGGATGTATTCGATTCGATGAATGCTATGACCGAGGCACGGGAATATGCTATCAGCACCCGTAATCCGGTTATTGTGCAAGCGAATTGTGTCCGGATCGGTTCGCATTCCAATTCAGATAAACACACCTTGTATCGGGATGAGAATGAATTGGAATATGTGAAAGATGCTGATCCCTTGATGAAGTTCCGCCGGATGCTGCTGCGTTATAAACGTCTGACCGAGGAAGAACTGCAACAAATAGAAGCTGATGCAAAGAAAGAATTGTCTGCTGCCAACCGGAAGGCTTTGGCTGCTCCCGATCCCGATCCTAAAAGCATTTATGATTTTGTAATGCCCGAGCCTTATCAGCCACAGAAATATAAAGACGGTACACATGAGGCGGAAGGGGAGAAGACTTTTCTGGTCAATGCCATTAATGAAACATTGAAAGCTGAATTCCGCCATAATCCCGATACCTTTATTTGGGGGCAGGATGTGGCAAACAGGGAAAAAGGAGGCGTGTTTAATGTAACCAAAGGTATGCAGCAAGAATTCGGCGAGGCCCGTGTATTCAGTGCACCGATTGCGGAAGATTATATTGTAGGCACTGCCAATGGAATGAGTCGTTTTGATCCTAAAATTCATGTGGTGATTGAGGGAGCGGAGTTTGCCGATTATTTCTGGCCTGCCATAGAGCAATACGTGGAGTGTACACATGAGTACTGGCGTAGCAATGGGAAATTTGCTCCGAATATAACTCTGCGTCTGGCTTCCGGTGGTTATATCGGTGGAGGCTTGTATCATTCTCAAAACCTGGAGGGAGCTTTGACCACTTTACCGGGGGCACGTATTGTCTGCCCATCTTTTGCGGATGATGCTGCCGGATTACTTCGTACCAGTATGCGATCCAAAGGCTTTACGCTGTTCCTCGAACCGAAAGCATTGTATAATTCGGTAGAAGCGGCAGCAGTAGTGCCGGAAGATTTTGAAGTACCTTTCGGGAAAGCACGTGTTCGTCGTGAGGGAACAGATTTGAGCATTATTACCTATGGCAATACCACCCATTTTTGCCTGCACGCAGCAGAACGATTGGAAAAAGAAGGTGGCTGGAAAGTGGAAGTCATTGATATTCGCTCCTTGATTCCGTTGGATAAAGAGGCGATATTCGAATCGGTCAAGAAAACGAGCAAGGCATTGGTCGTTCATGAAGATAAAGTTTTCTCCGGTTTTGGTGCGGAACTTGCTGCTATGATTAGTGGGGAAATGTTCCGTTATCTTGATGGACCGGTGCAGCGTGTGGGGTCTACTTTTACTCCTGTCGGTTTTAATCCGATTCTGGAAAAGGAAATTCTGCCGGATGAGGCCAAGATATACGAGGCTGCCCGGAAATTATTGGAATATTAAATAGTGTGGATTATGAAAAAGATAGGCTTATTTTATGCTACCAAAGCTGAAAGAACGAGTTGGGTGGCAGAGAAAATACAGAAAGAATTTAGTAAGGAAAAGATAGAAACAGTGCCTATTGAACAGGCTTGGCAAAATGACTTTGAGGCTTATGACTGTTTCATTGTCGGTGCTTCAACTTGGTTTGACGGAGAACTTCCTACATATTGGGATGAATTGTTGCCGGAGTTACGGACAATGAATTTAAAAGGAAAGAAAGTTGCAATCTTCGGGTTAGGAGATCAGATACGTTATCCGGAAAACTTTGCGGATGGCATCGGATTGTTGGCAGAGGTATTTGAAGAGGATGGAGCTACGCTAGTTGGCTTTACTTCTTCCGAGGGTTACACTTTCGAACGTTCCAAAGCTTTGCGTGGCGGGCAATGGTGTGGTCTGGTTGTTGATTTGGATAATCAGTCTGAACATGCAGAAGAGAAAATAAAGGAATGGTGCCAACAGATAAAGAAGGAGTTCGCGTAACAACTATGTGAAGACCTCGTTCATAATAACCTGATCTCCTCGCTTCTACGAGATAGTGACGCTATCCAATAAAAATGGTGACGGTATATGATTGGGATACTGACGGTATCATTGTCATATAGCGTCACTATTTTTTTATATCAATCAAGAGTCTTGTGTTTATTAATAGCGTATATCAACCATGATTTTCGGTTGCCCCTTTATAAATAAACTTCACCTCTGCCCAACGATTTTTCTCTTTATAATGGACAAAAGTCAGTCCGTTTTTTCCGGCTTCTTCCCGGATGGAGTCAATGTCGTCTACATAAAATCCGCTCATATAGATTTCAGAATCAGTATGCATACAGGCAACATACTGTTTCATATCATTCAGTAATATATTCCGGTTGATATTGGCAATGATGACATCGAAAGGTCCTTTTCCGGTCAGTGACGAAGCATCTCCCTGTGAAACCACAATGTCATCTACATGATTCAATCCGATATTTTCGATGGAGTTGCGTACACACCATTCGTCGATATCGATAGCCGTGCAAGGACGTGCACCTCGCATTCGTGCCAGAATGGCAAGAATTGAAGTTCCGCAACCCATATCCAGCAGGGATTTATTATTCAGTTCGTTGTCCAGTAATTCTTCAATAATAAGGCTTGTCGTTTCGTGGTGTCCGGTGCCGAAAGCCATTTGCGGGTTGATAACAATGTCATATTCCGCTTTGGGAACATCCTGATGGAAAGTACTGTGAATCACACAGCGGTTGCCAATGATAATAGGTTGGAAGAAATTCTTTTCCCATTCTTCGTTCCAGTCCTTGTCTTCTGCTTCAATATAAGTATAGGTGATTTCTGTGTCGGGTATAGGAAATTCATCTATCGCATTTTTTATAACAGTTTCGTCACATAAGGATTGTTGGATGTATGCAGTCAATCCGCCTTTGCTTTCAACAAAACTTTCGAATCCGGCTTCGCCTAATACAGCAGCCAATACATCATTCACCGTTTCGGTGCAAGGATGTGTCTGAAATGAAAACTCAAAATATTTCATAATCTTTCTTTTTATCTGAATAATGATGGGGCAAAGATACTCAAAAACGAAGTCTTGACGAAGTTTTTTAATGAAGTATATGTTGCTATCAACAAAAGCTCCAAATGGACTTCTTTGATTTGTATATATCGTATGTGAAGTTTACCATACCTTTGATATCATAAGTTAAATAGACGTATTTCGATAGAATCAAACACCTCTTTTTCTCTATAAAAGTAGTGAAATAGGGATTTCCCTATTATCCTTTGGGGAAAATCTCCCTCGAACGAAAAATCTCTTCCTTATCTTTGTAATGTGAATAAGTTTAAGTAATTACATAAACCGAGATGATATGAAAAAGATTGTTTATTTCTTGCTATTTGCCTTGTGCCTCCCGATAGGCTTGATGGCACAAAGCGTTGATGACGACCTTTACTTCATTCCTTCAAAAGACAAACAGGAGAAGAAAGAAACTCCGGTTAAGAAGGAACCGAAGAAACAGGTGACCAACATCTATACTTCACCGGGTACTACAGTAGTGGTTCAGGACCGTAAGGGAAGAACACGGGATGTGGATGAATATAACCGCCGTTACGATGCACGTGATAATGAATTCGTAATGGATAATGATACCTTATATATAAAAGAAAAATCTAATCCGGATTTGGACGGAGAATGGGTGACAGGTGAATTCAATGGTACGGAAGACGACTATGAATATGCTGAACGTATCATCCGTTTCCGCAATCCGCGTTTTGCTATCAGCATCAGCAGTCCGTTGTATTGGGATGTAGTTTACGGTCCGAATTCATGGGACTGGAACGTATATACCGATGGTATGTATGCTTATGCATTCCCGACATTCAGTAATCCGCTCTGGTGGGATTGGCGTTATGGCTCTTACGGCTGGGGATGGAACTATGGCTGGGGATGGAATCGTCCTTATTACGCTTGGGGATATTCTCCGGGTTATTGGGGCGGCTGGTATGGCGGCTACTGGGGTGGCTGGTATGGCGGCGGTTATTGGGGACATCACCACCACTGGCACGGTGGTCCTAGCTGGGGCTGGGGCGGAGGTGGAAGCAGTCATTGGACAGGCCCTACCTATACGAATCGTCGTTCTTCCGGACAAAGCAGTTACAGAAATTCGTCTCGTCAATATGGTTCGAGTGCTGTTCGTTCCAGTGGCTCTTCAGTTCGTGGAGGTTCTGCAGTTCGTTCTGAAGGTAGTTCTGTTCGTTCTTCAAGTTCTACTTATAGCAGAGGAACTACTTCCAGGCGTGTAGTGGGCACACGGACTTCAGGTGAACGCAGTAGCTCAAGTAGTCGTAGCAGTGCTACTTATTCTCGTCCAAGTAGTACTAGAAGTAGCGGAAGTTCCTCATCTTCCCGTTCGACTGGTTCTTCTGGTTATTCGCGTTCGTCCGGAACCACTACTAGGAGCAGTAGTGCAAGATCAACTTATAGTCGCGGTAGTTCAGAAGCACCGCGTAGTTATTCTCCAGCAAGTAATAGTAATACCCGTTCTTCTTCCTATGGTACTTCTCGTTCTTCTTCACGTAGTTATTCTCCAGCTTCGTCAGGTGGTAGCAGTTCTCGGGGCAGTTATTCGAGTGGTGGTTCTTCTAGGTCATCATCAGGTGGAGGATCCTCTCGTAGTGGCAGTGCCAGAAGATAAGTATTAATTAAACGGTTTTACAAGAATGAAAAAGATAAGTGTTTTAATTGCTCTAGGGATGTTGATGATAGCACCTTGGGGAATGGCACAAACGATATATGACGGTGCCAAACTAACAGGAAAAGATTTAAATGGAACTGCTCGATTTGTGGGTATGGGTGGAGCTATGGGAGCTCTTGGAGGAGACATATCTACGATAGGGACTAATCCGGCAGGTATTGGCCTTTATCGCAGTAGTGATGTAATGACTTCATTTGGGTTTTCTCTTTATGGAAATGAAAGTCAGTATTTGGGGAAGAAGTTTAATTCCGATTTAACTAAGGGAGATTTTAATAACATCGGATTTGTATTTTCTTCGAAGATTGGCAATGAAACTCCGCTACGTTTTGTGAATTTCGGTTTTAACTATCATAAAGCGAAATCATTTAATAATAACATGCGCATGGAAGGTAATTTGGGACTTTACTCCCAAACTTATCTAATGGCATCTCAAGCAGCTGGCATTGAAAAATGGGGAGATTCGCCTTATACGGATAATGGTATTGGTTGGCTATCTATTTTAGGCGCTGATGCTGGACTGATTAGGGATATAACAATACATGACAAGACAGGAGGGGTAAACAATATTCCTTATACCTATAAGGATGAACAAGGGAAGGAGGTACAGTATAAGGATATAAATGGTAATCCTCTTTATATCTCTCCTGGACATTTTGAAGGAATGTTGGATAATGGGTATGCAAACTTTCGCTCGGAAGAACGCGGTGGAATTGATCAATATGATTTTAATGTATCATTTAATTTTAATGATCGGGTATATTTGGGGTTGACGCTAGGTGCTTATTCTGTAGATTATAATAAGTATACTTTTTATGATGAGGATTATGGAAATGATGAGGGATATAATTTGCAGAGTTGGAATAGAATAAAGGGTTCTGGCTTTGATGTGAAGTTGGGAGCTATTATTCGTCCTTTTGAATATTCGCCTTTTCGGGTTGGGCTAGCTATACACACGCCAATATTTTATAGTTTGGATTATAAGACAAGTGCACAAGTTATATCGGATGTGATGGATGTTGTAACTGGAGAAATAAAGGGGTATGACGTAAAATCATGGGATAATCTTCCAGGAAAAGGGGATATGATTCTTCCTTTCGATTTTCAAACTCCTTGGACTTATAATGTAAGTTTAGGATATACGGTGGGTAAGAGCTTGGCTTTGGGAGCAGAGTATGAGTATCAAGATTATTCTTCCATGAAATTTAAAGATACCGAAGGTAATTCTTCTGCTTATGAATTTGAAAATAGTACGACATCTATGTTGAAAGGGGTTAGCACGGTTCGTCTTGGTTTGGAGTATAAGGTGATTCCACAGTTTGCTTTTAGGGCAGGATATAATTATAGTACGGCTGCTTTCCATCAGGATGCTTTCAAGGATTTGGCTATAAACTCTATTCAGACAGACACGGATTTTGCTAACTCTAAATCAATGAGTAATTATACATTGGGTATTGGTTATCGCGGATCAATGTTTTATGCTGATTTGGCTTATAAATACTCTACATATAAAGAAAATTTCTATCCGTTTGTGAATGGACTTGTAGATGGTGGTGATACAGTTATTGGTTCACCGGAAGCAACGAAAGTGACGAATACACGTAGCCAAGTGTTGTTTACCGTAGGTATGCGCTTCTAATCTAATAAAGAGACAGTTTTCAATTTCAATAATAACTTTTGTGTGTAAAAAATCCCTGGAATGCTGAGTGTCTACAGCGGTTCCGGGGATTTTTATTAGTATCGCTGTTATTCTTTTGTTTTATCTGCGTAACGGAGTCCGTTCATCAATAATTCCGCGACCTCCGTAAAGTCTCATCGTAACAGGACTTCCGGCTTCTATGGTAATATCCTGATCTGCAATGATAGGTTCTTCCTTATCGTCTACGATTACAGAACCAATCTTCTCACCAGCTTTGATTATTTGTGGAATCAAGTTAGTCAGGATACCTTCTGAAATTTTCCGGATACTGATATATTCCGGGGTTGCATTCTTGTCAGCTTCGATTTTACCGTTGAAAAGATCCTGCACACCTTTGTTCTTCAGGAAAAGTTTAACGATTGCTTTACCTTCGTACGGGTTGCCTTTTTCATCAAGTAGAATAACGGGCGCAGTCATTCGCTTGAATGTAAGGGCTACATTGCTAGAACCTTTGCGGGCTTGGGCTGTGCCGAACAAATATTCTAAACCGCCTTTGATATCACGGTAGCGACTAAAGAGGGATCTAGTCGTTACATCACCGGACAATTCAGGATAATGAGCATAGAAAGTTACAGCTTCCGAATCTGTAGCTGTCTCGCTCCAATTTTGGTTATCTACTCCCAAGGTAAAAGGCTGATATTCCTGCTCGGAAACGGACATTGAAATGACATCTCCGGCTGAAAAACTACTTTTTAAAGGAAGTGACAGGGTACTGCTGCTACGAGTAACAGCGTCAGTGATACTTTCATTGTCGACAGTAGTAAGAAAGTTGATACCTTCTTTACTGGGGGCTTGCAGTTCGTCTTGTTGTTGACAACTGAACAGGCATACTGATGCCATAACAAATAAAAGGCTTTTTCTTTTCATTTGAGGGATAATTAATAGGTTAATAATAGTGAGAGGTTTTTTAATATTCTACTCTGTCTTCTTTGGCCGCCCAAGCTTTGAAGGCAGTAAGGGCTTCATTATGCAATAAGATTTCGGAAGGAAGCTTTCTGTCTTCAGGCTTCAGTTCCAGTTCGTCATAAATAAAAGAGTCATCGAAGCCAATATTCTTGGCATCGGTCTTATTGTTTCCATAGTACATTTTATCCAAACGTGCCCAGTAAATAGCACCGAGACACATGGGACAAGGTTCGCAGGAAGTATAGATTTCGTATCCGCTAAGATTAAAAGTACCGAGTTTGGCAGCTGCGGCACGTATTGCACTCACTTCGGCATGAGCAGTTGGGTCACAAGATGCCGTAACACGATTCACTCCTGTTGCAATTATTTCCCCCTCTTTCGTGGCAATCACAGCACCGAAAGGACCTCCACCATTTTTAACATTCTCTTTGGAAAGCTCGATTGCTTTCCTCATTAAGGCTTCTTTAGTCATGGTACAAAAAAGTATATTGTTAGTTTCATTTTTTCCTTCTCTTCTTTATACAAAGATAGAAAAAACTAACAATATACAATGGAATATCCCTATTAATTTTTTTACAGTATCGGTAAACTGCGGAGAAGAATGATACTTTTTTTGCTTTTTGGGGTTATAGTTTGCCTAAAATTTTATCCATTACCCAATTAGTAAGCGTTGCGCTTTCACCGTCACAGGAGCAAACGGACTTACCCAATAGGTGATCTACCACTGCTTGAATGAGAGGTTGTTGCACATGTTCCGGGTTACCGATGCAGATTTCTTCCCGTCCTTTTTCGGTATGTAAGCCTATAGGTTCATAAGTAAAAACAGAGAAACAAATCATTCCCTTGTCACCGATAATTTCAATACGGTCTTCGCGGGCAGAGTCATGGGCTACGAAACACCAGGAACCGCTACCAACCAATCCGTTATCAAATTGGAAACAGGCGCTTAATGTATCTTCAGCAGGATAAAGTCCACCCCGATTACTCTTATAACCACTTGCTTCGAGGATGCAGCCGAACATATCCTGCAACAAATCAATCTGATGCGGAGCAAGGTCATAGAAGTAGCCACCTCCGGCAATGTCAGCCTGCACACGCCAGGGAAGATTATCGCGATTGTAATCCAGATCGCGTGGCGGTTGGGCAAAACGAATCTGCACATTGATGACATTACCGATAGTCCCGTTCTCTACCAATTCCTTTACTTTCTGGAAATAGGGGAGATAACGGCGATAGTAAGCTACGAAACAAGGAACTCCCGTTTCATTGGATATGCGGTTGATGCGTGTACATTCTTCGTACGTCACAGCCATTGGTTTCTCAATATAAGCAGGTTTGCCTGCTTTCATGGACATAATGGCATACGTAGCATGTGAAGAAGGAGGAGTGGCAATGTAGACAGCATTTACTTCCGGATCATCGATCAGTTCTTGTGCATCGTCATACCATTTTTTGATTCCTCTCTCTTTGGCATACGCTTTCGCCTTCGCACCGTCACGACTCATTACGGCTACGACTTCCGAATGTTCTACTTTCTGGAAAGCGGGACCACTTTTTGTCTTGGTTACTTCTCCGCAACCAATAAAGCCCCATTTGATAATCTTTTCACTCATAATATATACCTATTGTGTCTGCTTTAACAACCCCCCAAAGATAAAGCTATTTTTTGTCAAGAGCAACTTTATTGATTATTAACTTGGCAGAGACAGTGGGAAAACAGACATTACGTTTTACTTCAATAGAGGCTCTGCTTTACCTGAACAGACGGTCTGTTTGGTGAAAACAGAGCCTCTAAAAGATGGCAACGCACACTCTAATTCCGGTAAGAAGCAAGGTGAAGACCGCTATGCCCCGGGTTGAAGGAGAAAGAATACCGGGCAAAACAGAAGGGAAAGCCGGGGTGGGGGGAACTTTCCCCTCTATGAATATGATTTTTCCTTTGATATATAAAAAGAAAGGAGGGAATCACAATTCCCTCCTTTGCGTGTAGTTTAATTGAAGCTACTTTATCATTAACTCTGTAAAGATACGATATTCGGAAGCGAAAGTCAAGTCTTTGAGGCTTTATTTGCTTTTTATTTCTCTATTCCACCGGATTGGATGGGTAAGCTTCCGGAGTATATTCTCCTTTTTTACAATGCATCTTTCTCTTTCAGGAAAAGAAGATTGAAAAGCTCTTTGGAGTTCTTTTTCCGGAACTGCTGATATGCCTTTAAATAATCGGTGCGAGTGGAATCGAGCAGATACAGTCGATACAGGTCTTTACATAATTCCTGTTGTTTACTGTTCCATTCGCTGATTTGCTTGTAAGGCCATTCTTTGACTCCTTTACCGAGATATGGCTTCAGAAAATCGGCAGCTTTGTAAATGCTTCGTCCGTCGGCAGAGCTGACAGAAAGAACAGGTATATGGGCTTTTTCTCCCATAGCCGCAATATCTATCAGATGTTGCAGATTGAATTCTGAATATCCGAAAGCCAATGTCCGGCGTAATTCTTCGGGCTGTTTGCCGTCCGGTTCAATCTGTTTGAATACCCGCTTCTCGGGAACTTCCCGAAGTACCCGTTCGGCTACTTTATGATTGCCGGTATAGAGTGCAAATGCGATGGCTTGTGCATCATAAGCAGTACTATGATTGTTGGGGCGGCTGGCTTCTTCTTTTCCTTGTTCGCTAGTCAGAATCCAGTCCAGTAATTGCCCGAACCATTTTTTTAGCTGCTCTGAATCTTTCGAGGTGAACGAACGGGATTTTTCAAGAAGCTGAACGGCATCCAGCATTTCCACTAACGAATAAGTATCTATCACACCATAGCAACGGCCAAGATCATTATTATGTCCGGGCGCAACCTGCGCATATTTCAGATGTGGGTTCATGCAGGTTTTCTTATCCAGAAACCAGACACGAATCTGTTTGGTTGCTTTCAGTGCATACTGTTCTTTGCCACTGAAATACCACGCAAGTGCGAGTGTCGTGACATTATTTGCCATCTCTCCCAAGCGGTTACGGTCCAGTTTATCCAGTTCCGGATTGGATACACCATCGCGGCTGATATAAGGTTTACCGTCCGGCTTGGTCGGGTCCGGCCAGAAATAGCGTGCCTGGCTCAAGTAGTCGTGTTTGTCTCCGCTTGGTGGCGTTTTATCTTTCATCATAACAGAAAGATAGTGGGCGTTCAAAGCCTTGTCTGCCTGCTTTAGTAAGTTCTGATAAGTGGCGCTGTATGCGGCTTGATTGAGAGACTTTTTCACTTGTTCCAAATGTTCCGCATTCCAGATGCTCTGGGCGCAAACAGTCATTGCAACAATACTGAAAGCCAGTGACAAACGGATTCTCTTGGAGTAGTTCGCTCGTAGATTCATGGGATAATATAACTTTTGGGGTACTCGTTTTATTGTATTGCCTATTTCTCGTAATATACATTCATAATGATGGTATTCAGCTTTCTGTCTGTTTGAATATTCAGCTGTTTCACCCAAATCAATCCGAATTTCTCCTTATGATAGAAGTAATACACTTCTCCTGCTGCAATAGTCGGAGTATTTGTTTTGATATCAGACGCTTTCACATCTCCGATGTCATCCCGAATATTGGTGATTTCACCATTTGTCACTTTGGCAATCAGTGCGTCATCCGTGACTTTCTTGAACGGAGTTGTCTGCGTAGGCTCTTTCCAGATGGCATAATCATTCAGATTTAAAGCTGTACCATTGCAAAACTGACTGTTCAGAAGATTGGTTCCGATATTGGCCGGATTCAACAGACGCGCTGTGGGCGCACCGCTAGTATTATCCATTGCGAAAGTAACCCATTCCTTATGTTCGACTACATCGCATGGAGTCATCGTCCGTCCATTCGTAACATCAAAGAAAGCATTCTCCGTTCCATGACTTCCCAGTTCGATATTTTCCCAAAGGATGTATGGCAGGGTAGGTGTCGGTTTCACTGTTACGCTTCCCGATACAGATAGTTCCTGATTATCCCCCAGCACATTGTCATACACTAATACTACATTGTCGATTACTAAATTTTCGGTAATGTCTTCGGGAGCTTTGAAAGAAAGACTGGTAGCGGTAGCTGTAAACTCGTATGCTTGTCCGTTTACCATTAGTTTCTTGATAATATTCAGATTGGTTCCGGCCAGCGTAATAGTGGCTCCTGTGCCCACTTCTCCTTCCAGAACAGTGGTGACAGTAGGAATAACCGGTGGCACGATTACTTCAAAATCATTAGATACATTCACGGTATGGGTAGTATATGTAACGCTCAACTGAACCTTTTTAGTTATATCGAAAGTAGAGGGCACAGTTACCATCAGTGAAGTATGCGAACGGTCCGGATTGGGATCGAAAGATACCACTTGATCTCCGAAGTTTACCTTAGTAATCAGGTGCATATTCTTTCCTGTAAGTGTGATCTTATCTCCGATAGTAGCAGAACTCACATCAGTGGTGACACCCGGCACTACCACTTCGAAAGCATCACTCAAAGTCAGTTTGTGTACAGAATTGTAAGTGGCAACGACAGAGATATGTTGTGTCACTTCGAAATTATCGGGCACCGCCACTATCAGTGTGGTTTGCGAACGGTTGGATGGCTCGGTAGTGATGTTGACCACCTGATTGTCAAAAGCCACTTTAGAGATCAGATGCATATTCTGTCCGGTAAAGGTAACCTCGTCACCGATTGCTACGGAATAATCCGTAGCCGGTGGATTGACAGATGTTTCCGGAATTATGATTTCATTGTCACGGGTACATCCGTACAACAAACCTATCAGGCAGAACAGGACTGCCGATAATGCGGTAAATTTATATTGTCTTTTCATTGTCTTTCGTCTTTTTTAGTAACGTTGGTAATACAGGTCGAAAGTAATCGTTGCATTGGCATCATTCGTCGCCTTAACAGCGTCAAAGTCTACATTGACAGAACGGATAATCATAATACCGAATTTATTCTTCTTCAGGTTCTTGAACACAACGACACTGCCTGCCTTGTATATATTCGATGCTTCCTTATCCTCCGCTTCCGCTTTCTGACGGCTGCGTACCGAGTTGGAGCCTTCCGCATCCATGTCAATATTGAATAATGCTTTGGTAATCTCGTCGGTAGGAGATATTTCTTCGATGTTTCCTTCTTTAATGTTTCTAATCAGTTCGCCATATCCTTTGCTTTCCTGAAGTACAAGAAGTTTGGTGACAGTAGAAGTAAACTCACCAAAGTTTTCGTTGACTTCAGCTTCCGTAGAAGAACTCTTCAATGGAGGTAATGGAGTACCGTTACACCAATAATTTCTCAAATTAGCCTTTATGTTCTGCGGACCGTTCAATGCAAAGTCATTATTACTGTTGTGTACCGCTGCAAAATCAATCAGGGCACGGGAATCAACATCTTTCAGGATACAAGTGGTGGAAACCTGTCCGGTAGTTCCGTTAATCATATTACCAAAATCTTCATTGCGGTGTGCGCCCATCTTCAGATTCGGATAGCTGAATACTCTCGGAATAAATACATAACAGTCATTCCGTAGCGTCAGACTGCCTGTTCCCTCATAATATTTGGCCAGAACGTCCACAGTAGCACTCTCCGGCAATTCCGGAACACGGAATACAATGCTGTTGGCAGTTTTCTCAACGAAGTTAGTCACTTTCACTTCATCCCCGAAATGGATGCTTTCAATCAGATTCAGGAAAGTTCCGTTGAGGGTAATCAGACTTCCCTCGGTCACCCGTTCTGCCATTGCGTCAATGGTCGGAATATCTTTGATGATCTCAAAAGCAGGACCCTCCGGTTGAGTGAACTGCTCTCCTGTAGAGTCAAGATAATAGAGGGAGATAGGAGCGGTATCCGTGATGACGAAAGGAATGGTTGCTACAATTTCTCTTTCGGACTGATAGGAGATGGAAGCCTCTTTATCGCCGAAACAAACTTTAGACACGATGTCCAGATTCTCACCTTGTATTTCAATCTGATCTCCCACGTGCGCCCCGGCAGGAACATTCTTCACTTGGGGAACCGGATATACAATCGTAAATGACTGCTCACTTTCCGTCTTTTTTTCTTTCGTACTAAGAACGATTTTCCCGTTTCCGGCATTGGCGGGAACTACAATAACAATCTCCTGTTGAGAGAGCTTATAGCGTATCGTAGCTTCTACGCCACCAATCGTTGCTTTTTGTATATCGCGCAGGAATTCTCCTTTGACAGTGATTTCCTGTCCGAACTTACCGCTCGTCGGGGTGAACTCTATAATTTGAGGATCACCCTGTTCGGTGACATCAGTCGATTCTTTTTCGTTGCAACCTGCCAGCGCAGTGAGAACGAAGAAGATGAATAGGCTATAGAATTTATTTTTCATGATTCAGTGTCTTTTAGTATTAATAGTTAGGGTTCTGTGTGATGACGCCCGGATTGTTGTCGATCACGCTTTGTGGAATCGGCAGTATCAATTGGTAATCCTGCAACTTGTTGATCTGTTGGGTATAGCCAGCATAGAAATCCCATTCCGTTTCCTGAATATGCTTGTTGACCACCTCTATGGCCTTGCCCCAACGCAAGAGGTCGAACCAGCGTTGATTTTCGAAAGCCAGTTCCAAACGACGTTCTTTCTCAAGATAGGTACGGAATACGTTACGGGTAGTCACAGCGTTACTCTCGATTTTGCTTAGTCCGGCACGTTCACGTACCAGATTCAGGTATTTCAATCCGGCAGAAGGACCGTCTACTTCGTTCAATACTTCCGCATACATCAGCAGCACATCTGCGTAACGGATAATGGGCCAGTCATTTTCAGCATCGTATCGTACAGATACTTCTGAAAGGAACTTCTTGACATAAGCAACCTGTGCTTCCATCTCTTTGCTCTTATCATAATAACTGTCTGCCATGCTGACGTCCTTTCTTAAATCCTCTTTACTGTAAGCAGCGGATATTTCTTTCGTCGGGTAATTCTTACCGTCACCGCTACCGGTGATTACATTCGCGCCACTGTTCTGCGGTGCAAATGTATTGGCAAACGGAGAACCGATACCCAGGCTGCCGCTTTTGTAGCGTACAGTGAAGATAATGTCATCGTTCATTTCTTTGGTCGTGTCGAACACATCGGCATATTTGACATTCAGCGTTTCGCCTTTAACAGTCACTACATCGCTTAGTAACGGTTTGGCATCTTCATACTGTCCGAGGGTAAGATAAACCTTTGCCAGTAGTGACTTGGCTGCCAGTACCGTGGCGCGTCCCAAGTCATTGGAACTATACGTAACATCCTGCAAGTCCGTGACAGAACGTTTCAGGTCGTCGATGATTTGTGAGTAGGTAGCCTGTACCGAACTGCGGTCTTTTCTTAATGATTCTTCGATACTGATCTCTTCCGTCACCAGAAAGGTGGGACCGAAAAGACGCACCAGATTGAAGTAATGATAAGCACGGATAAAGAGTGCTTCACCCTCGAATTGTGCACGCTTCTTTTCGTCCTCCACTACGTTCAACACTTCGGGAACCAGTATTGAGTTACAGTTATTGATGTTCTGATAAGTAGCCTCCCAGTAAGTACGGATATTCGGGTTGCTGGCGTCCATTGTTCCGAGGTCCAGTGCCAGCAGTTGCATGAATGCGTCATTACTGGAACGGGTGCTGTTCATGCGGGTATTGTCCGAGCGGAGTTCCGTCAGCGCCCATTCTATATTTAACGGATTGTGCATACCTCCGTAACAGCCGATGACAGCAGTATTCACTTCCGCTTCATTCTTATAGAAGTTGATATCGGCTATGTAAGAATCTGGCATGATGTTCAAGTCGCAGGAGGCGAGTCCCAACGCACAGGTCGAGAGAATACCGATGAATGTATGTTTTAGTTTCATTGTTATTTGTCTTTAAGGAGTTAGAAATTAAGTTCGAATCCGAAAGTGACTGTCGATTGCAGGGGGAACCCTCCGGACTGGTAACCGTTGATAAGGGGAGAACTGTAAGAACCACTCGTCTTGCGTGCTTCCGGATTAATACCACGGTAGTCCTTGGACCAGATATAGAACAGGTTCTGTCCTGAAGCATAGAGACGGAGTGAGTTGATTCCGATCTTTTTCAATTGCTTCTTATTGAACTTATAACCTAAAGTCACGTTGCGCAATGCCACATACGAGCCGTCTTCGATCAGGTAATCCGTAAATTCCCAGGCGACACCGCCGTTTGCTGCGAAAGAGGGAGTTTTTCCGTCACCCGGGTAGTCTGCGCTGATCCAGCGGTTTTTCACGTAGTTGCGGTTGAACTTCTTGGTTTCGGTAAAGTAACCGTCACCGTTGAATACATCCAGTCCGTGAACTCCCTGAATCATGACGTAAAGGTCGAATCCTTTCCAGGTCAGTGTATTGGTGAATCCCCATGTTGCTGTCGGGAATGGGTTGCCTATTTCTGTACGGTCTTTGTCATTAATCACTCCGTCATCGTTGATATCTACAATCCGGAGACTGCCCGGTACGGCGCTGGCCAAGTGGGGAACAGCGTCTACCTCTTCCTGACTTTTGTAAATGCCGTCTGTCTTGTAGCCGAAGAAAGAAATGGCTCTCTTGCCTACCTGTGCCAGATATGTTTCGTTACGTTCACCCGTAGAGATCAGTCGTTCTTCTCCCGAAAGTTCCAGTAACTTGTTGAAGTTGGAAGAGATATTGAATGAGCTTTCCCATTCAAAATTCTTGGTGCGGATATTATGAGTGTTCAGTTCTATCTCAATACCACTGTTGCGGATGCGTCCGATATTATTCCAGTAGTTATTGAATCCGGTGAAAGAAAGAACCGGCTGTTTGAATAATAACTGTTTGGTGATGGAGTAGTATCCGTCCACTGTCAGGTTGATGCGGTTGTTCAGGATGCTCAAGTCAAATCCGGCGTTGTATTCGTAAGTCTGTTCCCAGGTGATGCGGTTGTTACCTTTGGTTTCGCTAGTTTTGGCGAGTCCGGAGATCAGGTTGCCGTTTCCCTCTCCCAATGCATAGTTGTTGGGATAGAGCAGGTCATAGAATGAATTGGCGGGAATACTGTTATTACCCGTCACACCGAAACTGGCACGGACTTTCAGCAGGTTCAGCCAACCGAATTGTTTCAGGAAAGACTCTTCCGAAGCACGCCATCCCACAGATACCGAGGGGAAGTAGCCCCATTGATGCCCGTCGGCGAAGAGAGAACTTCCGTCTGTACGGATACTGGCAGAGAACAGGTATTTCTCATCATAACTGTATGTGGCACGTGCCAATAGGGACATCATTGCCGTACGGTATTTCTGGGTGTAAGTTCCGTCAAGGTCGAAAGATGTTGCGGCATTCAATGTATGGATATAGTCGGTGGGGAAGCCCAGTCCGACGATACCGGCAGTTCTTTCAGAAGTAGTCTGCGCTGTGTAGCCGGCCAGTACGGAGTAGTCATGCTTCCCTGTCTTTCCGGTATAGTTCAACGTGTTCTCGCTCAATAAGTCGATATACAGACGGTTGGTATAAGTACCCATAGCTGATTCTTCATCTTTCTTCGCTGCATAATCGCGATATTGATTGTTCTGGCGATACTTGATAAAGAAACCGTTGGAAGTGGTGAATACCAGTCCTTTCATCAGTTGGACATTGAAAGAGGCATTCGCCTGCAGGTTGTAATCCTCGCGG
Organism: Bacteroides sp. D55t1_190419_B8; assembly: GCF_015558905.1. NCBI lineage: Bacteria > Pseudomonadati > Bacteroidota > Bacteroidia > Bacteroidales > Bacteroidaceae > Bacteroides > Bacteroides sp. D55t1_190419_B8. Next base: position 241,821 of record NZ_JADMOU010000004.1, read on the forward strand.
AAACGTTCTTCCGTATCCATCAGTGAACGCGGATTGTTGTTGCTCGAACCGAAAGGACTGCTGGTCGGGGTGAAAGTGGTTCCGTCTTCACGGGTATAAGTAACATTGCTGAAGTCGCTGCCTCGTGCATACGAACCGATAGGTTTGCCGGTCAGTGCGGAGGTGGCGGCTGTATGGCGTACAGGCATGAAAGAGGGCGTACGATAGAAATCCATGAAGTTGGTGGCAGGAGTTTCTGTCTTGGTGTACGACGGTGCCAGATTCAAGCTGAAGTCTACCCGTTTGGATAGTTTGGCAGTGATGCGTGAACGCAGGTTCAGGCGGGTATAGTTGCTGTTGAGCATGATACCGTCTTCCTGTGCATAGTTGCCCGAAATATAATAAGTGATGTCATTCTTGCCACCCGATACGGAGAGCTGCACCTGGTGAATCTGCGGACTGCTGTTCAATCCCTCTTTCTGCCAGTCGGTGTAGTTATCAATGAGGCCGAAAGCCTCCTCTGTCTGTGACATTGTTTTATTTTTCAATACCGATTCATATCCGATCATGCTGCAATAATCCTGTGAACTCATGATGGGATGTAACTTATAAGCCCATTTCAAACCAGTGGAGGCTTTCACGCTGTATTTTGGTTTACTGGCTTTTCCTGTCTTGGTAGTAACCAAAATAACGCCATTGGCGGCACGTGAACCGTAGATGGCTGCCGAAGCGGCATCTTTCAATACTTCGATGGAAGAAATATCCGCCATATCGAGTGTGGAAAGACCGTCCGGTGTGGGGTAGCCGTCGATGACAATCAACGGAGAACTGTCGGCACTGATAGAACCCATACCACGCACACGGATTTGTGGGGCGGCTCCCGCTTCGGAAGTAGAGTTCTGGATATTGACACCGGCAATTTTACCCTGTAATAACTGGTCTACTTGGGTCACGGGAATATCTGTCAGGTTGTTGATATCCATTTTGGACACAGATCCCGTCAAGTGGGACTTTTTCTGCACACCATAACCTACGACTACCACTTCATCCAGTGTCTTGGTATCTTCCAGCAGGTGAATATCCAATTTGTTTTTACCGTTGATGGCAACTTCCTGTGGGATGTATCCGATGTATGAAACCACCAGGATAGACTTGGAGGAGGGGACACTCAACGTAAACTGACCGTCCATGTTGGTGATTGTACCTGCGGTACCACCTTTTACTTTCACATTCGCTCCGGGGATTCCACCCTGACTGTCGGTCACTGTTCCGGTGACGGTAAACGACTGTGCATAAGTGACGGTAACGCACGGAACACAGAATAACAGCATCAATGCCATTACCAAAGGGTAATGAATAAATTTGTTCTTCATCTGATTAGTATTTTAAGTGTTTCTTATTCTAAACTATAGATTAAATGAATTCTTTTGTTGGCAGGTGTCTTGCGGAATTGAGTGCCGATGGCTTCATATCCGGCTTTCGGATCAAAGAAGGAGGCACGGCGAAGAATCCAGCAAGCTTCTTCCTGTTTCTTGTCCCATTCCTTGATTTGTTGGTAAGGCCATTCGCTCTGTGGTTTGCCGATATATGGAATCAGAAATTTCAGTGCTGCCGTAATGGAACGTCCGTCCGGACTGGTGGCGGTGTAAATATCCTGTCCCAAAGTGGAGGCGATCGAACACATATCGAGCATATGTCCCAGATTGAAGATGGTATATCCTAGGGCGGTGGTGCGTGCAAGTTCCAACGGTTGCTTGCCGTCCGGTTCTATCTGCGCGAACAAACGCTTTTCGGGAAATTCCTGAATGGTTTTCATTGCAAGATCTTGATTGCCTGTATATAGAGCATAAGCTGTCAGTTGCACGTCATAAGCCAGACCGTGATTGTTCTTTGCTCTCTGTTCTTCGGCAGCTACGGGACTGGTCTGCATCCATTCCACTAGTTGCGTGAACCATTCTTTCATCCCTTTCTTTACTTTGGGAGTAAATGCTTTCGAGTTCTCCATCAATGTCATGGCGTCAATCATTTCTGTGAATGAGTAAATATCAATCATACCTGCGCCACGTCCCATGCCTTTATTCTTTCCGGGGATGGTTTGTCCGTAAGTGAGGTTCGGATTCATCTTTGTCTTGGCATCCAGAAACCAGACATTCAGGAAGTCTACGGCTTTTTGCGCATATTTCTCATCACCGGAGAAGTAATAGGCAAGTCCCAGTGTGGTGACTGCTTTCGACATATCTCCCAGTTTGTTGCGGTCGAGCTTATCCAATTCCGGATTTCTTAGTCCGTCTTTACGGATATAGGGCAAACCGTCCGGTTTGGATGGGTCCGGCCACCAATAAGGCCCCATGCTCATATAGTCATGTTTGTCTCCGCTATCTGCTGTCATCGTTTTATCCATTACGGACGGCGGAGTCATCTTCAAAGCCTTGTCGGCATCTCTTAAAAGAGTTTTGACGGCAGGGGCATATAGAGGTGAATCGGCTTTTTCTTTTACTTTGGCTAATTTTTCCGCAGCATAGATGCGGGTGTTGGCTACCTGTGCGTTCAGTGTGAAAGCAGAGGCGAACAATAATGTGCATACTAATAAGTTTTTCATATTCTATTGATTTTCTAGTTTATTAAATCCATAATAACGGGTGACGGATGGGAAGATTACGTACCACCTCTTCGTTGGTGGGGAAATGCTCCAGTTGCATCCATGTTTTGAAATATCCTTTGTTGAAATGATGTAATGTGCCGAATAACAGGAACGGTTGTGCCACCGGCCATTCTTCCCAGAACATGATGTCGGGTTGTCTCTTCCAGCTACTTTTGTCTTTTACGTATGGATAAAGCCAGGCGATACCCTTATCAATGTTTTTGCCATCCGGTGTGGTATAGTTCCATATGTTTTCTTCTTCGGTAGTGAGCAGTTGGCAGATAGTGGCCATTGCGTCAAGGTTGAAAAGAGAATAACCATAGGGCTTGGTGCGTTCCAGTTCTAAAGGGAAACTGCCGTCTGCAGCCATTTGATTAGGTAAAAGTACTGTTTTATAGCGTTCCGTGCAAAAACGAATCATTTCCCGGTTGTCCGTGAACAACGCAAAGGCAGCGACTTGCATGACCCAGCAGGTACCATGATTGTTTTTCGCTTCCATTTCTTTGATTCCGTAACGGTGTGTGGACATCCAGGTCAGATAATCGGAGAACCATTGTTTGATAGTCCCCAGTTCTTCCTTGTCAATTATCCCTTTCGCTTCCATAAGCCGGAGCGACTGCACTACTTCGATCAGGTGAATCGTATCGATAATTCCTATTCCTCGTCCTGTCGCTACTCCCTTGATGGCCTGTGCATACAGCAGATTGGGATTCATCTGTGTATCCGGGGTGATAAACCATGCCCGGATATGTTGCATGGCTGCATCGGAATATACTTGTTTACCCGTAAGTATCCAGGCGGAAGTAAGGTCGCCTACCAGTTGGCTCATGCGAATCATGGTCTGCCGGTGTGCTGTGAAATTCTCCGGGTTGGTTTCTCCGTCCCGGCGGATATAAGGACCGTCGGGAGCTTCCGGATTCGGCCACCAGTAGTCGCCCTCCGAATAGAAGTCATGGATACCTCCGGCACTTCTTGTCGCGCGGGTAGCGGTCACTGTGACCGGTTTCTCATGAAGCGCGGCATCTGCCCGTTGTATCGTTTCTTTTTCTAAAAGGTGACGGATCTGTTCGGCTGTGTTTTCTCCGGCAACTGCCGTAGCAGTGCCAAAGAATATAATGAAACCTATTGAAACTATTGTCTTTCTCATGGTACTTTTCTCCTTTTCTTATTCAGCTTTCACTGCTATTCAGCTTTCACTTCGATGAAAGCAGTTTGAATGCCCGGTGATTTTACGGCTATCTGGCATGTGCCGTTCAAGTCAACGCGAATCGCAGCTCTGCCATTATAAGCCTGTACTTTTCGGGAACCGGTGGATGTTCCTAAGTTCTGAATCAGTTTTCCGTCGCCCGCAGCTTCAAATGAGATTACATTTGCAGCATCCAGGCAGGGGATCCCTTTGTCGTCAGTCAGCTGGGCTTCCACCCATACGATAGAACCTTTATCGGGGTATGTCTTCAACTTCAGTTGTTTCGGATTGCCCCATTCTTCTGTCTGGTAGTTGAAACTTATTTCATCCGTAATGGCTGCTTTCATGTTACCTTTACCAGGGCCTTTCACAGCGACCGCTTTTATGTTATTTTCTCCTGCTTTCAGTAGGCAGTTCCAGTGAAGTCCCGCTGCCGGAAAATCTTGGCTGTTGCGTTGCTTGACTCCCTGACTGACGCCGTTCACGAACAGCTCTACTGCTGCACAGTTGGAATATACCAGAATCTCTTTTTCTTCGTTCACTTTGCCCCATCGAGTCCGCCAGTTATGACCGTAAATATGAATCATAGGCTGTTTAGTCCAGTAAGACTGGAAGACGTAGTAGGCTTCTTTTTTAGTGAGATCCCGTTCTACCACTCCTTTCTGATTGACGTATGGCACCGGATTATCGGGGCGGAGAGGGGTGGAGAAATCTTTGAATACCCAAAAGGCGGTTCCTGTCAGCCAAGGCATTGTTTCTTGCTCTTTCAAGTGCCAGTCGAATAGTTTTACGATGTAAGTTTCCGACCAGTCGCCATCTCTGGAAGCACGGGGATCTCCGCCTTGCAGGGCGAAGTCGCCTGCCCGTTCGTCGGCACTGTTTCCACTCGTAATTGCCTGTAGCGGGTTGAAAGGATATTCGGAATGACGTCCGGCATGTGAGTCACCTCCCCATTCTACGTGCAGGAAATGTTTCACCCGTTTCATCTCGTTCTCCGAAATGCTCTTGTAGTCTGTGAATTGTCCGCGATACCAGCCTGCCCAAATGGAGGGAGAGTAGACATCTACAATATCATTGCAGAAATCACATCTGCGGATGGAAGTCATACGTGACGGATCGAGTTGGTGTGACAAGTCATTCAACTCTTTCATGAAAGCACGGATGGCCGATTGTTCGAATGTTGAGAAATCATTGGGCCAGTCATTTTCATTTCCCAATCCCCAAAGGATGACGGAGGGATGATTGTGGTGCTGGGTAATCATGTTGGTCAGCATCCGGCGGGCTTGTGCCTGATATTTCTCTCCTCCTAGTCCACCTCTGCACCAGGGGATTTCTTCCCATACCAAAATGCCTAACTGATCGCATAAACGGAGAATGATGTCCGATTGTTGGTAATGTCCCAAACGGATAAAGTTGACTCCCATCTCTTTAATCAGTTTCATTTCCGCTTCCATTTGTTCTTCTGTCATAGCGGCGCCTACTCCGGCATGGTCTTCATGCCGATGGGTTCCTCTTAACAGCAGGCGTTCTCCGTTCAACCGGAAAGGTCCGTTTTCAATGAATTCAAAGTGACGGAATCCGACGGATTCTGTAATAGTCTGTTTGCTTTGAGGAGTAGTCAATGTCAGTTCGCAGGTATAGAGTTGAGGCTGGTCGGGACTCCACAGAATCGGATTCTTAATCGTTGTTTCGAACAGAGGATTTGTTCCCAACGGAAGAATCGTTGTTGTCTGTTCCCATACCTTTTCTCCATTAGGCGCCTTTAATAAAAGGTGAATGCTTGCCTGGCGAATATCATTCGGGTTATGAAATGTTCCTTGTATCTTTAGAGAAGCGCTTTTCATATCTTTCTCTACAGGGGTTTCTATCTGTATATTACTGAAGGACACTTCGGGCTGGTAAATCAGATTCACGTAGCGGTAAAGACCACCGTATAAGTTGAAATCCGACAGGTCGGACGGAATCATCTCCGTATCTCTGGTATTATCGCAACGAACGGATAATGGAATTCTGCCATTGAAGCGTTTTGCGCAATCCGGGTTGGCAAGGGCTTGTTGAACAGCTTCGGTGATATCGACACTCCAACCGTCGTAGCCTCCTGTGTGACTGGCTACTTTATATGTATAGACATACACTTCCGTTTTTTGTCCTGCTCCCTCAAACTCCAGCAGGATGCGTCCATTGAGATATGGATTCTTGATAGAAAGCTGCATGCGATACCATCCTGCGCCCTGATAATAATTGATATCCGGGTCTACTGCATCTTCTGCATTGAAACAGTGGGGCAGGGTAACCTGTTGCCAGATAGGCACTGCTTCGGAAGAACCGGGGTCGGCGGGACGTATTGCTTCCCAAATGCTTCCCAAGTCACCTTTCAGGTATTCCCATGAGTCTGTCAGCCGGATTCTTTGTTGAGTCGGAATCATGGCATTTAACGGGAGTATCAGCAGAATGAACAGGATGAATATGGAAGATAATCTTTTCATAATTAGTAATGTACTAATAAGGATAAATAGTAAAGTGATGTGATCGTGAGAGTTGCCGGAAGATTTAGAAAAGACTTTCTTCCTTTTCCAATTTAGCTTTGCGGAGCAAGGCTTCCAGGAAATAATAGTCGGCGTATGAAAGCGGGACATCTATTTCGCTGTCGTGTGGTTTGGAACCTGTGCTGTGCAGCAACAAGAATCCTTTATCTCCGTTCAGTTGCGCACGATAGCTATGCGCCAGATTCTGGAGAATCTTATCGGCTTCCTGCTTGTATTGTTCTTTCTTTTCGGGAACGTATGTGCTTAGTTCATAAAGAGCGGATGCCATACAGGATGCAGCGGATGCGTCACGGGGTTCGTTCGGTATTCCGGGTGCGTTGAAGTCCCAATAAGGAATCAGGTCTGCCGGCAGGGTCGGATTACTGAAGATGTATTTCTCTACTTTTTCCGCCTGTTGCAGGAATTCGGGTCTGCCGGTTTCACGATAACACATGGTATATCCGTATAAGGCCCATGCTTGTCCGCGTGCCCATGCCGATTCGTCGGAATATCCCTGATGCGTCATTTTGCTGCGTACCGTTCCGTTGATGGTATCGTAATCTACTACATGATAGCAGCTGTTGTCTTCACGGAAGTGATTCTTCATGGTAGTGAGTGCATGGTTGACTGCTATATTATAATAGGTGGAGTCGTTTGTTTCGCGGAATGCCCAGAACAGAAGTTCAAGATTCAGCATATTATCGATGATAACGGGGAATTGCCATTTGTCTGCATGGTGGTCCCAGGAACGGATACAGCCGATTACCGGTTTGTAACGGGTAATCAGGGTGCGTGCGGATTGCAACAGAATATCTTTATAAGTGGAATCTCCGGTCAGACGATAACCGTTTCCATAGCTGCAATACATCTTGAAGCCCATGTCGTGTGTTTTTCCGTTATTTTTTTCGCGTTCCAGAATTTCTGTATGTTTCTGCGCCTGCTCTTTCCAATATGGATTGTGCGTGTATTCATATAGATACCAAAGCTCACCGGGGAAGAATCCACTGGTCCAGTCTTTAGAAACAACCAGTTCCAGTGAACCGTCCGGTTTGATACTGCGGGGATTGGTTAATTCCCCCCAGCCTTTGTTTTCTCTCTTTTCTCTACTCTCTTGTGATTCATTGGCACGTGCCTCGTCTATTTGAGTCAGTGCGTATTTTAATTGCTGTTCGGCAAATGCGAAGTTAGAAGCAACGATATCTTGCTCTTTAGAGTGATTACAACTGGTAAGTGTGATGATTCCAAGTCCGAAGACCAACAAGTAGTTTTTAATCTTTGTTTCCATATGATTATATTAAGTAGAACAACATTGCAAATGTATGGAAACAGAGTAGAATCGGTTTGTCTAATGATGCCAGATGTTTGCATTTTCATCCCAAACAAATAAAAAAATCCGCTCTGTAAGCCTTGTTGGGACATTTTTTATTGTTTGGGACGATTTTGTAAATCGGCTATTTCCGGATGGTATCAATATCTGTATGGCCTGAATGTGACTTTTGATATTCCGATGGAGAAACACCGTAAGCTGATTTGAAACATTTCGTGAAATAGGCAAGAGTACTGAATCCCGTAGCCGTTGCAATTTCGGTAATGTTCATTTCTGTTTGCTTCAGCATTTGTGTAGCTATTTCCAAACGTTTATGACGGATAAGGTCATTCAACGGCAGGTCGGTGATAGCTTTCAGTTTCCGGTAAAGGTTGCTCCGGCTGAATCCCATCTCTTCACAGATTTTGTCTACTTTCAAATCGGGGTCAGTGAGATACTTTTCAATGATTTTGAATAGTTTCTGCATGAATTTCTCATCGGCAGAGGTCGTTTCCACTTCAATTCCCATGGATTGCAGGGAGAAGTTTTTGCTATATACGGATTTTAGCTTCTCCCGCTGTGCCAGAAGATTGTAGATACGTACCAGCAGGACATCAATATTAAATGGTTTGACTACATAATCGTCTGCTCCCGACAAGAATCCTTCTTTGACATGCATCACCATCGTGCGGGCAGTGAGTAGAATAACGGGAATATGTCCTGTCTGCAAATTGTTCTTGATAAGTGAACAAAGTTCCAGTCCGTCGATACCGGGCATCATAATGTCCGTCACCACTAGGTCGGGAAATTCTTTCAGGACAATTTCAAAAGCATCCGAACCGTTGTCGGCTTCCAGTACATGGTAATATTGTTCCAAGTGTCCTTTTACGTAACTTCGTATCTCTTCGTTGTCTTCTACCAATAGAACTGTTTTGCCGGGTAGGGATGGAGTGGCTCCGGAAACGGTGTTTTCGGAATCAATGGCTCCGGACATACCCTTTTCTACTTGTTCATTGGTTTCTTCCGGGAGAACAACGGCATCCGCTACCTCTTCTTCTGTCATGGTGTGGTTTGGCAATAGGATAGTGAATACGCTTCCTTTGGGGGTATTGGCTGTGACTCCAATTTCTCCGTGATGCAGATGAACAACAGATTGAGTCAGGCTTAATCCGATACCTGTGCCATTCATATTCTCGCTACCTGTCGTGTGACCAACCTGGTAGAAGGGAGTGAAGATTTGGGTACGTTCATCTTCTGGAATTCCTTTTCCCGTATCTGCTACCTGAATCACTAAATAACTTCCCTGATGGGAGGTGATAAGCGGAGAATGTTCCGATAGCCAGTCGCTATGTTCTTGGCGGAGAGTGTCTATATCTGTAATCAGCAATAAACGCAGAGTGATCGTATCTCCCGGTACTGTGAATTTGAAAGCATTCGACAATAAATTGAAAACAGCTTTTTCGAGTAAGCCCTGATCGAAGCAGGCTGTCACCTCACCTTGAGGGGCCTGATATTCAAAGTGAATCCGTTTGCTTTCGGCAATCTGCCTGAATGTATAGAATATTTCGAGCAGGAAAGCATTCAGGTCGCTTTGAGACAGTTGGAGAGTAAGATTACCACTCTGGTTCTTCTGTAAATCCATCAATTGATTGACGAGAAGTAATAATCGGCGGGCATTTTTCAGAATCATTTCCAGTTGTGTTCTGATAAACTGGGGAACTTCTGCCCGTTTCATCAACTCTTCCAACGGACTGATGATAAGTGTCAGTGGAGTACGTAACTCATGCGAGAAGTTGGTGAACAGGTGTAGCTTTGTCTGATGGAATTCTTCCATGCGTTGTTTTTCCATTTGCTTCATGCGCAAGTCCAGTTCCAGTTTATGCTTACTGTACATATAATAGCCGATAGTAAACATGATTCCCAATGCGGATAGGACATAGAGAATATAGGCCAGTGGCGTTCCCCACCACGGAGAGCGAATGATGATTTCCATTTTCTTTCCGGTTTCATTCCATACGCCGTCATTGTTGGATGCTATGACCTGGAATGTATATTTTCCCGGAGCGATGTTGGTATAGAATGCTTCTTTACGACTACCTACGTAATTCCAGTCTTCGTCGTGACCGGAGAGTTTATAGGCATATTGGTTCTGTTTATGCAGAATGTAGTTCAAGGCACTGTATGCAATGGAAAAATTATTCTGATTGTAGGCAAGTACCAATGTTTGTGTATCATCCGGGGCACTATCCAGCAGATGAGTATCATCATTCGGTGTGATAACCTTATTGTTTACGGTCAGTTGGGTCAGTACTACCGGCGGCATGGTGTTATTCTTTAGGAGAGAGCCGGGGGTAAAAGAAAGGAAACCATTGCTTCCGCTAAAGTAGATCTCACCGTGGGGCAGACTGATGACTCCCTGCGGTGTAAACTCCAACGTTTCAGAACCGACAAAACAGTCATAACTACGTATCTGCCCGGTCTTGGTATTCAGCTCGGCTATTTCCTTATCGACACTAATCCATAAGTTATTATTGTGCTCCACCATGGCATATACCTCATTATTGGGTAGCCCCTCTTTCTTGCCAATATGTTTGACGACGCCTGTTCCTTGTTTATACAGGTATATTCCCCCTCCGAAAGTGCTGAACCAGATTTCACCGTTCGCTTTGCGCACCATGGAAGTGATGTAGTTATTTTCGAGTTTCTGATTGGGATTTGTCTCTGACATATTGCAACGGAGCACCGTTCCTTTTTGCATATCATATTCGTAGAGCCCGAACGACCGGGTTCCTATCAGAAAGGTATGGGCATTCAGTGGCAGGAAACTCCGGAGACTGGTAAAGTTGACAAACTCCTTCTTCTCTTTGCCATACGGGAACTGATTCGTGATTTTTCCGTCCGGAGACAGTTTCACCAGTCCTTTGTCGGCTGTCGTTCCAATCCATAGATTATTCTCTGCATCTTTATAAAAAGTATAGATAGCTATATTTTTTTCCCGGTCGAATGAATATACTAATGTGAACTTTCTGGAGGGAATATGGAATTTATAGACTCCTCCGGTACTTGTGCCACACCAGATGTAATCTCCGTCCAGTAACAGGGATTTGATGATGTTCTTGTTAAACAATCCTTGGGATGTCTGTTCAATCAGGAAGTTGGTATATTTCTTGGTGATGGGATCGAACTGCATTAATCCTCCTCCCTCTGTTGCAATCCACAATGAAGTGGAATCATACACCATCGTGCCAAAGATATTATATAACTTCTGGTTGTTATTCTCTACCGGATGGTAAAAGATGAATCGGTTATTGAGCGGGTTATAGTAGTTCACACCACCGGAGTAGGTACCTACCCAGAGCGTTTTTTCCCGGTCGATGTAGATACTGCGGACGGAAAAATGACTTAGGCTGTTCTGGTTGGCATCGAACCGGTTGTACTTGGATATATCATCATTTCTTAAATCCAGAATACTAAGTCCGTCAAACGTCCCGATAATCAATTTCTGGTCCTGCTCGGTGATGCAACGGATATAGTCATTTGTCAGTCCGCTGTTTTTCTGATTGTAGATGGATAAGTCTTTGGTCTTCGGGTTCCATTTATTCAGTCCTCTGGTTTCTGTTCCTATCCATATCTGATGTCGGGAGTCTTCGAAAATACAACTGATTGCGTCGTCCGACAGGGCAGGCAGTGTGCTTTTATTGAGTTGCTGAATCAACTCCATTTCAGGCGTACAGATAAATAATCCGTGACGGTGGGTACCAATATAAAGCCGTTTTTCTGCATCAATATAAAGCTGCATGATTGCTTCATTCTCCGGGATATGGTCGGAATATTTCTTCTTGAATTCCCCGGAACGGGGGTACCATATACATAACCCTGTTCGGGTACCAACCCACAGATTTCCGGACTGGTCAAATTGAAGAACGGCAATGTTGTTTCCTGCCATGCTTGGATAATCGTCCGTTTGATATTTGGTAATCTGATTGGTTTTGAGATTGATATAATTAAGCCCGTTATTGGTGCCTACCCACAATCCGTCATTTGCATCGTCCGGCAACAGGCAGGTGATATGATTGTCCGACAATGAATGAGGATCATCGTTATCATGCTTGTATACAGTAAATTTCTCCCCGTCGTATTTGTTTAATCCATTGCGGGTGGCAAACCAGATATACCCTTTGGAGTCTTGGGCAATGGCAAGGACTGATAGTTGCGACAAGCCATTCTTGAGATTGATATTCGAGAAATTGAATATCCCGCTTTCTGCGGCATGGGTCCGTGGAAAGCAGATAGTCAGGAGAATCAAGAAAGCAATAAAAGAAAATGAACGTATATGGAATCGAAGTTTTTGTGTAATAGAAATAAGGTTATTCTTTATCATAGTATTTCTTATAAATCTTTTGGTATTCCTTTTCCTTTTGGAATTTATCCAGCCATGTATTCAAACTATCGAGTAAGGCGGGGGATTGTTTGCTGACTGCCCATGAGTAGAACTGCGTGAAGCTGATAGCTGTATTAATATCTATTTGCGGCAACGAATCTGCTGCTGCCAGTGCGATACTTTCGTCACAAACGGCATAGTCGATGTCTCCATGCGCTACCATTGATATCAATTGTTCGGAACCGTATTTATCAATCTCTTTGATATAGATCGTGTCTCCGATCTCATTGCCTAAATTCTGAATACGCAAAATAGAAGGAGAACTTTTTACGACATGAAGTGTTCGCTGGGCTAAATCCAGCTGGGTACGGATATAGAGCGAATCATTCTCTCCAGTTTCTTTGCGTTGCACCAGCACTTGCTTGTTGAGGAAAATGGGAGAGGTGAGAAGCAGAGAGTCTTTTAACTTGCTGGTGGCTAATATGCCATAAGCAATCACATCATAACGTCCCTCGCTTAATCCTTCCAACCGCTTTTCGAAACTCATGATAGGTGTTATTTCGGCTTTGAGCCCTTTGTCCCGGGCGAATGCCTGGATCAGTTCGTAATGAAAACCGGAAACAGTGTCACTGTCTACATAAAAACTGATGGAATTATATTCAGTGGCTACACGTATGATACCCTCTTTGGCAATGGCAGCATAATCACGCGGATGTCCCGCAGGTTTTTCCTGCTTGCCGCATTGACGGAAAGAGGAGATAAATGCCAATACAACAATCACTGGCACTAAATATCTGAACAGTCTCAATTTGGGGCGTGATACCATAAGCCGTATAGTTTTTGTTAATCATAGAAATTCCATGAAAGACCGAATTTCAGCACACGTGGGTTGATGGGGTAGTGCGGAGACAAAAAGTAATTCGGACTGCTCATGCCCTGGTTCACGTGATACATCATTACATAGAAACGTGTACGCTTTAAATGTAAATTTGCATATACATTCACAATCGGATAACCTCCTATCTGTACTTGGTCGTCTGTCGGTTGCAGATGAAAATTCTGAATGGCCGGCATATAGGCAGGTGCATTGTATTTGCTGAAATAACGCACGTCGGCTCCCAATTGCACACTAAGTACTTTCTTCGCCAGTTTGAACTGCATATAGAAGTTATGATATAGCGAGAGATCAGGTAGGGGAAGTACAGTCTGGTCACTGGATTTCTGCCAGGTCACTTCATTGTCCAGATGGAAGATTCCCAACTTGAAGTCCTGATTAAGACTTGCAGATAATACCTGTATACTTCCGCTGTTCTGTTCCGGTGTTGCTTCTTGGTTGAAGTAAGTATAGTTCTTGATGTTTTCAACTCCTGCTTTCAGGCGTGTCCTCCAACGTGCAATGCTCAATTCCCCCTCAATACGGGTACGGAATTCCTTGTCCATATCGTCGTCCCACATAAAATGCTTGGAATGATAATGGCGCATATAGAAAGGAGCAAGCTTATTGCTGACTTCACCACGGGCTATCAGACTGACGGTATCTTTCCATAACGGGAAGTTCAGGTCAATATCTCCTTTTACATTAAATTGTCCGATGGCTTTTCCTGCCAATCCCACTTCTCCGATAGCATGGTAATGAAGTACATTTCCTTCACGTTTGGATAATTCTCCTCCAACAAATATTTCATTTTCGTTGTATTTGTCGGGCAACGGATTTCCTTCCATATTCATCAATGTATACTTGCTGATTTTATAGGAAGCGAATGCCGTCAATCCGGCTTTGGCATATTTATTAAAGCCTTCCAATAGAGCAATACCTATGGTATTCTTGATTCCTACATAGGTGGTACTGTCTCTGGCCGTAGGATTATCTGGGTCTAAATAAGTGTTTTGATAATAATTCTTCTCGCGCATATCATCATTCGAGTTGAAGGTATGCCGTGCCCGTTCTACCTGGATGGTGTGTATAAAACTGGTAACGGGGACAAACTCCTGTTTGGCGGGAGTGGTGTCATTTTCAGCCTGTGGTATGTCACGACTGAATCCCAGATTATATCGTTGGGTCAGGAAGACATAAAAGTCATGGTTACGGTTGGTCGTTGCATTTAGTACGGTAGGAATATTGGTTGACTCATATTCTCTTTGACCTTGCGCCATTTCTTCCGGTGCAGTGATATAGCGGTCGTCCTCAATACCTCCGTTTTCGTTTGTTTTCAGGTAATTGTTGCTGTATATAGCTTGCATCTGATATTTGTCGCCGATATAGCTACCGAAAACAGCTGCGTTAAAATACGCCGTATTCTGATTATTGTAATATCCTCGTCCGTACAGGTAGTCTATATTAAAGCCGAAAGCCAGTTTCTTGTTTACATTGACAGAGAAGTAAGATTTGAAACGCTCTTCCCCGTTCACTTTATTACCGGCTTTGTGATACGTCAGATTCGTATAAGGTACGTTACTGTTGGTAAAATTAAATTCCGTAGGACGAATAAAGAAACTGGAGAAAGGCTCCATGAAAATAGTCGGTTCCGGGTCACGGCGGTCAAAGAAGATGCGTGACATACGGGGAGAACCCATATTGGCCAGATAATTGTAATGTCCGGTAAGTCCTTCGGTCAGGTTTGAATTCTGGAAATGATGAAAGGCTGTATCTGCCGGTACTATGGTCCGGTCGCCCAACTGGTTTTTGATACGCCACATATACAATTTTGGAGGCAATCCCTGTACTTCGACATTTGCACTATCCAATCTGTCCGGAATCATGGCAGGGTCTACCTGATTTCCGTATTGGTCGTATCCGTTTTCGTCTACTCTCTGGCGACCATTATCGAACTGTGCCTGAACAGTCGTCAAACCTATAACGGAAAGTAATATATATAATAGTAAGATTCGTCTCATAATTGGAGGCAAAGATACTTACTTTAATTGAGAATTGAGAATTGAGAATTGAAAAATATGTTGCATCCTTTACTTGGCGAGCAATTATTTCTTAATTCTCAATTCTTAATTTTTAATTTATTAAACCTCACGGATTAACTCCATCCCTTTCTTGATAGCTTCCTCGTTCATAGGAATCAAGTGGTGGTGGCGTTCCGGCAAGGTTTTCTTCAATCCTTTAACCACATTCTCCAAAGTTACAACCGGACGAAGTTTCAATAAACCGCCAAGTACGATCATGTTGAATGCTTTGGCATTGTTCATCTCGTTGGCTGCATCCATTGCGTCAATACGATATACTTTGATATCCTTGCGAGTAGGAGGGTGGATAATTCCGTAACCGTCATAAATCAGGATACCGCCGGGTTTCACTTTGCTTTCGAACTTCTCGAGTGAAGGCTGGTTCAGAATGATGGCAGCATCATATTTACTTAGAATCGGTGAAGATATCTTGTCGTCGCTTACAATAACTGTAACGTTGGCCGTTCCACCTCGTTGTTCAGGACCATAAGCCGGCATCCAGCTCACTTCTTTGCCTTCCATCAGACCGGAATATGCCAGAATCTTACCCATAGACAATACGCCTTGTCCACCGAAGCCTGCTATAATAATTTCTTCTTTCATTGTTCTGTTGACTTTTAGCGTTATTCTTTATCTTTTAAATCACCTAGCGGATAGAATGGGAACATGTGTTCTTCCATCCATTTGTTTGCTTTTTCGGGAGTCATCTTCCAGCCGGAGCTGCAAGTAGAAACGATTTCCACCAGGTTGGAACCTTTACCGCTCATGGAATTCTCAAACGCCTTACGGATTGCTTTCTTAGCTTTGCGGATAGCCGGTACGGATTGTACGGACTGGCGGGTTACGTAAGCGGTTCCTTCCAATTGGGCAGCGATTTCAGTAATCTTCAGCGGATAGCCATGAAGTTCCACGTCACGTCCGTAAGGACAAGTCGAACTCTTCATTCCTACCAGTGTAGTCGGGGCCATTTGACCACCTGTCATACCATAGATGGCATTGTTGATAAAGATAATCGTAATGTTTTCGCCACGGTTCAAAGCATGTATGGTTTCAGCTGTACCGATACAGGCCAAGTCACCGTCGCCTTGGTATGTAAATACGAGACGGTCCGGCCACAAGCGTTTGACAGCGGTTGCCACAGCAGGAGCGCGCCCGTGTGCTGCTTCTTGCCAGTCAATGTCCAGATAGTTATAGGCGAAAACCGCACATCCTACCGGAGAGATTCCCACTGTTTTATCTTCCATGCCCATTTCCTCTATTACTTCGGCAATGAGTTTGTGTACCACGCCGTGACTGCAGCCCGGACAGTAGTGCATGGCGTTATCGTTCATCAGAGTCGGTTTTTTGTAAACCAGATTCTCGGGTTTGATTATTTCTTCTTTAGTCATAACTTCTTCTCCTTATCTGTTGGTGAACCGTATAAAAAACTCCATCAGCTTGACAAAGATTGCCGCGCCGCATACGTAGATAAACATTTTGAAATCTTCTTTGGCTACAAAATAGATGATGATGGCTGCGACGGCCAATATCATAAAGAGGATATTCAGTACGTTTCTTATTTTATCGGGATTCATCGCTTTATTTACTATTTTTTATTTACGATTTACGATTAAGATTATTTTGCGACTTACCATAGTTACTTTAATCGTAAATCGTCTAATTACATTATTTTTTCTTCCAAGGCAGTTACAATTTCATCCGGGTCGGGCACAATACCGCCGAGGCGTCCGAAATGTTCTACCTTTATTTTACCGTTAACAGCCAGGCGGACATCTTCAATCATCTGTCCGGCATTCAGTTCCGTAACAAGCATGCCCTTTACTTTATCAGCATAAGAGGCAATTGCCTTTGTCGGGAATGGCCACAAGGTGATCGGACGCAGAATACCTACTTTGATACCCTTTTCACGAGCTAGTTCCATTGCTTTTTGGCCAATGCGTGCCATTGAACCAAAGGCGATGATCAGATATTCTGCATCTTCGCAGTTTATTTCTTCAAAACGTACTTCGTTTTCTTCGATTTTACGATACTTGGCCTGGAAGCGGAGGTTGTTGATTTCCATTGCTTCCGGTTTCAGTTCCAGAGAAGTGATAATGTTCGGTTTGCGGCCTTTCGCCTTTCCGGTAGTAGCCCATGGGCATTGTTCGATTACTTCCGCTTCCGTGCGGCGTGCTTTTTGAGCAGGAAGAACTACTTTTTCCATCATCTGTCCGATCACACCATCAGCAAGAATAATAGCCGGATTACGGTATTTGAATGCCAATTCGAATCCCAGTGCTACAAAATCCGCCATTTCCTGTACGGATGCCGGTGCGAGTGCTATCAGTCTGTAGTCACCATGACCACCACCTTTTACAGTCTGGAAGTAGTCTGCCTGGCTCGGTTGGATGGTTCCCAGTCCGGGACCGCCACGCATCACGTTCACAATCAGACAAGGAAGTTCGGCACCTGCGATGTAAGAGATACCTTCCTGTTTCAGACTTACACCAGGACTTGAGGATGATGTCATAACCATTTTTCCACTACCTGCACCTCCATATACCATATTGATAGCTGCCACTTCACTTTCTGCCTGGAGTACTACCATGCCGGTTGTTTCCCACGGTTTCAGTTCGGCCAGCGTTTCCAACACTTCCGATTGGGGAGTAATAGGATATCCGAAGTATCCATCCGCACCGCAGCGGATAGCTGCATGGGCGATGGCTTCGTTTCCTTTCATTAATACAACTTCTTCTGCCATATTCTTTTCTTTTATTCTACTTTTACTTTATACACTGAAATACATCCGTCCGGACAAACCGTTGCACACGAGCTGCATCCGTTGCAGGTATCTTCTTTTACTTGCCAGGCATAGTTATAGCCTTTCATATTTACCTCTTTATTGAGGGCGATTACATCGAGCGGACATGCCACTACACACAGGTTGCATCCTTTGCAACGCTCCGTGTCGACTACGATTGCTCCTTTGATTTTTGCCATAATCTTTATTTTATTACGTTATCTTTGAGTTCGATTATTGATTAAACATATCTTTGTGGTAGAAATTGAGGATATCAATTGCCATTTTCCTGGCCTGAACGGCAGGGCTGTCCGGATTGAGCTCGATGGCATACTGGTAGTTGTCCAGTGCCCGCTTCCAATCTCCTTTTTTTCGGTAGGCATTTCCCCGTAAATAGTAAAGAGTATCTTTCTCTTTTTCGACAGAAGTGTCCTGGAGAAGCTGGTCCAATTGCTTAATCGCTGTGTCCACATCCCCCTGATTGATAAGCTCTTTTAGGTTGTCTATTTGCTCCATTTCTTTCGTCTTTCGGGATTCTGAAACGCAAAGATAGTTTTTATTTGTGTAAATGGGGCAAATGAAGACGGAAATTTACAACGTTTGGACTTTATTGTATATTCTATGAATATATAGTCAGGATGAAAGAAAAAACGGATCTCATCTTTTTTGTTTATAACGAGAATATATCTATTTTTGTCACCACCAACATGATTGGTTTTGTTTTCTCTGATGATGATTATTAATACACTTTGGCCTTGTAGAATACTGAAATGAAAGATGAACATGTGAATGATATAAATAATTATCAGAAACTGTATATGCAATATGCGCCCATGTTGTTGCGTTTTGCTGGGAAGTTTATTTCTCCTTTCTTTGCAGAAGATATTGTGCAGGATGTATTTCTTAGAATATGGGATAAACAAGTTTTTCTGTTATCTGAATCAGAGGTTAAAAATATATTGTTTGTTGCTGTCCGGAATGCCTGTATCGATCATTTGCGTCGTATTAGTCTCGAACAGGAGTTTGCCGATAAGCGTGCTATCCAGCTCAAATTAGATGAGTTGAGCTTTTACGACGGTGCTGATGAGTTATTTATGAGGAAAGACTTGATAGCACATGTGATGGCGAAAATAAATGAATTGCCCGAAAAAAGACGCGAGATCTTCTTGTTGTCATATATGGAGGGACTTAAGGCAGCAGAGATTGCTGAAAGATTGAATTTATCCACGCGAACAGTAGAGAATCAATTATATAGAACATTGCTTTTCTTGCGAAAGGAACTTCAGACGGCTTTTGTCTATTTATTTATGTTCGTATAGCCTGCATGAATTCTCGTTTTCCATCACGTAGAAAAATATAATTAAAAAAAATAAAGAAGTCGGTGAGTAGTTTTTGCCGATGGTTCGTTACATATATAAAAACAGGTAAATATTATCTATTTATATATGGAAAACATGATTTCAGATTTGATAATAGGGTTTTTAAAAGGTTCGTTGAATGAGAAAGAGATCAATCAGTTTTATGATTGGGTGAATGAAACACCTGAAAATAAAAAGATTTTTTTCGAAGCGAAGATGGTCTATGATGCTTGCTTGTTTAAAGGAAGCGATATTGATATGGATAAGAGCTGGCAACGTTTATTGGAAAAGAAACAGAAGCAGACTCCAAAGAAAATATACACTCTTTTCCGGAGAATTCAGACTTATGCGGCAGTCGCTGTTATCGCCATCGCCCTTACTTCTACTATCTTCTTGATGTTAAATACTACTTCTCCTGCTCCGATAGCCGAATATGTGAGTGGTGATGGAATTGTTGCTGATAAGATAATACTGTCAGACGGTACACAGGTGAGCATGGGCAGTCAGTCGAAATTCCGTTATGATCCTCATTATGGAAAAGATAAACGTGTGGTTTATTTGGAGGGAGAAGCATTCTTTGATGTAGCCAAGCAAAAAAGTAAACCTTTCATCGTGGTTGTGAATGGGCAGGAGATAGAAGCTTTAGGCACCAAATTCAATGTGGAAGCTTATCCGTCGGATTCTGTTGCTGTTACTACTTTATTGGAGGGCTCCATTCGTTTGACTAGTGAAAATATAAATACTCCGGTTGTTTTAAGACCCAATCAACAATATGTCTACAATAAAGATAAAGGAACTTATAAAGTAGATAAAGTAGAAGCTTCTCTTTATACATCATGGATTTCCGGTTATTATTATTTTCATGAAGAAAGTTTAGACGGAATATTGAACAGGCTGGGACATATTTACGGAGTCGATTTCCGGGTTCAGTCGGATAACTTGAAAGGACGTAAATTTACCGGAACCTTCTATCGGGGACAAAGCATTAAGGATATTCTGGATGTGATAAATGTCTCAATTCCAATTCAATATCAGGTAAATAAGCAACATGTGATTATAAATTGAATAACTAATCTAAATTAAGAACGACAGAATGAATAGCAGTTAACCTTATATAATAAGAAAGAGAGAAGAAAATTTTGGCCGATTTTCTTCTCTCCGAGATGTTTGCATCTCAAAAAATTAAACTTCCTCTTGAATGGAATAGTGTTTAATCTTAAAACTTACAAATGTATGAATAAACAGTCTATGACTTACGGGTATCCCCCAAAAAGAAGCATAAAAAACATAAAAATAACTTTTACCGTTTTGTTGTTATTTATTTTGCAGCTCACAACAAGCAATATTTATGCGCAGGATAAAAAAGTATCCATATCGGTAAAGAATGAAAATCTGGAGAATGTAATAAGAATGGTTGAGAAACAGACGGATTATCTGTTCTTTTACAATTCAGATGAAATCAATAGGAAACAAAAAATAACAATCGATAAAAGAAACAGCACATTAAAAGATGTACTTGAAGTAATTACCGCTAAAGCCAATTTATCATATACCATTAAAGGTCGTCATATCATTCTGACGCAAAAGGTTGAAAAGACTGCTGTGGGTGGAAGTGCTTCAGCCAAGCCGTCGGAGAGAACAGTGACGGGTATAGTAAAAGATGAAACGGATTTCCCAGTTGTGGGGGCAAATATTGTGATACCCAAGACGAAGAAAGGAGTCATTACAGATATAAATGGAGCTTTTTCCTTGAATGTAACTCCCGGAGATGTAATTGAAATTTCCTATTTGGGATATATGACACAGGAAATTAAGGTGACAGATCAGAAGTCACTGAATATTGTGTTGCGGGAGAATGCAAAAGCCTTGAGTGAAGTGGTGGTTGTGGGATATGGAGCTGTGAAGAAATCTGATTTGACAGGTTCTGTAGCTTCCGTGTCCAATGCAAATCTGGTAAGGGGAGGCAATACAAACTCTGCCGGTGCTTTGCAGGGCGAACTTTCCGGAGTGACGATTGTACGTTCCAATAACAAACCGGGTGGAGGGTATGATATCAAAATCCGTGGTATTAATTCTATAACAGCTTCTTCCTCTCCGTTGATTGTCATTGACGGAGTGCCGGGTGGAAATCTGGACTTTGTGAATCCGGATGATATTGAAAAGATAGATGTGTTGAAAGATGCGTCTGCAACAGCTATTTATGGATCCAGTGGTGCCAATGGAGTTATCATTGTTACAACTAAGAGAGGCCAGACCGGTAAACCCAAGATTTCGTATAATGGCTATGTGGGGTTTAGAACGTATACTAACCTGCCGGATATGATGTCCGGAGATGAATATGTACAGCTTGCCAGAGAAGCAACTCGTGGCGGGGCTCCCAATTATGTTTATAAAAGAGACGAGCAGATATTTACAGATCCCTCCGAACTTCAGGCGGTAAAAGATGGTAACTATTATGATTGGTTGGATGCTATTTCCGATCCTGCTTTTATAACCAACCATAGCCTGTCGGCAGTAGGAGGTACGGAAGCTGTAAAATATGGTTTCTCCGGTGGATACTATTATGAAGATGGTATGATTCAGCCACAAGAATATACGCGTTATAATTTGCGTTCAGTGGTAGATATAACTATCAACAAACATGTGTCTTTTGGTGGAAGTATGTATGCTACTCACAGTATTCGTGAAAAAGGTAACTGGGACTTATTGCGGGATGTATTCCGTATGCGTCCTACACAACATCCGAACAGTTTGGTGACAGGTGAAGAAATCTGGAAGTATTCGAGTAATAATCTTTTCAATCCTCTGATTACTTCAAAGAATCAGCGTTCGCAAGTGAAAAGTTTAAATCTTCAAAGTAACATCTATCTGAAAATAACTCCTATTGAAAATTTAGAGTTGACTTCTTCCTTTTCTCCGTATTTCACGCAGACATCTATGGGCGATTATATCGGAGTATGGACTAAAGCGCAGCAAGGTACGGCCAAAGGAGCAATTGCTAATGCTACAAAGGATAATTCGTTGAGTTGGATCTGGGATAACATTATAAATTATACTTGGAAGAAGGCGATACATTCCATTACTGCTACCGGAGTTTTTTCTGCACAGAAATATCAGTATGACAGATTATATGGGGCGACAAAAGACCTGTCATATAATTCGTTGTGGTATAATTTGAATGGAGGAGAAATTACAGGATTAAGTTCTAATTTCAATCAGTGGACTATGATGTCTTACGTCGGTAGAGTCAACTACGGGCTTTTAGACAGATATTTGTTGACGGCTAGTTTGCGTTATGATGGTTCATCTAGGTTGGCTGACGGTCATAAATGGGCGCTGTTTCCTTCAGTGGCTGTTGCATGGAGAATTACAGAAGAAAGCTTTGTCAAAGATTCGAAGTGGCTGTCTAATCTAAAACTGCGTTTGAGTTATGGACAGGCAGGTAATGCCAATTCTGTTTCCCCTTACGCTTCTGAAGGGAACATTTCGGGTTCTGTTTATTATCCTTTCGGTACTTCTACTTCTGTAGGTAATCTTCCCGCTAATATAGCTAATCCCTTATTGACATGGGAGCGTACTTCTGAATATAATGTTGGATTTGACTTCGGCTTTTTAGGTCAGCGTATTTCCGGTAATATTGAATATTATAACCGGACAACGAATGATTTATTGATGGGGCGTAATATTCCGGTTCATTTAGGTTACTCATCGGTAGTTTCCAATGTGGGTTCAGTGAGAAACAGCGGATTTGAATTACAGCTAAATACGGTAAATATTGCATCGAAGAACTTTACATGGAATACGACCATTAATTTAGCTTACAATAAAAATGAGATTGTAAGTCTTGCCGATGAAGAAGATTTGAGTAACTATTCTGTGAATCTGAAAGGAATGAGAGGCCGTTATTCGGATAAAAGATTTATCGGTAAGCCTGTAGATACTAACTGGAATCAGAATACGATTGGTGTGTGGCAGTTGGGAGAAGAAGAGGAAGCTGCGAAATATGGGTGTGTACCGGGTAATTTCAAGATTAAAGACTATAATAATGACGGAAAACTTACTGATGACGATTATATCATAGATGGTAAACGAACTCCGGATTGGACGGGAGGTATGACGAATATGTTTAAATACCGTGATTTTGATTTATCTTTCCACATGTATTTCCAGTTAGGCGCTACTCAATACGACCGTTTCTTTGAAAACTTTGCATTGGAATGGAACAGTCAGAACTTTAATAATTTGCGGACAAACTACTGGACACCGGAGAACCCTTCCAATACAATGGGGCGACCTTCACAAATGGGTTCCAGAGGTAATATTGCTTATGAAAAGACCGATTTCCTGAAAGTATCCTATGTCACATTGGGATATTCGCTGAATAAGAAACTACTGTCAAAATGGGGGTTAAGCAATGCCCGTATCTATGTGACAGTACAGAATCCTCTCATCCTGACGAAATTCAGGGGACTCGATCCGGAACAGCCGGATATAACAAATATCGGAGATACGGATGGTATGACTAAGAATACGCTATTAGGTGTTAATGTTTCATTTTAAAAACAGATTTATGAAAAACAAAAAATATTTGAAATATGTCCTTTTATCATTAACTATAAGTATAGGGATGAGTTCTTGTTCTGATTTTTTGGATGAAGTGAATTATTCCAGTCAATCAGCGGATAAATATTATCAGACTAAAAGTGGATATGAAAGTTTGATTGTAGGGTGTTATTCAAACTTGAAGAATATTTATAATAATACGAACTTTCAGATTTTCACTCAACAGGGGACAGATGTGTTTACACAGAATTATCCGACGGAAATTACTCCGATGAACCAGTACACCACTACTTATCAGTCGAGTAATGGTACGGTTTATTCCATGTGGAGCTCTTATTATAATGCTTTGAAGAATGTGAATGCTGCTATCGACCGTTCGGAGAATGTGATTCTACGGACAGATGATCCGGATGGCATGGAACCGAACACTCTCGCGCAACGAGTAGCGGAGGCTAAGGCATTGCGGGCATGGTACTTATTAGAGATTATTAGAAACTGGGGAAAGGCCCCGTTGGAAATACATGAAGCGAAAGAACCTTCTTATACCGTTGAGTATGCGGATGGTGCCGCTTTTTATAAGCAAATATTTGAAGATCTGGAGGCAGCAATCGCAGTGCTTCCTTATCGGCAGACGGGTTCCAGCTATGGCCGTATGTCTAAAGCTGCAGCCAAACATATCCGGGCATTAGCTTATCTGACACGTGGATATGAAGATTATGCAGATGCTAAAGATTTTGAGAATGCTTTTAAAGATGCGGAAGATGTCTATCTTAATTCAGGACACAAATTATTGGACGATTATGCTATGGTACATCGTCAGTCGAACGAAATGAATGACGAGATTGTTTTTGCGATTGGTTTTGCTGATGCGGCGAACTATAATACGAATATCTGGAATCAGTGGTTTATGATGCCATATTCTATCGGCGGTTGGTTAGGATTAGGGAAAGATAGCTATTATGGTAATGCCAGTGCGCATGTAAAAGCAATTCCTACTAAATATGCTTATCTCATGTATGACTGGCAGAAAGACAGACGCCCATCAGTCACTTATATGAGTCCGCTGAATGGAGATAAGAATACTTCTGTGGATGGAAAAGACGCTGGCAAAAACTGGTTTCAGTGTACTACTCCTGTGGATGGAGTTTTTGCAAAAGGTGATAAGATTATCTACTTCCCGGTTCCTACCGATCCGGAATATAAGGTATGGTCTGCTTCAGATAAAGATAAGGTAAGATACAAGGTCTTTAATTTCCCGGCTGGCGACGCGAGCGATATGTCCGATGACGATTATTATAAGTATGCTTATCAGACGACAAATTCAACATCTCGTACTTTCCTTCCTATTTGGAAATTCAAAGATGGAAATACAGAGTTTAAAGAGGATGAATCGGGGTCCGGCACACGTGATATTTATCTGTTCCGTCTGGCAGAAACCTGTCTGATAGCAGCAGAAGCGGCAGTTATGAATAATGATAATGACAATGCGATCAAATATATTAATTATGTTGCTTCACGTGCGGCCAAGAATGCTCCGGTTGCAGGTCTTACAGGCTATAGCGGGACTGTAACATTAGATGATATACTTGATGAGAGGGCGAAGGAATTATTAGGCGAAGGATCACGTTGGAATGATTTGCAGCGTACTCGTAAATTGGCAGAACGTGTGTTGAAATATAACTGGGATGTATCTAATATTCATGGTGGTACAATCAAGACTACTCTGACAGAAGAGTCTTTTAAGAATAAATTTATTCTGCGCCCTATTCCTTTGCAATGGTTAAATTCTTTATCCAATGGAAGTGAATTGGGAAATAATCCCGGTTGGTAACCGAATGTTGAATTTTAAAACGAAACTTATATGAAACTAAGATATATTTTACCGATACTATTTTTATTGTTTGCTTTTGTTTCATGTCAGGAAGATAATACGCCTCCACCGGCTAATCCGAATCCGAATTATACGGAAACGGGCCCTTCTATGGACTTTGTCCACCCGGGAATCCTGCATACGACAAGTAGCTTGAACCGGATGAAAAACTTTGTGATGGGCAATGTTTCTCCGGCTATAGACTGCTATAGGAAACTTGAATCAAACCGTTTGGCTTCTTCCAGCTATGCAATACAAGGTCCTTTCACTGTCATTGCACGTGATGGAATTAATGCAAGTACTAAAACGCCTAGTGAAGAAGATCATAAGGCAGCCTATTTGAATGCGGTTATGTGGTGCCTGACAGGGAACGAAGCACATGCAAAGAAAACGATAGAGATATTGAATGCCTACGCCGGGACATTGCGTGAGATAGGTCCTGATGCCAATGACGACCCTTTATGCGCTTCTTTGCAAGGATTTCTTTTAGTAAATGCAGCCGAACTGATTCGATATACCTATGAACCTGTATCTCAAACGGATATTGATGCTTGGGAGAAGATGTTCCGTAATGTATTTATTCCGGTTTTGAGGGAGTTTTTTGCCAAACCGGCTTATACGAATGGCAACTGGGGTACTGCTGCTATCAAAGCTTTTATGGGATTCGGTGTTTTCTTGGATGATGAAAGTTTATATAATGAAGCTGTTGACTTTTTCTATAATGGTAATGACAATGGTAGTTTGACAAACTATATCAGTGAAACCGGACAGTGTCAGGAGAGCGGACGTGACCAGAATCATACGATGTTAGGATTGGGACATTTGGCGGAAGCGTGTGAAATTGCTTATAATCAGAAAAACGAAACGCTCTATAGCGCCTCGGAAAATAGATTGTTGACGGGTTATGAATATACAGCTAAATATAATCTCGGATATAATGATGTTCCTTTTGTCACCTGGCAGGATGTTACCGGACGATATTCAAACTGGACGGTCATCTCTACGGCAGACAGAGGTAGCTTCCGTCCCGTGTTTGAGATAGCCTACAATCATTATGTGACTCGTAAAGGCTTGAAGATGCCGTATACCCAGCAGGTGATATCCAGAATTTCTCCGGAAGGGGAGGCACAATGGTGTGACCATCCGGGATATGGAACGCTACTGTTCCGTTCGGAAAGTGGAATGCCGCCAAGTGAAGGAGCTGTTGACGGTAAGGGTACAGATTGGAAGGTTGTGACTAATAATGCGACTGGCAAAGCCGAAGGCGATGATTACATTGTAACACCTTCTTTGCAAGGCAACGGAAAGTATAGAGGTGATGTGAAGCGAGGACAACTGGCATTGCATATCGGTAATTATCCAATTCTTGCAGTTGTGATAAAAGGACTGCCGGCTACCCGTGCGTTTACGTTCGACTCTTCCGAATATGGATATTATAAAAATAGTGTAGGCAACCAATGGGGACAGAATACAGCATCAAGTATTGAAAAAGACTATGGAACGGTCTACTATTGGAATTTTAGCGAAGGAAACTTCTTTAAAGATGATAAGAATGTATATCTGCCCACAGATAAATCATTCAATATAACTATTACCTTGAAGATTGCCGATCTTGTTTATCCGGATGGAGTATCACCTTATACTATCAAATGGATGAAAGCATTTAGAAATGTTGATGAACTGAACAGTTATCTGGAAGAGAATTAATCTCCTTCCGTTTTTAAGGTAGAAAGAAGACAATGTAATTATGGTCAGCCCTTTTTGACAGGGCTGATTATAATTGCATGGTCATATACACATCCATTTAAATAATAGGTAAATAGATATGAACCTGATAAAGAAAAGAATATTCTCTTTGTGGGCTAGTCTGTGTATTCTGTGTGCAGTCAATGCACAAGAGACAGAACTGACCTACTGTAATAAGCAGATACATAAAACATTGCAAGCAATTGGAACTTCCTCTAAAATTCCGAGATCCATGGATGCTTATAAGTTGCATTGGAATATGGTGAGTGTCGATGATTGGACGAGTGGTTTTTTTCCGGGAGTTTTATGGTATGATTACGAATATAGCCGGGAACCGGAGATAAAAGAAAAAGCCGTTTATTTCACCAGACTGTTAGAACCTTTATCCCATAAAGTTACCAGTCATGATCTGGGATTCCAGATATTCTGTAGTTATGGCAATGCCTACCGTCTGACAAAGGATAAATATTATAAGGACGTTATTCTCAAAAGTGCGGAAGAA
Source organism: Bacteroides sp. D55t1_190419_B8 (assembly GCF_015558905.1). Taxonomy (NCBI): domain Bacteria; kingdom Pseudomonadati; phylum Bacteroidota; class Bacteroidia; order Bacteroidales; family Bacteroidaceae; genus Bacteroides; species Bacteroides sp. D55t1_190419_B8. The sequence goes on from NZ_JADMOU010000004.1 coordinate 269,612, forward strand.
CTGTCCCAACTGTATAATTCCAGGGTTGGGACTATTCTGTCATGGCCGTGGAAAGTTGCGGAAAATGGTTGGCCGCACAATACAATCATAGACAATATGATGAATCTGGAATTATTATTCTGGGCGTCAAAAAATGGAGGAGGTAAAAAGTATTATGATATGGCATTGTCACATGCTCGTGTAACTAAAGAAAATCACTTTCGTCAAGACGGCTCTTGCTATCATGTGGCCGTTTATGATACCATATCCGGCAAGCTTATAAAAGGAATCACTCACCAGGGATATAGTGACCGTTCCATGTGGGCACGCGGACAGGCATGGGCTATTTATGGCTATACGATGGTGTATCGTGAAACCCGTGATAAGGATTTCTTGCGATTTGCAGAAAAGGTGGCCGATCTTTATATCAGTCGTTTGCCGGCCGACCTGATTCCATTCTGGGATTTTGATGCACCTGATATTCCGGCAATACCCAAAGATGCTTCGGCTGCTGCGGTAACAGCGTCCGCCTTATTGGAACTGTCAACATTGGAAGACGATCCGGAACGATCCGAACGATATTATGCATTAGCAAAAGAAATGCTTCATAGCTTATCTTCAGAGCACTATCAGAGTAGAAAGAAGAACTCTTCCTTTCTATTACATTCTACCGGGCATTATCCTGCCGGGGAAGAAATAGATGCTTCTATCATTTATGCCGATTATTACTATATAGAAGCACTTATGAGGTGGAAGAAAATAGAAGCAAAACAAGCTCTGTCACAAGAGAATAAATTTATCCATCCGGGTATTCTACATACCCGGGAGAGCCTGGAGCGAATCAGACATTATGTAGACCAGAAGATAAATCCGGCTTATCAGTCTTATTTATTGTTGCAGGCCGATCCTTGTGCTTCATCCGATTATCAGCTTCAGGGACCTTTTGAGGTTATAGCCCGCTTGGGAGTGAACAGCTATACAAAAAGACCGAGCGAAGATGACCATAAAGCAGCTTATTTGAATGCTCTGATGTGGACGATTACAGGAAAGGAAGCCCATGCCCGCAAATCAATCGAAATATTGAATGCGTATAGCGCTGTATTAAGACTGATTGGCCCCAATGATAATGATGATCCCCTGTGTGCTTCTTTACAAGGAAGTATGTTAGCCAATGCAGCCGAACTTATCAAGCATACGTATGACAAGGTTGAAAAGAAAGATATTGCAAGCTGGGAGCACATGTTGCGTACGGTATTTATTCCGGTTCTGGATACCTTTTTTAAAGCCAAGCCTTATACAAACGGAAACTGGGGAGCCGCTGCAACGAAAGCATATATGGCTTTTGGCATTTTCTTGGATGATGAATCTTTGTATAATCAGGCTGTTGACTTCTACTATAATGGTCACGATAATGGTACAATTAAAAATTATATCAGTGAAAGCGGGCAGTGCCAGGAGAGTGGACGCGATCAGGACCATGTGATGTTCGGATTGGGTAATCTGTCTGAAGTTTGCGAAACAGGCTATAATCAAGGTGATGAAAAGATGTATGCCGCACTTGACAACCGTTTGCTGACCGGCTACGAATATACGGTAAAGTATAATCTGGGAGAATCGGTTCCTTTCAAAGTCTGGACGGATATATCAAGACGTTATTGCGATTGGCAAGTGATTTCGGAGAAAGAACGAGGAGCTTTTCGCCCGATATTTGAGATTGTATACAACCACTATGTCACCCGCAAGGGGTTGGATATGCCCTATACCCGGCGTGTAATGTCTAAAATCTCGATTGAGGGGGGCTCTAAATGGTGTGATGGTCCCGGATATGGAACATTACTTTTCAGGACACAAATGAATGAAAAATGAACAATAAACAAATGAAGATGACAATAAAGATCCCCATCCTATTATTAAATATAGTTGGAGGACTATTAGTGTTGAGTTGTACTACACAACCCAAAGTAAATACCGATTATTCGGTATATGTGAATCCGTTTATAGGCAATGCGGATAACGGACATACTTTTCCGGGAGCATGTGTTCCTTTCGGTATGATTCAGGCGAGCCCGGAAACGGGAAATGATGCCTGGAAGTATTGCAGCGGATATAATTTTGCGGATGATTCTATCATCGGCTTTGCCCAGACTCATTTAAGCGGAACGGGATGTCCTGATTTGGGTGATATCCTCTTACTACCTTTCAGTGGGAAGATCGAAAATAATGTCTATAAAGGTAAGTTTGATAAAAGGTCAGAAAAGGCTTCTCCCGGATATTATGCCGTTCACCTGACAGATTTTGATGTGGATGTCGAACTGACTTCTACCCAACGGACAGCTTTTCATCGTTACGTTTATCATTCGGATGCACCATCCGGATTGCTGATAGACTTGCAGAGTGGAGTCGTATGGGATCGGGAATGGCTTAAAAAACATGTATTGTATGCTGATATGGATCTGCCGGATAACCATACCATCACCGGACATCAGATGGTAGAGAACTGGGTGAAACGTTCCTATTATTATGTGATTTCTTTTGATAAACCATATACGGTAAAGGATACCTTATCTTCTGTTGATCCGGAGAAAGGGAAACGTCTTCTGTTGGATTTCAATCTGGCGAAAGGGGATACCTTGCAAGTGAAAATAGCACTTTCAACGGTAGGAGTAGAGGGTGCCATTGCAGCTTTGGAAAAAGAAAATCCGGCATGGAATTTTGAGGGAATCCGTACGGAGGCACATAACCAATGGAATCAACTATTCTCTAGGGTGAAAGTTACGGGAAGTGATGCACAGAAAACCAACTTTTATACATCGCTCTATCATCTGTTTATCCAACCTAACAACATTGCTGATATAGACGGTCGTTATCGTGGAGCCAATGATAGTATATATACTTCGAAGACGGGTAGTTATTATTCTACTTTGTCTTTGTGGGACACTTACAGGGCAGCTCACCCCTTATATACGATTCTATGTCCGGAAAAGGTGGATGGTATGATCCAGAGTATGCTTGACCATTATAAAATACAAGGATATCTGCCGATATGGACTTTGTGGGGAAAGGAGAGTTATTGTATGATAGGGAATCATGCCATTCCTGTCATAGTGGATGCCTATCTGAAAGGTTTCCGCGGATTTGAACCGAAAGAGGCCTATGCTGCTATTCGTGGTACTTCAACCGTTAGTCATCAGCATTCCGACTGGGAGATTTATGATCAATACGGATATTATCCTTTCGACCTTATCCCGAAAGAATCTGTTTCCCGGACACTGGAATCGGGATATGATGATTATTGTGTGGCTCAAATGGCTAAAGCGATGGGGAATGATGAAGATTATGATTATTTCTTCAAACGCTCTTCCTATTATAAGAATTTGCTGGACCCTTCAACAACCATGATGAGAGGGAAATATTCAAAAGGGAACTGGCGTACTCCTTTTAACACCTTGTTATTGTCCCATGCTGCCACTTCCGGAGGAGATTATACGGAGGGGAATGCCTGGCAATATACCTGGCACGTACAACATGACGTGGAAGGGCTAATCGAACTACTCGGAGGTAAGGAGGAGTTTGCCAATAAACTGGACTCTTTATTTTTCTTGGAATCATCTAAAGAGAATACAGGATTCACCCAAGATGTAACGGGGCTTATCGGACAGTATGCACACGGCAATGAGCCAAGCCATCATGTGGCTTATTTATATAACTATGTGGGACAACCTCATAAAACACAGCAACTCATTCGTGAGATTTTTGACCGTTTCTATCTGTCCAAACCGGATGGATTGTGCGGAAATGACGATTGCGGTCAAATGTCTGCATGGTATATCTTCTCTGCAATGGGATTTTATCCGGTGAATCCGATTGGAGGAGAGTATATATTGGGAGCACCGCAGATAGAAGAAGTCACCATTTCATTACCGGATAATAAAACATTCACGGTACAGACAAAGGGCTTATCGGATGAGAATAAGTATGTGCAGTCGGTAACGCTGAATGGCAAACCTGTTGAGAATTTCAGAATATATCATTCGGATATTATGAAAGGAGGGGAATTGGTATTTGTGATGACTAATTAATATTGAATGGTTACATGATTGGTAATTAAGATTATACCTTTTGGGAAGTTTCCCATAATGTAATACTTGTTTCCCCGTAAGACAACAGTTGTTTCCCCGTAGGCAAACCATAGTTTCCCCTATGGGGGAACAACTGTTGTCTTACGGGGAACTTCTCTTGTCCTTGGTGATTACCAACTGTACTCTTCGGTGTAGTCATCATAAACGGGCTCTTCCTTTATTCCATATTGCAGGAACAAATTGCGGATATATGCCTGTTCGGTGGGAGTAATGTAGCGCTCGCCCCGGAAGCAACAATAATAATGCGATTTTCCGTAATAGGCAAGCAAGTTGTAGCGAAGGCTATAAGCAGTTTTATATGGTACGTTATCAAGCAGATGTTTCATTCCCCATGCCATCCGTAATTTTCGGGAACTGACGAAGAAGGGGCATTTTGCAGCATCCTGCGAAACACTAGCAAGATTGACGATGCTGAAGTAGTGAGTCTCGGGTGTGGTTTGTAACAGGGCAAGACGACGGAGGCAGGAATTAGCTTGCTTACATTTTTCGTTGAGGCAGCGGGCGAATGAATCGGGGACCGGTTTGTTTTTCTTTTGTGGGTTACGCATGATGATAATTACAGTTTCACAAAGGAACGAATTTATCTGGGGCTGTGCAAGTAGTGGGGAAATAATTCTTGATGTTAGCTTGTATTTACTGAAAGTTACTGTATTTTTGTGCAGATATTAAAATGTATAGATCTATGCTGGACCTTATTTTGATTGTGATTAGTGCCTTTTGTATGATAGCTGGGTTAGCAGGTTGTATCCTTCCGTTTCTTCCCGGCCCTCCGATTGCTTATTTGGGATTAGTCATTCTTCATTTCACGGATAAAGTAGAATATACTGCGACGCAATTAATCGTATGGTTATTGATTGTAGCTGTTTTGCAGGTCTTGGATTATTTTACGCCGATGCTGGGCAGCAAGTATAGTGGTGGTAGTAAATGGGGGAACTGGGGATGTATCATCGGAACGATGGTCGGACTTCTTTTTTTGCCTTGGGGCATTATTCTCGGACCTTTCCTCGGGGCTGTGATTGGTGAGCTACTGGGAAATAAGGAATTCTCCCAGGCACTTAAATCCGGATTCGGCTCATTAATCGGATTCATATTGGGAACTTTGCTGAAGTTTGTGGTTTGCGGTTATTTCTGTTATCAGTTTATTGTGGGACTTGTCCGATAGTTTTTTTATGAAAAATGAGACTTGTATTTTAAATATATAATGTATCTTTGGCACCGATGAAATAAGATATTATGGAATTCTCACAAGTCAATCAACAAATTATTTTAGATATAAATAAAGGGAAAGAATCTGCTTTTTCCATTTTATATGATAGCTACTTTACATATTTGTGTGTCTATGCCACTACCTATTTGTTTGATCCTGATGAAGCAAAAGAGGTAGTTAATGATGTCTTTGTGCATATATGGTATCGCAGGGGCGGATTGACATATCCCATACATTCTTATTTGTTGTGTAGTGTGAAAAATGGCTGTTTGAATTATATCCGCTCTTTGCGTACCCGTGAACGTATTATTGATGAATATCGTGAAGAACTGCTTCGTATGCAGGAGGAATTTTGCATAGAGGATTACAGTCCTTTGCAGGAGTTGGAAGTTAACGAGTTGAAACAGCAAGTTGAAAATATAGTGAAGTCTCTGCCGGAAAAATGTCGCATTATTTTTGAAAAGTATCTTTATTCGGGTATTTCTCCTCAGGAAATAGCGGATGAATTGGGTATTTCGGTAAATACAGTTCGCGTTCAAATCAAGAATGCAATGGATAAAATGAAAATGCAATTAGGGTCGGCTATTGTGATTCTGCTTTTGTTCCTTTTGAAGAAATAATGAAAAAAAATTGTTTTTGTCTAAATGCATCGTATTCCAGATGTGTATTATATACAAAAGGCAAAGATAATATATGGAAAATCAGTTGAAGGAATTTGAAGAATTGCTGGTTGATTATTTCGCTGGTAATCTGTCGGAAGAGGATAGTCGGAGGTTGTGTACTTTGATGAAGTCCGACCGGATATATCGGCAGAAATATGAAGAAATGGCAAAAGTCCGTGCCAAATCTTTTGTCCCACGATTTGAGAACGAGAAAAAAACGAACTATGCTGAACTCGTGTCAAAATTGTCTATGCATCCCAATCGCAAGCATTCAACTTTTTCTCTACGTCAGTGGGGATATCGCATAGCAGCAGTTGTATTGTTGGTTATAACAATGTCTGTGACTGTTTACTATATTTATAATGGTATTCAAATTGCAGGGCAGTCAAAACAATTATGTATGATGGAAGTTCCCTTGGGCTCACAAACCAAAGTATATCTTCCGGATGGAACAGTCGTTTGTCTTAATTCCGGTTCTACATTAAAGTATAGCCCCTCTTTCCTGAAACAGAAGACGAGAGATGTTTATTTAACGGGAGAAGGATATTTCGAGGTGGAGAAGAATCCGGAAAGACCGTTTATCGTCCATACCAATGAACTCAAGGTAAAAGTGCTGGGAACAGTGTTTAACATACGCTCTTATCATGAGGATCCGGAAGTGGAAGTTGACTTGGTGGAAGGGAAAGTCAATGTCTCTATGAATTCGGATGAAAAGAAAAATGTGGTTTTATCTCCTGACGAATGTCTGATTTACAATAAGGAGCGGCAGCAAATGCGGAAAGATGTAACCGATGCCAAAAGAATGACATTGTGGACTACCGGACGATTGAACTTTGTTAATACTTCCTTTGTCAGTCTCATGAAAGATATTGAACGGAGATATAATGTGAAGATTAACATAGAAAGCGAACAAGCTCAGAAAGAAATATTCTCGGGAAGCATTGATGTTAAACTGTCGATTGAAGACGTCTTGGAATATATAGATGTAGATAAGAAATATACGTGGACACGTAAAGGTAATATGATTGTGGTACAGGATAAAAGAAAATGAATTGTTTAACCCTTAAATAATAGTAATGCTTATGATATAGACTCAAGATAGTAAAAGAAATCGGAGAACATATTTGCCCTATGCTCTCCGATCGATCGTGAAATTATTTTTCTAAAAATAATCTTTTAAGATGTTACAAATGTATGACAAAATTTCTATATAATAGAATGATTTATCTATTTTATCATTCTAATACAAGTTTTATATCTATTCGTACCGTTTTTTTTCTTGCCTGTTTCAGTACTCTGATAAACTTATCCGTTGTGGCTTCTCCCTTTCAACAGGGAGAAATACGTATCTCGATTCAGCAGAAAAATGTATTGTTGAGTAAAGTATTCAATGAAATAGAATCGAAAACGAATTATTCTATTTTGATACGTAATAATGATGTAAATGTCAATGAGGTAGTTTCTATCGAGGCTAAGAATAAAACAGTGGGAGAGATTCTGGAATTGCTGTTTAAAGGAAAAGATATCAAGTATGAGATACAGAATAAGAGAATATCTGTGTATAAGCCTGCTAGGAAAAAAACGTCCGGCAGCATACGTGGAAATGTAAAAGATTCTAATGGCGAACCGCTTCCGGGAGTGAATATAGTGGTACATGGTACTAAAATAGGTGTCATAACGGATATTGACGGTAATTATTTCTTGTCGAATGTGCCGGAGGGGACACATGTCATAGACGCTTCTTTTATCGGATATGAGAAAAAGTCTGTCACAGTGAAAGGACTGAAGAATGGGGAGCAACGGCAATTGGATTTTACAATGTCTTACGGGGTCAAACTGAACGAGGTCGTAGTCACTGCTCTTGGCATTAAACGTGAAGAGAAGGCATTAGGTTATTCTATCTCTAAGTTGGATAATGACGATTTTACACAGACTGTTTCTGCCAACTGGCTGGGAGGGCTGTCTGGAAAAGTCGCGGGATTGAATTTTGACCAGTCTTCTGCTGCTCCCGGTGCATCCATACGGGTTACATTACGTGGAGAAGGCTCTTTGTCTCATGATCGTAATACGGCTTTGTTCGTCATAGATGGCGTACCGGTCAGCAGTGATATGTCGGCAAGTAATGATGGCGGTGGATATTCAAATACAGATGCACCGATTGACTATGGTAACAGTGCCAGTGACTTTAATCCGGATGATATTGAATCCATTTCGGTTTTGAAAGGCCCTGCGGCAACCGCTATGTACGGTTCGCGCGCTGCCAACGGTGCAGTAGTTATCACTACCAAATCCGGACGTATCACAAAAGGACTTGGGGTTACGTTCAGTTCTTCGGCTGTTTTTGAACAAGCAAGTTTCTGGCCTGATTTCCAACATGAATATGGTTCGGGCGATTATCGCCGTCAAACAGTTGGCTCAACTGAAGTGAAGCCTGCCGAGTTCTCTTTTTGGACAGTGGGGGATACACCAAGAAACTATTCACGCTACTCGTTCGGACCAAGGTATGACGGGTCGCTGAAGTATCTCTATGCATCCAGAAACTGGGAAACGGATGAATATACCAAACTTCCGTTTGTTGAACAGGATTGGTACAAGGGCTTTTTTGAAACGGGGATGACTTTCCGCAACAGTGTGACTATTGACGGAAATAATGGGAAGGGGGGCTCTGTCCGCCTGTCTATAACCGATCAGCGTAATTCTTGGATTGTGCCTAATACCGGCTTTGATTCACAAAACATAAATCTGTCTGTGAGTCAGAAACTGAACCGGTTTTTGAAATTGTCAGGAAAGGTTACATACTATCGCAAAAATAGCGATAATCTTCCGATGTCAGGATATAGTACAGCTTCGCCTTTATATACTTTGATATGGTCGCCCACCAGCGTCAGTGTAAATGATTATTATAATGAATATAAATCAGGACGTATCAATAAAGTGTATGAAGAAGGGTTGAAAACGAATCTGCTGATTAATGCCACGGCTGATAACCCTTATCTGCAAGTTTACGAACAGCTGAATACTTTGGCACGTGACCGTGTATATGGTAATGTCAGTCTGGATATCTCTTTGATAAAGAATAAATTGAATTTAGCGTTGAGAAGTGGTATGGATATGAGTAATGATTTCCGTACACAACGCAAACCTTTTTATTCGAATGGATATATGTCAGGCATGTATAAGGAGCAGACTGTATATAACCTTGAAATGAACAATGATTTCTTGTTGTCTTATAAAGACAGGTTCGGAGACTTTGATATAAATGCTTCTTTGGGTGGGAATAGTATGTATTCAAATTATCGTAATGTAATTATTACAGCTTCACGTTTATTGGAACCGGGTATCTATATGCTGCGGAATAGCGATGGCAACTTGTTGGTGAATCCTACGCGTCGTCGTAAAGGTATCAACAGTTTCTATGGCTTTGCTAATATTGGTTGGAGAAATATGCTTTATTTGGAATTGACCGGACGCAATGACTGGTCAAGTACATTGGCTCCGGGAAATAATTCTTATTTTTATCCGTCGGTTAATGTGAGTGTCCTGCTTGATGAAGTTTTTAACCTGCATCAGCGTGCTTCATGGATTGATATGTTGAAAATACGTGGGTCATGGGCAAATGTGGGTAACGACACGGATCCTTATGAATTGGAACAGGTATATAACAATAGTGATTTTGTTGGTTCTTATCTGCTTTCCAATAAGGTTCAGAATTACAATCTAAAGCCCGAAAATGTAGAAAGCTGGGAGTTTGGATTGGAAGCTCGTATGTTTAAAAATCGGTTGGGACTTGATTTTACTTTCTATAATACCAATACAACTGATCAAATCATCAATGTTCCGGCCGATTATGCTACCGGTGCGTCTTCACGGATTATTAATGCGGGTAAAGTCAATAATAAAGGTATTGAGATTTCAGCAAATATTAAACCTGTCCGGACAAGGGACTGGAAATGGAATATGACTCTGAACTGGTCGAAAAACTGGAACAAACTGGTTGAACTTGCGCCGGGAGTGAATCTGTGGCAGTTGAATACAAAGAACACAATTGGACAGAGAGTCTTTATCTATGCCTATCCGGGAAAAGAACTGGGACGGATTTATGGAACCGGATATGAGCGGGCTCCGGAAGGTGCGTTTTACCGGGATGAGAATGGAAATAAGGTCGATTGCTCCGGACAGGTGGTTGTCGATGCGGCAACAGGAAATCCGGTATTAGGGACGGAATTGAGAGATTTGGGTAGCATCTATCCGGATTGGAAGGCCGGAATGACTCAAACTCTGTCTTATAAGAATTTTACTTTATATATGTCTTTTAGCGCCCAGATGGGCGGGCATGCTTATTCTGTCACGAATTTCGGACTTTCTTATATGGGGAAACTGAAGAATTCCTTGGAAGGACGTTATGACGGCTTGATACATCCGGGTGTGAACCGGGCGGCGGACGGGACATATACCAAGAATGAGAAGATTACTACGGATATTGTAGATTACTATAATCTGGTTAAATGGAATCGCAATAATGTGGAGGAAAATACATTCAGTACTTCTTTCCTGAAAATGAAAGAATGTCGGCTGGATTATAAGTTCACTCCCAAAATGTGTTCCGCATTAAGGCTTCAGGGGCTTTCATTGGGTGTGTTTGCTACGAATCTTTTTTGTATCACTCAATGGCCTCAATATGATCCGGAAGTTGCTTCTTTCTCAGGTTCCTCGCTTTACAGAGGAGTTGAAACAGGAGGGTATCCTATGACTCGTTCTTATGGTGTTAATTTGAAATTAGCTTTTTAAACTCTGAAGAATATGAAGTATATCGTTTGTTTTATAGGTTGTCTGGCAACATTATTTTCTGTCAGCTCGTGTACGACCAATTTTGATGATTATAATACTAACCCCAATCAGCCTGAAATGTGGACTGTATCTCCTTCAAGCCTGTTGCCGAATGTGATTTACTCGGGAGCTACAACCATGTTGAATAACTCGTGGATGTTGACAAATGAATTGATGCAGTACACGGTGGGAGGGGCTACGAATAATGCGGTACATCGGTATGTAATCAGTAATGCATCTATGGCAAGTGTGTGGAACGGTTGTTTTATCTGGGCGGCAAATGCGACACATATGTATGAGGTGGCTAAAATGAAAAGAGAAGAAACGGATAATGCGGAATATCGTAATTGTGAGGCTATTGCTCTTACCATGAAGGTGTTTTATATGTCCAATGCCGCTGATGTATTCGGAGATATTCCGTGTCGTGAGGCGTTTAAGGGCAGAGGAGAGCAGAATTATAAACCTGTATTTGACACACAACAGGATGCGTACAGCCAGTTTTATTTATGGTTGGAAGAGGCAAACCAGTTGTATGATACTTCTACACCACTAAAGAAAACGGATAAAGACTTGTTGTATGGTGGTGATATGTTGAAATGGAAGAAGTTTACCAATTCTCTGTATCTTCGTTTATTGATGCGTCTGAGTAATCGTGATAAGGAAATGAATGTTTTTGAAAAAATCAGGGAGATATTGAATGACCCGGAAACTTATCCGGTATTTTCCGGTAATGAGGATAATGCGACGATTTTCTTTAGCGGAAGTGCCCCTTTTCTGAATCCTTTTGGGGATAAGAATGAGACGGAGTTTACGGGGTCAGGACACAATATGACTGAAAATATGGTCTCATTGATGAATACTACCAATGATCCGCGTTTGCCGTTCTATTATGTCAAAGTGAAAGGCTACGATTGGAAAGGACAACCTAGTGGAGAGTCTTTTCAGGATACTGATAATAAAGGTATATCCATGTTGAACAAGAACGTATTGGGACTGTACGCCTCTCCTTACTCTTTGATGAAATATGATGAGGTGTTGTTTATTAAAGCTGAAGCGGCGAAAGTGGGAATCATTCCCGGGGGAGATGATGTTGCTCAAAAAAACTATGAAGATGCCATTACCGCTTCTATTCGTTACTGGCAAAGTATTGATCCTGACAAGACTCCTGTAACGGATGAAGTGATATCTTTCTTTCTCCAGAATGGAGTTACTTATAATGGAACATTACAACAAATTCTGACTCAGAAATATATTGCTCTTTTCTGGACCGGATATGAAGCATGGCATGAATATCGTCGTACGGGTTATCCTAAGTTAAGAATTGGTTCTGCTACCGGAAGTAACAATTACACATTGCCCACCCGGTTCGAATATCCGACAAATACGGCAGAAACGAATCCTGATAATTATAAAGCGGCTGTCGACCGTTTACGAACTCTTTATCGCGGAGGGGATAATATGTTGACACCTGTATGGTGGAGCAAGCAAGCTTCTGAATTATAAAAGTTATTCACTTTGAACGAGATAATATGAAACAAAGCAATTTTAAAAGTGTGAGAAAGATAAAACTCTGTTTTCACTCAGTTCTTATCGCTGTAGTGATGGTGTGTATGTTTTCCTGCAACAACGATAGCGATGAACAGTATTATATAAGAATGGGGGTTACAGAAACTGATGTATTGACAGGAGAAAAGAAGGATGTATTGATTGAACGTGATTATGTGTGGGATAACTCAAAATCGGGTGACATCAAATCTTTCTTTCTCTATTCTAACTTGCCGGAATGGGAGGTTCGGACGGAAGCGGAATCGGATGTTGACTGGATTGAAGTCTGGCCCGGAGAAGGTAATGAGGATGGGCGTTTCTATGTGAAGGTTTATTCTAATTCAACATCGGAGGAGAGGACTTCTTCACTCAACATAATTTATGGTGGAGAGGTGTATTGGACAATTCCTGTCATTCAACATTAAATATAAAGAATATATGAAAGCAAATCTTACAAGTAAAAGACTGACATATTTCGTCCTATTTTTTATTGTGTTCTGTATGCTGTCATGTTCGGAGAAAGAAGAACAGGTAGTATCGGAAATATCACTAAGTCAACCGGAAATAGAGATAAATAAATTAGGATTCGGAAAAAATGGAGATGAAGCAGGGGTTGAGGTTACTTCCAATGTTTATTGGGAGATAACGAAGGATGAAAATGTCGATTGGATAGAGGTGTCACCTATGGGAGGAACCGGAACGACCAAGGTGGTGATTACCGCTCTTAAAAATGAAGGAGAACCTCGTTCTGCAGAATTAACATTAGAAACACTCGACGGAACGAAGAAAACGATTCAGGTTAACCAGTCGGGAGGGGATGAGGTTATCCGTTTCTTTTCCAGTGATTTTGGATTGGAACCGGTTGTGGAAAAAGCTCCGGTGAAGGCTTATGAGCAGTGGAATGTTGTCGGAGTCGGGATTTTAGGCACCAGTTTCTCCGGTGAACAGGCTTATATTGACAGTGAATCTCCTTCAGTTGGATATGAAACGGCTTCGGGTGCTAATAATGTACTTCTTGATTCAGAGGATAGTGAATTTAGTTTCGGGCCTGTGGGGACAAAATCCAATACCAGCTTTATTTTGTCTTTTGGTGTTCTGGGGGAAGAGAATGGTCTGATTTTAGAAATAAGTAATGATGATGAAAACTGGATTCAATTACCATATCAACAGGCCGAAACCGCGGAGTGGTCGATGGCACAAGTGAAGTTCCATTTGCTGAGCCAGACATCTTATATGTATTTCAGATTCTCCAATTCAGCAGGTGGCACTTATCGTATTGATGATATTCAGCTTGTGGAAGGAGTTGGAAATGAAGGAATAGAGATTGATTTCGATGCGTTGGTTGATGATGATAAGCCTGCAGGTTTCGTTTATTTTGAAGATCGGTTTGACTGGATTACAGAAGAGTTCGGTGGGGGTGATTATGTGGGTGGAACGGCTATCGGTCAATATCCGCCTACCGGTCCACGCTGGGATAAGCTTTCTGCAGCCTGTAAACCGATATGGAATGCTTCGGGGTGGAGCGTATCGTCCGGATACTTCACTTACATATCTTTGGGATATGTTCAGTTGGGAAGTACTACTTCCGGTGGAGATATTATTTCTCCGAGACTGAATAGTTATATTTCTTCTTATCCGGATATTCCCAAAAGGGCAGGTATTGGTGTCGGTAAGGCTGTAAATGTCATGGTATCTTTTGATGTTTCAGTATATATGGGAGCAGGTGGTAATCAGGATTCTGACGATATAATCATGGAGGTGCTTGATGCAGGAACATTAAGTAATAAGGTAGACAAGGAAGTGAAAATAAAAGTGGATAGCTGGAATAGTTGGAGGAGGATTGAGATACCGGTTTATGGAGCCACATCGGATACACGCATCCGGATTAAATATGGGGTCGCTTCGCCGGGAGGGAGAAACCGTGTTTTCTTCGATCATCTGAAAGTAGAAAAAGCAGTAAAGGAATAAATAATTATGGGAAATATGAAGATGTATAAATATATATTGTTTATGATAATGTTCTCTTTTTGTGGGAACAGTGTGATATATGCTCAAAATAGTAAAGGAGATCATAATCCGATAGGGTATATTTATTTTGAAGATCAATTTGACTGGGTTTCGTCAGAGTTTGGGGGCCAGGATTATCTGAATGGCAAGTTTGCTAATGCCGGTCCTCGGATTGACGGAGTGCCACAGCAGCTTAAAGGTGTGCTGGAGGCTACCGGTTGGAAAACCACAGGAAAGTTTGTTTATCTTCGATTAGGGTATTTGCAGGTGGGACGCAGGACTGATGGCGGAGATATTATTTCTCCGAAGTTAGAAAAACGTATGCCTGAAGCTGGTTTGGGAGAGTATAGCTGCGCGGGAATAGAACCAGGTAAAGAAGTAAATGTGGATGTATCATTTGATGTGGCTATTTATCAGGGCGTGAAAGGCAATAAAGATCTGAATACAATTCTTGTAGAAGTATTGAATGCCGGTAAGCTGAAGGATGGCAGTACAGAAAAGGAAATCAAGGTGAATAGCTGGAATAAGTGGAAGAAAATAGTTGTTCCGGTTTATGGGGCAACCTCTGATACACAAATATTAGTTCGTTCTATACAGGTGAAAAACACTGGAAAGGCCGCCCGTTTCTTCTTGGATAATTTTAAAGTTGTGAAAGTAAAATGATGAGTAGAGAAATGAAAAAGATAGTATTGGTGATATGTATTCTTTGGGGCTTTTGTCCTGAATCTGATGCCCAGAGAGAAAAGCCGCAAAAACATCTTTATGAGATTGTGAATCTGGCATATTATGCAAAAGCGAATAATAGTTTGCCTACTCCTGCAACGAATGAAAAGCGGGTTGTTTTTATAGGTAACTCTATAACGCGCGGATGGGTACGTATGCGTCCGCAGTTTTTTACTGCAAACGGATATATAGGACGGGGGATAGGTGGGCAAGCCAGTGCCCAGCTTTTGTTGCGTTTTCAACAGGATGTAGTTGCTCTGAAACCTTATGCCGTAGTAATTAACGCCGGAACGAATGACATAGCGGAGAATGCAGGGACATATGATCCGGTTTTTACTTTGAATAATATTCGTTCTATGGCACAAATTGCTCAGATGAATGGCATTCGGGTTATCTTGGCTTCAGTATTACCGTCGGGCGGATTCAGATGGAATCCTGCTGTTACGGAAGTCACACAGAAAATAGATGCTCTCAATCGTGCCATTAAAGCATATGCAGAAGAGAATGGTTTTCCGTATGTAGACTATAATACCGTTTTAAGAGATGAAAATGGTGCGATGAAGGCTGGATATAGCGAGGATGGAGTGCATCCGCTAGAATCTGCTTACCGGATAATGGAGAATGTAGTACAACCTGTCATTAAGCAAGTACTCAATGCCTCAGCCGGAAATCTCAGTGTCGGGTCTTATAATATACGGAATAGTAATGTAAAGGACTCATTGGAGGGAAACGGATGGCAGCAAAGGTACCCTGTAATTGCCCGGCTTATTAAATACAATAATTTTGATATTTGGGGTGCTCAGGAGGTAAAATATAACCAACTGGGAGATCTTTTAAGAAGTTTGCCGGACTATGACTATATTGGTGTAGGTCGCGAAGACGGCAAAAAGAAAGGAGAGTATGCACCGATTTTCTATAAGAAAGATAAGTTCGAGGTATTGCATTCCGGCCACTTTTGGTTGTCTGAAGATACCTCTAAACCCAATAAGGGCTGGGATGCTGCTTATGTAAGAATATGTACATGGGGGGAATTCGTTGATAGGAAAACAAATTTCCGTTTTTGGCATTTTAATCTCCATACAGATCATAAGGGGGAAGTGGCAATGAGGGAAAGTTCGAAGTTGGTGTTGAGGAAGATTAAGGAAATGTGTGGAAATGATGCTGTTATTCTGACAGGTGATTTCAATGTGGATCAAAGTCATGAAAGTTATCAGTTGTTAGCTTCGTCAGGAGTCGTGTGCGATTCTTATGAGAAAGCGAAGTTTCGCTATGTGCTGAATGGAACGATTAATCATTTTAATCCGAATCTGAATACCAATAGCCGTATTGACCATATTTTTATAACTCCGGATTTAGTGGTTGACAAGTATTCGGTTTTGACGGATACATATCGTTATAAAACAAGTGACAAAAAAATAACCAATTCGGCTCAAGAATCCTCTGATATTATTTATGAGAACTCACAGGCACGTACTCCTTCAGATCATTTTCCTGTGAGAGTTGATTTGAGCTATACTAAATAAAATAATTATCAGCATATTTATTTTTTGAAAGGGAGTATTGATTCCAATACTCTCTTTCATATCATATTGTGCTTTTTTTAAATCTTGAAATAACATTGTATGATGAAAAACATACTCACTTTTTATAAAAAAAGTGCCCCTATCCCTATGCTTGAAATTTCCGAAGAAATGCAAAGTAAGTTGTATAGGAAATGGCGCTGGTCGTGTTTCTTGTCCGGAACAATAGGATATAGTTTGTATTATGTGTGCCGCACTACATTGAATGTCGTGAAGAAGCCAATCCTTGAAAATGGAACATTAGATGCTGTGCAGTTAGGCATTATTGGCTCTGCCTTATTATTCTCTTATGCTTTAGGAAAATTCGTTAATGGATTTCTGGCCGATCACAGTAATATAAAACGTTTTATGGCAACTGGGCTTGCAGTTTCCGCTGTTGCGAACTTTTGTGTCGGAGCGTGTGGATTGTTGCAGGGAAATGTGGCTTTCTATTCTAATATGTTACTTTTTGTCGTTTTTGCGGTTATGTGGGGAATAAATGGCTGGGCTCAGTCAATGGGAGCACCTCCGGCTATTATTGCCCTTTCTCGTTGGTTCCCGTTAAAACAACGCGGAACATATTATGGATTCTTCAGTGCCAGCCATAATTTAGGAGAATTTCTTTCTTTTATATTTGTCGGAGCGGTAGTCGGTTTCTTTGGTTGGCAATGGGGATTTGTCGGAGCTTCCTTAGCCGGTGCGGCAGGAGTCGTTGTTATTATTCTCTTTCTCCATGATACACCCCAATGTAAAGGTTTGCCTCCAGTGGAAGTCATATCTAATGAAGAATTGGAGAGAAAAGAAGCATCCTCAAAAGAATCTACTTCAGAGTTACAAAAAGCTGTCATTAGAAATCCTTTCATATGGTTATTGGCATTTTCCAGTTCTTTTATGTATATCAGCCGGTATGGTATTAATGGTTGGGGGGTATTGTTTTTGCAAGAAGTGAAAGGATTCTCATTATCTCATGCAACGCAGATTATTTCTATAAATGCTTTACTCGGCATTGTCGGTACTGTTTTTTCAGGCTGGTTATCAGATAGGTTGTTTCATGGCAAAAGAGGATTGTTGGCTTTTCTGTTTGGTTTGCTTAATACATTGTCTCTTTGTTTATTTTTGTTTTCAGGAAATAGCTTCTTTATCAATATTTTGAGTATGCTACTCTTCGGTGTTGCAGTAGGAGTGTTGATTTGTTTTTTAGGAGGATTAATGGCGATAGATATTGTTCCAAGGGATGCAAGTGGAGCAGCGTTGGGTATTGTCGGTATGGCTAGTTATATTGGAGCGGGGCTCCAAGACATTATCAGCGGTTATTTAATTGATTCCAATAAAGGTGTTATTAATGGTGTGGTTATTTATAATTTTTGTCCTGTTTCTGTTTTTTGGGTTTCAGCTTCTGTACTTTCTTCATTATTAGTGCTTTTTTTATGGAAGAAAAAGAATATATAATAGCAAATAGAATTGTCGGAGACATGTATATATGCTAAAAGACTGTTTGTTGAGAAGTAAATAACCGATGGCGATCTTTCCGCATGTTAGTTTATTAATAAAAGGCAGCTATACGATTGCGGTTCTACCGCACAATCGTATAGCTGCCTTATTATATTTATCTTCAGGCTTTATTTTACCGGAATCTTGTCAATACGGTTCTGATGACGACCGCCATCAAACTTTGTAGAGAAGAACTCTGTCAAAATCATATCCGCTTCTTCAGTGCTGATGAAGCGTCCCGGCATGACCAGAACATTAGCGTCGTTGTGCTGACGAGCCAGATGCGCAATTTCTGCATTCCAGCAGAGAGCAGCACGAATTCCCTGGTGCTTGTTCAGCGTCATATTGATTCCGTTTCCACTGCCGCAGATAGCGATACCGGGATAACATTCTCCCGATTCCACTGCAAGAGCCAGTGGATGAGCATAATCCGGATAGTCTACGCTAGCGGTAGAGTTAGTTCCGAAATCCTTGTAAGCCCAGCCTTTTACTTCCAGCCAGCCGCGAACATATTCTTTCAGTTCAAAACCGGCATGGTCGCATGCTAATCCGATTGTTTTCATTAGAGCATTGCTTTTACTTGGTTATATACGTTCTCGGCAGTAAATCCAAGTTTCTCATCCAACACTTTGTAAGGAGCAGAGAAACCGAAAGATTCCAATCCCCAAACTTTACCGTGGCAACCTACCAGACCTTGAAGATTAACAGGCAGACCGGCAGTCATACCGAAAATCTTTGCATCTGCCGGGAGAACAGCTTCCTGATATTCTTTCGGTTGGTTACGGAACAGACCTTCAGACGGAGCGGATACAATGCGTACCTTTACGCCATCTTTGCGCAGCAATTCTGTGCCGGCTACCAATGTAGCCACTTCAGAACCTGAAGCTACCAGGATTACATCCGGATTTTCGTCAGAACCTGCTACGATATACGCACCCTTAGCTGCCTGTTCGTAATCAGTTCCTGCCGGTAAGTTGGCAATATTCTGGCGAGAGAAGATCAATCCTGTCGGAGTAGACATATTTTCCATGGCAAGTTTCCATGCAATAGTTGTTTCTTCTGCATCGGCCGGACGAAGTACCAACATAGAGTTGTGTCCCTTGTGGTTCTTTAGTTTTTCCATCAGGCGGATTTGTGCTTCCTGTTCTACCGGTTCGTGAGTAGGACCGTCTTCACCTACGCGGAATGCGTCGTGTGTCCAGATGAATTTCACCGGTTGTTCCATCAAAGCAGCCATACGTACGGCAGGTTTCATGTAATCGGAGAATACGAAGAATGTACCGCAAGCAGCGATTACACCACCGTGGAGTGACATACCGATACAGATACAAGCCATCGACAATTCTGATACACCTGCCTGGAAGAATGCTCCGCTGAAATCACCTTTCTTGAAAGAATGAGTCTTTTTCAGGAAACCGTCAGTCTTGTCAGAGTTAGAAAGGTCGGCAGAAGCAACGATCATGTTTTCTACTTGTGTGGCAAGTGCGCCCAGTACAGTGGCAGATGCAGCACGAGTAGCGCTACCAGCTTTCTGTTCGATAGCAGCCCAGTCCACTTTCGGAGCTTTGCCCGAGAAGAAAAGTTCCAGTTTGGCAGCTTGTTCCGGGTTTGCTTTCGCCCATGCTGCTTTTGCAGCATATTTCTCAGCTACAATTTTCTTCAGCTCTTCTGCACGTTTTGCATACAGTTCGGCTACTTCCGGGAATATAACGAACGGGTTAGTAGGATCACCACCCAAATTCTTGATTGTATTTACATAAGCGTCGCCACCGAGAGGAGCACCGTGTGTAGCGCAGTTAGCTTCATAGCTGCTGCCGTCTGCCTTGCGTGCACCTTTACCCATAACCGTTTTGCCGATAATCAGTGTAGGGCGTTCTTTTTCAGCCTGTGCTTCTTTGATTGCTGCGCGGATTTCGTCAGGATCATTACCGTTGATGCTAAGTACGTTCCATCCCCATGCTTCATATTTCATGGCAGTATCTTCAACGGTTACATCTTTCGTTTCAGTAGAAAGCTGGATATCGTTGGAGTCATAGAACATAATCAGGTTGTCCAGTCCCAGTGCACCGGCAATACGTCCGGAACCTTGAGAGATTTCTTCCTGGATACCACCGTCAGAGATGTAAGCATAGATTGTTTGATTCATCACCTCGTTGAAACGGGCTTTCAGGAATTTGGCAGCGATGGCAGCACCCACAGCGAAAGTGTGTCCTTGTCCCAACGGACCGGAAGTATTTTCAATGCCCCGCATGATATCCACTTCTGGGTGTCCCGGAGTAGGGCTTCCCCATTGACGGAATTCTTTCAGTTCGTCCAGAGTGAATTTACCGGTCAATGCCAGTGTAGAATAAAGCATCGGAGACATATGGCCCGGATCCAGGAAGAAGCGGTCACGTCCTTCCCAACGGGGATTTTCAGGATCGTATACTAGAAACTCAGAGAAGAGTACATTTACAAAATCAGCACCACCCATGGCGCCACCCGGGTGACCGGAATTGGCTTTCTCAACCATTGAAGCAGCAAGAATACGGATGTTATCCGCTGCACGATTCATAAGTTTGTTATCGTTCATATCATTAAAATTTAATTGATTTCTGTCAGATTGTTCGCAAAGATAACTCTTTATGTGGATTTAACAATCCAAAAGAGCTATCTTTTTTATCGACAATTTTACGGTCTTCTTGTTTGCGATACAATAAGTAAATCCCCTAAAATTACTGTAACTCTAAAGTAACAATGGACTTAGCAGGAAGTTTTACCTTCATTGTTCCTTTATTGATTTTTACCTCTTTGAAAGGTGCCGGCTTTACAATATTAGGGTTTTCAAAAGAATTGTAATCGGTCAGTTTGGCGGAGGTCAGAATCTCTCCGACTGCTTTTTTTGCTTTCGTATCACCCAAATTGATGGTGATTTCCTGTGCTTCGTCAGCATCTACATTAGAAAGAGAAAGGTGAATCACTCCATCCTTGTTTTTGGAAGCTGTGGCACTTACCATCGGAACGGTGCGGTTATCACGTACACTCATCTTTTCGCAAGTCAGCTCAATGGGAAGATAAGTGGCATCCTGATGTACTTTATACATCTTGAAGACATAATAAGTAGGAGTGAGCACCATTTCTTTGTCTTTCGTCAGAATCATGGATTGAAGTACATTGACTATCTGCGCGATATTTGCCATCTTCAGGCGGTCTGTATATTTGTGGAATACGTCAAGGCTTAAAGAAGCAACGAAAGCATCGCGCAATGTATTCTGCTGATACAGGTGTCCTTTGATGGTTCCCGGTTCTTCATCCCACCAGGTTCCCCATTCGTCGAGTAAAAGAGCGATCTTTTTGTCCTTGTCATATTTATCCATGATGGCGCAATGTTTCTTGAGCACATCTTCCACTTCCAGACATTTCCCCATTGTCCAATAATAATCATCCTTGTTGAATTGAGTGGCTGCTCCTTTGCTGCCGCTCCATCCGGTTACGGTGTAATAGTGGAGAGAAAGCCCCTGCATACGATGTCCTACACGATTCATCAATACGTCTGTCCAGTTGTAGTCATAATCACTTGCACCGCTGGCAATTTTGAACAGACGGTTGCCGTCGTAGTTGCGGCAATAGGTAGAATAACGACGGTATAAGTCCGCATAATATTCCGGACGCATACTGCCACCACAACCCCAACTTTCATTTCCTACTCCCAGATATTTGAGCTTCCATGCTTTGTCACGACCATTCTTACGACGGAGATTGGCCATGGGAGAGTCCCCGTCCGAGGTCATATATTCCACCCATTTGGCGAGTTCTTCTACGGTACCGCTACCTACATTTCCACTTACGTAAGGCTCACAACCCAGCATTTCGCAAAGATTCAGGAACTCATGTGTACCGAAACTGTTATCTTCAATCGTTCCGCCCCAGTTGTTATTCACCATCTTCGGACGATTTTCTTTCGGACCGATGCCATCCATCCAATGATACTCATCGGCAAAGCAACCACCCGGCCAGCGTAGAACGGGAACAGCCAAGTCTTTTAATGCATTGAATACATCTGTACGGTATCCCTTGATATTGGGTATATCCGAGTTTTCGCCTACCCAAAGACCACCGTAGATACATGAACCCAGGTGTTCGGCAAACTGACCGTAGATTTCTTTCGGGATAATCTCTTTGCCTTGGTCGGCATGTACGGTTATGGTAGCACTCTTTTGCGCGGAAAGAGATACTGATGCTGCCAGAAAGGCCGTACTGACTAATAGTTTTGCTTTCATAAATGGTATTTGTTTAATGATTATATAGATGTTTGATTTTGATGATGGTTATTTCTTTTTGAACGTTTATTTTAGTAAACGCACTTCGTAAATTGCAGGTGTCCATTCCGTTCCGTCAGGGATGAAACGTATCGGACAGCTACCTATATTCAGTTTTTGAGGCAGGACATAAGAAAGGGTGATAAAGCCATCTTTATCTGCTTCACGGATCGTCGGATTAACAGCCAACTTTTCATTATTCAGTAGAATAGCTACTTTGTTACGGTCATCTTTCCGTATGGTGACCAGTATGCGGCTTGCTTCCTCTTTTACTTTCAGTTGATAGCCGAACCAACCTTTGGCACGACGGAAGTGCCGGTCTGTGTTCGTTCCGGTTTCTGCCTGCTCATATTGGATGCCATGGTCGGATTCCGGCTGCTGTTCGCCGGGGAAGATAAGATCAATGGTTTGATTAGCTAATTCGGTTGCTTTTCGTTCAGCCGTTGCCATTTCTTCCTGAATGGCTTTGAACTGCTCTTCGCTTGTCTGCCGGAAATAAACGGCATAGCGGGAATTATGCAGGCGGAAGAAGGGAACAAGCTCCAATGCTTTGCCTTGTGCAGGGTAAACATCTCCGTTGTAGCTGAAAGCGATCCGGCTGCCTTGTTCTTTGTGAAGAGACTTACGGATGGAATCGGGATTTCCTATCAACATCGGAACTTCCTGTAATGGAATTTGTTTGCCATGAGCGATATGTCCGCCACGACTATCATCGGCATATAAACCATCGAGGTGTTCAGTGCCCGTGGAAGCTGCAAGAACGATAGGACCGTATAAGAAAGCATAATAATCTTTCTTGTCGGGAATCTGTTCCATGTTGACTTTCATCGGTAAGTTGAAAGTAACGATATCTCCTTTCTTCCATTTGCGGGAGAGAGGGAGATACTGATTACCTTTTGCCATAATGAATATTTTTCTTTTCCCATTGATGCTGATGCTATAGCCTTTGGATTGATTAGCCCATTCCGGAATACGTATCATTAAAGTACGTTTTTTCTGGGGCGCTTCATCTATTCGCAAAGTTACCTTACCGTCGTCAGGGAATCGGGTTTCCTGTGTCAAAGTTACGCCTTGCTCTTTCCAGGTCAGTTGTGAAGGGATGAAGAGATTGATATAAAGCGTATCTTTCTGATGTGCATAAATAAATTCACCGTATTTGGTATGATTCTCCAAGCCAGAACCGACACAGCACCACATGGATGTTTCCGGTTGTGAGTACACACGATAGTGTCCCGGGCGCATGGGAGTGAAATAGACAAATCCACCCTTATTCGGTTCCTGCGATGCAAGAATGTGATTGTAAAGCGCACGTTCGTAATAGTTTACGTAGTTGGGATCAGGCTCCTGTGTATTGTTGGGATTGTGAGAATTCTGGTAAAGCATTTTAGTAAGACGGAGCATGTTGTAAGTATTACAGGTTTCCGGTCCTTGAACGTCGTTCAGCATGGACGTGAAGTTATCCGCCGGGTGGAAATGTTCACGGACACTATTTCCTCCGATGCAGACGGAACGGTGATTGACTACCGTATTCCAAAAGAAACGGGCGGCATGATCCCATTCAGCAGCATGATTCCAACTCTTGTCATCTTGCGAAAGTTCGGCTATTCGTTTGTAACCGATCACTTTGGGAATCTGTGTGTTGGCGTGCATACCTGTCAGCTTGTCTTCATCTTTGATAAGCGGGTCGAGGATAAGTTTGTGGGAGAAACGGCGGGCCAGTTCCAGATATTTCTTGTCGCTTGTGATTTCAGCCACATCAGCGAAAGTCTCATTTAATCCGCCATGTTCGCTACGAAGCATATCCTGCATTTGTTCGTCGCTCAAACCGGAAGTGATGTCAATCATCCAGTCTGTAAGGTCAATCAGCATTTGACGTGCCAGATCGCTTCCTGCATACAAGTAAGCGTCCCGTAATCCTGCATACGTTTTATGTATATTGTATAGAGGTACCCATTTGCCGTTAAGGTCGAAACCTCCGGCACGGATCTTTCCAGCTTTTATTTCTTCCCAAAGTTGGAGGCTTCCCGGAGTTCCTCCGATGAATCCTGTACCTACAACTTGCTGTGCATGATGCAACTCATTCAGTATATAGTGGAGGCGGTTGTAGACAGCAGTATCTCCGGTAGCGGCATACATCATGGAGAGGGCGGATAGATAATGTCCGCCGATATGTCCGTCCAATCCGGTATTTTCCCAGTTGGTATAGCCGGGAGCTTTAGGTTGTAAACCTGCTTCGCGTAGAAAAGGAGCGAGCAGACGGTCGGGGTTTAAGGCAAGTATATAATGTAAATCAGTCTGTTGGGCTTGCAGGAACGGGCTATCCAATAGTTTTACATTCTGTAAAGGGAAGTAAGACACCTGTGGAGCATTTTGTGCTTTAGCCAGTGAGGCGGACAGGACAAGGCCAAGTATGAACGAGGTGGTTTTCATGGTAATAGTCTCCCCTTTTCCCTCTCCCAAAGAGGAGAGGGGTGGGGATAGTTAATGTTAATATTTAGTGAGAATTGGTTCTTGCTAAACAGCGATTTGTCGGCAATTTCTTGATGAATATATAACAAGGAATTGCCAATTGTCAACTATTTAAATTTGACCGCTGCCTCTTCGATGGGCAATCCTGCCTTGTAGTTTTCGATGTATGTATTAAAACCGGCTACATCTTCGGGTGTGGGTGATACCTCGACACCGGCATCTCCGACAAATACACTTTCATCCAGGAAGTCGGCAAGAGATTGTTTCTTTTCGTTGTTCACGAGATAAGAACCTAACAAGGCAATTCCCCAGGCACCACCTTCACCGGCTGTTTCCATCACCGAAATAGGCGAGTTGATAGCTGCTGCAAGGATTCTTTGACCTACTCCCTTTGTTCTGAACAGTCCTCCGTGACCTGTAATTCTATCCACTTTGATTTTTTCTTCGTTGAACAGGATATCATTACCAATCTTGAGAACACCTACTGAAGCATATAGGTGAGTCCGCATAAAGTTGGCCAAATTGAACTTGTCATTGGCAGAACGTACAAATAACGGTCTTCCGTCCGCAAGTCCTGTTACAGGTTCGCCTGAAATATAGTTGTATGAAAGGAGACCTCCGCAATCTGTGTCACCGGTAAGTGCGATATGGTAGAGTTTACTATAGATTTCATCCATATTTACAGGTATGCCCAGAAGTTCCTGATATTCCTTAAACAGGTTGACCCATGCATTGAGATCAGAAGTACAGTTATTGCAATGTACCATGGCTACGAGGCTTCCGTCAGGAGTTGTGACCATGTCGATCATTTCGTATGGCTTGGACAAGTCTTTCTCCAATACAATCATAGAGAATGAAGAAGTACCTGCCGATACATTTCCGGTACGCTGTTTCACAGCATTGGTTGCAACCATACCGGTGCCGGCATCTCCTTCCGGAGGACAAACGGGTATTCCTGCTTTCAAATGACCCGATACGTCGAGCTTTTTACTACCTTCCGGTGTGAGGACACCTGCATTTTCACCTGCCGATAATACTTTAGGCAGAATATCCTGCAGCTTCCAGCTATATTCTTTCGGAGCAATCAGCTTATCGAACTTAGCCACCATTTCGGCAGAATAGTTGTTAGTAGTCGGATCTATAGGAAGCATACCCGATGCATCACCTATTCCCAACACCTTTTTGCCTGTGATCTGCCAATGCACATAACCTGCCAGAGTGGTCAAGAAGTCAATCTCATTCACATGTGCTTCGTTGTCCAAAATAGCCTGATACAAGTGGGAAATGCTCCAACGTAGAGGGATATTATAGACAAATAGTTCGGACAAAATAGCCGCTGCGCGGCCTGTATTGGTGTTTCTCCAAGTGCGGAAAGGCACGAGGATTTCTTCTTTTTTGTTGAATGGCATATAACCATGCATCATAGCGCTGACACCGATGGCAGCCAGCGTCTCGATCTCTATGCCGTATGCGTTCTTTACGTTCGTACGAAGATCGGCATAGCAATCTTGCAGCCCTGACCAGATGGCTTCAATGCTATACGTCCAAAGTCCGTCAACTAACTGGTTTTCCCAAGTGTGGCTACCTTGAGCAATAGGCTTGTTTTCCTGGTCAATCAAGACAGCTTTTATTCGTGTTGAACCGAGTTCTATGCCAAGAATAGCTTTACCTGCCTCGATGGTTGATTTTGCATCTAATTTCATGTTGAAATCAATATTTTAAGGTTTAGCAAAGTGCTTTATTCAACATGTAATAAACTTCGTTCATGCGCAGTTCTTTCTTGAAACAGCTGATTGTAGTATCCTTGTTGATATGTACCATTTCGATACCTGCGATTTCAGCATAATCTTCCCAATATTCTGCTGTCAGGTCGTAAGAGAAGCAAGAGTGGTGAGTTCCACCAGCCAGAATCCATGCACCTGCACCTACTTCAAGGTTTGGCATCGGAATCCAGAGAGCAGAAGCAACCGGCAACTTAGGCAGCGGTTTCGGCTCGATACATTCTACGTCGTTCACGATCAGACGGAAACGGTTACCCATATCTACAACAGTAGCAGTGCAGCCAGTACCGACTTTTGAAGTGAAGACCAGACGTGCAGTCTGACTCTTGCGGATACCTATACCGAGGAAGTGTACTTCCAGACGAGGTTTGTTGGCAGCGATAAGCGGACAGATTTCCAACATGTGTGACTGAAGGATAGAGCTGTTTGCACCATCGAAGTTCAGAGTGTAATCTTCCAGGAATGAGCAGCCTTTAGGAAGTCCCTGATTCATTACCCATACAGTGCGGTAAAGAGCAGCCGATTTCCAGTCACCCTCAGCACCGAATCCGTAACCTTCCGCCATCAGACGTTGTGAGGCAAGACCCGGGATTTGATCGAAACCATTGTATTCAATGTCGCCCAAATCGTCGAAGTTGGTAGTAAACCCTTTCGCACCTTTAGCTTTCAGGATAGCACGCATAGCCAGTTCAGCCTTGGCAGCATTCCATACTTTCTGGTAAGCTTCAGTTGATTTATCTTCCAAAGAAGCATCGTGATCGTACTCCTTGAAGTAAGTAGCTACCAATGCATCTACATCTTCATTTTTGATATCTTTGTGATATTCCATCAATTCGCTTACCGGACAGTAATCTACGTGGTAACCCATACGCTGTTCAGCTTCCACTTTATCACCATCGGTTACAGCTACGTTGTTCATCTGGTCGCCGAAACGGATAATCAGCATATCCTGTGAATCTGCCCAACCGGCACAAACACGCATCCAAACGGCAATCTTATGCAAAGTCTCTTCTTCTTTCCAGTAACCTACCACCACTTTACGACGGATACGCATACGGGTACAGATATGTCCGAATTCGCGGTCACCGTGAGCAGACTGGTTCAGATTCATGAAGTCCATGTCCATGGTATCCCAAGGAATTTCCTTGTTGAATTGAGTATGTAGGTGCAACAAAGGTTTCTTCAACTGTTGCAAACCGTGAATCCACATTTTAGCAGGGGAGAACGTATGCATCCAAGTGATAACACCGACACACTTTTCGTCATTGTTGGCTGCTTTGAAAACAGCTTCCACTTCTTTAGAAGAATTAGCTGTTCCTTTGTATACCACCTTTACAGGAAGTTTACCGGATTCGTTCAATCCGTTAACCATTTCATTAGAGTGTGCATCTACTGCGATTACTGCGTCACCTCCGTACAAAAGCTGTGCTCCTGTTACGAACCATACTTCATATTGATCAAATACGTTATTCATCATGTTATAGTTTAAATTTATAATTTTTAATTGTTTTACTGTCCATAATAAGCATTCGGGCCATGCTTGCGGCTGAAATGTTTCTCTATCAGCAGCGGATTCATTGTTAAATTGGGATTTACCGCATAAGCGATACTTGCCATTTTAGCTACCTGTTCCATAACCACAGCATTGTGTACGGCGTCGTATGCGTCTTTTCCCCAAGAGAAAGGACCATGATTTTTCACCAATACTCCCGGTGTATGTACAGGGTTCAAGCCTTCAAAACGTTTCACTATTACATTACCGGTTTCCAGCTCGTAAGCACCTTTCACTTCCGCTTCCGTCATATCCGCTGTGCAGGGAATGGCATCATGGAAGTAATCTGCATGAGTGGTTCCGATATTCGGAATGTCACATCCGGCTTGTGCCCATGCTGTTGCATAGGTAGAGTGTGTATGTACCACTCCTCCGATTTCCGGAAATGCTTTGTAAAGCACTACGTGAGTAGGGGTGTCTGAAGATGGCTTCAGCCGTCCTTCAACGACCTTGCCATCCAGATCCACTACTACCATATCTTCGGCTTTCATGTCATCATAACTTACACCACTGGGTTTGATTACTACCAATCCGCTTTCACGGTCAATGGCAGAAACATTTCCCCAGGTAAAGATGACTAATCCATGCTTTACCAGTTCGAGATTGGCATGAAATACTTTTTCTTTTAGTTCTTCCAGCATAATGATTAGATTTTAAATTTCGGGTCTTTGCGGTAAGCCTTGCCGTTGAACTTATACAAGGCAGCGCCGCGTTTAGAACTTAGTTTATCAATTTTATCAGTTTTCTCTATATAATCCATTTCAGCCACTCTTTTACGGAAGTTCCGTTTATCCATCGTCTCACCATAAATGGCCTCATATAGACTTTGCAGTTGAGTCAACGTAAAGAGTTTCGGAAGCAGATTGAATCCGATAGGTTCCACGGACGCTTTCTGTTTCATCAGTTCCTGTGCCTTCTCCACCATTTCAGGATGGTCGAAAATAAGTGGGGGAAGCTCGTTTATTTTCACCCAGTGAGCATTGTGTTTCCGAACCAGATTCAGATCATATTTATTGATGTTGATTAACGCGTAATAAGCCACAGAGATTACCCGTTCACCCGGATCGCGGTCAATCGCTCCGAAGGTTCCCACCTGTTCCATATAAACGTTTTCCAGTCCGGTGAGCTCATGCAATACACGTTTGGCGGCATCGTCCACACTTTCATCTTTCTGCACGAATCCTCCCATCAGAGACCATTCACCCATTGCCGGCTCAAAGTTTCTCTTCAACAGGAGCAGGCTGATTTCCCCTTCGGAGAAACCGAAGATGATACAGTCGATGCCGACATAGAAAGTCGGATTTGAGCTATAATAATTGTTCATTGTTGTCGTAGTGAATTATTTAATTACCAGAAATACCAGTAGAAAGCGGCTGTAATAGACAGGATTATTACAGTATGAATAATATCCCAGTGATCCCAGCTGACACGAGTAGCCGCTTTTTGTTCTTTAGTAGCTGTACCGAATACCAGTCCCTGAATCTTTTCTGCTGTCGGGGCCTTTGTTGTTAGACTAACTACGATTACTACAATCATACAGAATAGGAACATCCATCCGCAGAAGAACAGCCAGTTCATATCATAAAACAAATATTTGAATGTAGAATCAGCCACTTCACCCGCGTTGCTATAGTATACTTTAGCACCCAGACGCGTCAAGCCGATGACCATACCGGAAATCAGTCCCCACATACCACCTTGAGCAGAAGTACGTTTCCAGCAGACCCCCAGTAAAAACGCAGCAGCGATACCTGGAGCCAGGACTGACTGAACATCCTGCAAATAGGTGTAAAGTACATCACCTACACTACGCATGATAGGAATCCAAAGAATACCTAAAATAACGATTACAACTGTTGCAACCTGGCCGATACCAACCAGTTTCTTTTCCGGAGTTTCCGGTCTGAAACGCTTGTAGAAGTCGATAGTGAACAACATGGCCGATGAGTTGAACAAAGAGGCAAGAGAACTCATCAAAGCGGCAAGAATACCACATACTACCAGACCTTTTACCCCGGCAGGAAGTAATTTGGCAACCAATGTCGGGAAAGCGGCATCGGCATTTGCAGTTCCATTAGCCAGCATCGGAAGGAAACCCTCACCACCGGCACCGATATATTTCTGGTGCAATGCAAATGCAATCATACCCGGAATCAAGAAAAGGAATACAGGTAACAGTTTCAGGTAAGCTCCGAAGATAGTACCACGGCGAGCTTCTTTCTCATTCTTTCCTGAAAGTACACGCTGCACAATAAACTGGTCAGTACACCAGTACCAGAATCCGATGATAGCTGAACCGATCAAAGCACCCAACCATGGGAAGTTTGCATCATCATTGCTACGAATCAGGTTGGTCATGGTATCACCATAATCATTTACGGTCACAGCACCACAGACTCTCATCATTTCGTCCCATCCGCCTAGTTCTTTGAAACCAAGCACAAGGATAATTAAGGAGCCTAACAATAGGATTGGAGTTTGAAGAACAGAAGTATAAAGAACGGATTTCATACCTCCGAAGATGGTATAAATTGCGGTCAACACTACCAGACCGATAGCTGCAATCCAGAAGAAATCAATTCCCCAAAGTTCTTTGATGCCGAATACCTGCTGGAACACCAGACCACCGGCATATACAGTTACGGCTACTTTGGTCAAGACATAACTAACCAGAGAGATTACAGACAAGATAGTACGTGATTGAGGATTATAGCGGCGTTCCAGGAATTCCGGCATCGTATATACCATGCTTCGTGAATAGAAAGGCACGAACACCCATCCCAGAATCAAAATCATCCATCCTTGAATTTCCCAGTGAGCCATAGCCATACCACTGGATGCTCCGGCTCCTGCCAGTCCGATCAAGTGCTCCGAGCCAATGTTCGATGCGAAGATAGAGGCACCGATCGCAAGCCATGTTGCGTCACGTCCACCTAAGAAATAATCTGCCGAGTCATTTTGTTTTTGTCTGACTACCCAAACAATAATACCAATCAGAGCCAGAAAAAAGACTCCGATTACTAGCCAATCTAATGCTTCCACGATAAAAATGATTTATGAGTTAATATTATCTCTCTACAGAGAATTTGAAAATACATTCGCTGTTGTAAGTTTGTCCCGGTTCCAGAACAACAGACGGCCAGTCTGCCTTGTTAGGGCTGTCAGGATAGTGTTGTGTTTCCAGACAAACGGAAGCACGTTGGTTGTAAACGATACCTTTCTTGCCGGTTACGGTTCCATCGAGGAAGTTACCTGTATAAACCTGTATACCCGGTTCGTTGGTATATACTTCCAGAGTAATGCCGCTTTCGGGTGAAGTAAGTTTGGCGGCTGCTTGAGAAAGATCTCCCTTAGTGTTCAATACCCAGTTATGATCATATCCGTTTCCATTCTTTAATTGAACGAAATCATAGTTATTGATTTCCTTACCCACGGCTTTCGGAGTAGTAAAGTCCATCGGAGTGTCTTTAACCGGAGCAATTTCGCCTGTAGTCATAAAGGTGCTGTCTACCGGAGTATAGTAGTCTGCATTCACATACATGATATGGTCGGTTGAAATTTTAGACGGATCACCGGAAAGATTGAAATAAGAGTGGTTGGTCATGTTGATGATCGTCTTTTTATCAGTAGTTGCGCTATATTTGATGTCGATAGCGTTGTCATCAGTCAGTTTGTAAGTCACTTTAGCTGTTACGTTGCCCGGGAAATTAGCATCTCCATCCGGTGAAATACGAGTCAGCTCCAGTGTTGTCGGATCGATAAGATTGGCTTCATAAACCTGGTATTGCCAGCCTTTCGGACCTCCGTGCAGACAGTGTCCGTAATTGTTTTGTGGTAACTGGATCGTATCGCCATCCAATACAAAACGTCCCTGGTTGATACGGTTTGCATAGCGTCCGATAGAAGCGCCAAAGTCGCTGGGAATATTGATATAATCAGCAATGCTGTCAAAACCTAAAACTACATCCTGCATCTGACCGTTCTTGTCGGGTACCATGATAGACACGATACGTCCTCCGAAGTTAGTGATGCATACTTCCATGCCTGCCTTATTCTTTAGTGTGTAAAGAGCTGTTTGGGCATTATTCACTTCTGTTTGAAATTTTACCGGATCAAGACCGGACAAGGTCAGCTCGGAAGCCGGTTTGTTATTGCACGCAGCCAGCATCAGCACGGCAATTCCTGCAAGTAGAAAATGTTTTTTCATGGTTTTATTTTTAATGTAAATGAGATGCTTATCTTATTTTGGGTGTAAAAGTAACACTTTTGTTTGGTGTATCAAATACACTCTTATATGTTATGCAGCATAAATGGTATGTTTTATAATTTTTTCCACACCTTATTATATATATAAATATACGCTTTCCTGCAGTTCATATTTGTATTATATGATTGTAATAAATAGGTGTTTTTTTATCTGATTTCGTATTATAAATACGGATACCAGATGGAAATTTGTGCAAATGAATGGAATTTGATCCTTTTTGACCGATAAACACCTGTTTATGATAAAATCGGGTACGCGGAAAATTGAGAATCTGATTATCTTTGCATTTTAACTATATATAATTTTTTATTGAGAACCATGAGAAGATACACAAATTTATTGGCAGTATTAGCCTTGTTTACTAACCTTGCACTTCATGCGCAAACCAATGAGTTGGTGATACAAACGAAGAAGCTGGGAGCGGAAATCCAACCTACTATGTACGGACTCTTTTTTGAGGACATCAACTATGCTGCTGATGGCGGATTATACGCGGAACTGGTAAAGAACCGCTCGTTCGAGTTCCCCCAGCATCTGATGGGATGGAATACCTATGGCAAAGTGACACTGATGGATGACGGACCTTTTGAACGTAATCCGCATTATGTACGCCTTTCCGATCCGGGACACGGACACAAACATACCGGCCTGGATAACGAAGGCTTTTTCGGTATTGGCGTCAAGAAAGGAGAGGAGTATCGCTTTTCTGTTTGGGCGCGTTTGCCGCAAGGAAGTACGAAAGAAACATTGAGGATCGAACTTGTCGATACTAAATCAATGGGTGAACGTCAGGCTTTTGCCGCAGAGAATCTGACGATTGACTCCAACGAATGGAAAAAGTATCAAGTCATCTTGAAGTCCGGCATTACCCATCCAAAATCCGTACTCCGCATTTTCCTTACTTCTAAAGGAACGGTTGATTTGGAGCACGTTTCTCTTTTCCCGGTCAATACCTGGAAAGGACATGAAAATGGTCTTCGCAAAGATTTAGCACAAGCATTGGCGGATATTCATCCCGGAGTCTTCCGCTTCCCCGGTGGTTGTATCGTAGAAGGTACTGACCTCAATACCCGTTATGACTGGAAAAAATCGGTAGGTCCCGTAGAAAACCGCCCTTTGAATGAGAACCGTTGGCAATATACCTTTACCCATCGTTTCTTCCCGGATTATTATCAGAGCTATGGATTAGGATTCTACGAATACTTCCTGTTGTCCGAAGAAATGGGTGCAGCGCCTCTTCCGATTCTGAATTGCGGTCTTTCCTGTCAATATCAGAATAATGATTCGAAAGCTCACGTTGCAGTTTGTGATCTGGATAGCTATATTCAGGATGCACTCGATTTGATAGAATTTGCCAATGGTGACGTCAATACTACATGGGGGAAGGTACGTGCCGATATGGGACATCCTGCTCCATTTAATCTGCAGTTTATCGGTATCGGTAACGAACAATGGGGAAAAGAATATCCCGAACGTCTTGAACCGTTTATCAAAGCCATTCGTAAGGCTCATCCGGAAATCAAAATCGTAGGTAGCTCCGGTCCGAATTCCGAAGGAAAAGAGTTTGATTATTTGTGGCCTGAAAT
The DNA here is from genome assembly GCF_015558905.1 of Bacteroides sp. D55t1_190419_B8. Taxonomy (NCBI): domain Bacteria; kingdom Pseudomonadati; phylum Bacteroidota; class Bacteroidia; order Bacteroidales; family Bacteroidaceae; genus Bacteroides; species Bacteroides sp. D55t1_190419_B8. Next base: position 303,704 of record NZ_JADMOU010000004.1, read on the forward strand.
GAAACGTCTGAAAGCTGATTTGGTGGATGAACACTTCTATCGTCCTGAAAGTTGGTTTCTGACACAAGGCGCACGCTATGACAACTATGACCGTAAAGGTCCGAAAGTGTTTGCCGGAGAATATGCCTGCCACGGAAAAGGCAAAAAATGGAATCATTACCATGCTGCTCTGCTTGAAGCTGCTTTTATGACAGGGCTGGAACGTAACGCTGACATCGTACACATGGCTACTTATGCTCCTCTTTTCGCTCACGTAGAAGGATGGCAATGGCGTCCGGATATGATTTGGTTTGATAACCTGAATTCCGTGCGTACTACAAGCTATTATGTACAGCAGTTGTTTGCACATAACAAAGGAACTAACGTGCTTCCGCTTACCATGAATAAGAAAAATGTAACAGGAGCTGAAGGGCAAAACGGACTCTTTGCCAGTGCTGTTTATGATAAGGATAAGAATGAATTGATTGTTAAGGTGGTTAACACTTCCGCCACGGCCCAACCGATTTCATTGAACTTTGAAGGTTTGAAAAAACAGGATGTACTTTCCGACGGCCGTTGCATCAAACTTCATTCGCTTGATCTTGACAAGGATAACACGCTTGAACAACCTTCCGCCATCACTCCACAGGAAACTCCGGTATCGATTGAAGGCAACGTGTTTGTTACCGAACTGGAACCGACTACATTTGCTGTTTATAAATTTAAGAAGAAATAAATAGATGTGTTAGCTCAGAATACCAAGTAATAGGTTTTAAATTTTTGTTAATTGTAAAAGTAAGGGCG
>NZ_JADMOU010000050.1:0-25210 GCF_015558905.1 Bacteroides sp. D55t1_190419_B8
AGGACACAGAGGTTATAATAATCTCTGAATTAGAACTCTGAAAACTCTGTGTCCTCCGTGTCCTCTGTGGTGAAAACGGTACGGAAATGAATGATAACTTGCTTTCCAACTGCTGATTACTCATTATTTCTTTATCCGTACGTTTACCGTTTGGGCAACGTCACCGAAAAATGAGGATTCGGAGTATGTTGTTCAAAGATGATAGTCTTCATCTTTTTCACGATATCCGGATGTTGGAGTGCTATGTCATGATCCTCATGAATATCTGTTTTTAGATTATAGAGGAACGGTGTTCCTTTTTTCACTACCATTTTCCAATCATCCATGCGTACGGCAATCTGGTCTGTTTCATCAAACTCCCAATACAGAAAGTCATGTTTCTTTTGCTTATTTTTACCCAGCAGTGTGGGAGCGAAAGAAATCCCATCGAAATAATCGACTTCTTTTTCCTCATTGCGATATTTCTTTTCGTAGTCTTTGATACCAATGACTTCGCAGAACGTCGGCATTAAATCATAAAATGCACAGATGTGATCATTTACTTCGCCTGCAGGTATGTGTCCCGGCCAACGGGCGATAAATGGAATACGTATTCCTCCTTCGTGACATTGACGTTTCAGTCCGCGTAGTTTTCCGTCTCTGCCGAAGAAAGTAGGATCGGCTCCGCCTTCCTCGTGAGGGCCGTTGTCACTGGAGAAAATAACCAATGTGTTTTCGTCCAGTCCTTTTTCTTTCAGTTTTTTCAAAACTTCGCCCACGTAATAGTCCAGGCGGGTAATCATTCCGGCAAATTGGGCGTGTGTATGCGTGATGGCGTTGTATCGTGAGCCTTCGCTTCCCTTAAATTCTTTATCCGGGTTGAATTTAGCTTTGTATTCATTCAGGATAGAATCTTCCGGCTGAACGAGTTCCGCATGAGGCAAGGTGTAAGTCAATACGCCGAAAAACGGCTGTTTACCGTCTTGCTGATCCAGCCACTCCAATGCTTTCTGGTGGATCATGTCGGCCGAATATTGCGGACGTTTCAGGTAGTCGGGACCATACATCGGATATTGGATGTTTTCATCCATCACTACACGTACCACTCCGGTGTCACCCAATGCTTTACTATAACGGTTCAGGAAATTAGGGTAATAAAGATGAGCCTGAAACTGACAGATATAACCGTAGTATTCGTCTATCCCTCGTTTGTCGGGAGTGGAACAGGAGCCTTCGTAACCTCCGGCCCATTTGCCGAACATACCTGTGGTGTAGCCGTTATCTTTCATGATCTCCGGCAGGATTACGTGGTCGGGATCATAAGGGTGTTGCCCCACTATTGAGTATTCTTTATTCTGTCCATATTCCACGATCGGTGCATTTTTCCAGTACTCCTTGTTACCTCGTACTTCACAATGGCCTGAATGTTGTCCTGTCATGAATGAAGCTCTGGAAGGGGCGCTGACGGGACTTCCTGCGTATGCTTGCGTAAAACGCATTCCTTCACTGGCCATGGCGTCTATATGAGGGGTGCGGATAAATGGTTGACCGTAGCATCCCAAGTCTCCATATCCCATATCGTCACAAAGGATGAAGAGGATATTGGGCTGGGTATTTTTTTTCTGTCCGTTGGCAGATAGGGTAGATAGAAGCAGGATGCTGCCTATCAATGGGATTGATTGATGATTCATGATGTTGTTGTCATTAAAATGAAACATTTCCTTCACGTACGCTTTGAAGGATACCCTGCAGTTCTGCCACTTTCTCCGGCATATTCTTTGCATAGTTGGTTATCTCTTTCACTTCTTTCATCTTATAAAGCTGGGGTTCTTTAGAGTTTCCGGTTTCTATCTTCGGTCCCCATTGAATCATTTTCGGTCCGTCATTCGGTTCGATGTATTTCCAGTCTTTGGTGCGGACGGACAGTGTGTGATTGGAAGCCTGCTCTATCACCCACGGGCGGTCTGTCTTTTCTTTACCCAGCCAACTTCCCAGATAGTTGTAACTATCCGGTGCGGCATTCTTAGGCATCGTAGCTCCGGTCAGGGAAGCGAGAGAGGCGAGCCAGTCCACTTGTGAAACCAATAAGTCTGAAGTCATTCCTTTTTCTACTCCTGCAGGCCAGCTGACGATGGCAGGAATACGGGTTCCTCCTTCGAAGGCACTATATTTGTTGCCCCGTAGCGGTCCCGCAGGACTATGACCGTTGAGCAGTTCCTCTGCTTTGTCATCGTATCCGTCGTCTACTACCGGGCCGTTGTCACTTGAAAGAATAATGAGTGTATTTTCTCTTAATCCCAGTTTTTCGAGTGCATTCAGGATTTCACCGACACAATAATCGAACTGTACGATAGCGTCGCCTCTTAATCCCATCGGATTTTTTCCTCTGAAACGGTCGTGAGGAAAGCGGGGCACATGTACGTCATTGGTGGCAAAGTAGAGAAAGAAAGGTTTGTTTTGGTTGTCCTCGATGAATCGAATGGCGTGTGTGGTAAGTGAATCTGCAATGTTTTCGTCTTTCCAGAGTGCTTTTCCACCGCCTTTCATAAAACCGATGCGTGAAATTCCATTAACGATCGACATATCGTGACCGTGACTTGGCTTGAGGTTATAAAGTAATTCAGGATTACTTTTTCCGGTTGGTTCACCCTCGAAGTTCTTTTGATAGCTGACTTCGATGGGAGCACTCGGATCATAGTTGGCTACTTTCCCGTTTTCGATGTACACACAAGGTACACGGTCGGCTGTAGCTGCCATAATGTAATGATAGTCGAAACCTAAATCGCCCAGTGCACAAGGTAACGGAGCATTCCAGTCTTGAGTGGCGGTTTGATCTCCGAGTCCCAGATGCCATTTGCCTACTGCGGCAGTGGCGTAACCGACACTTTTGAACATATCTGCCATGGTGTATTGTTCGGGACGGATAATCATTCCGGCATTTCCTGCCGCTACATCCGTTCCTTCTTTGCGCCATGCGTATTCTCCGGTCAACATGGAGTAGCGGGAAGGGGTGCTGGTGGCGGCTGTTGCATGAGCATTGGTGAAAAGGATTCCCGATTTTGCCAGTCGGTTGACGTTGGGTGTCTGTACGTTTTTAGCTCCGTAACATTCCAGATCGCCGTAGCCGAGATCGTCGGCATAGATAAATACAACGTTGGGTGTTTTTGACTTTGTCGGTGTGGTGTTTTCCGGTGCTTTGTTGGCGGCTGTTGCAGCGCAGGTAACAGAGGAAACAAGGGTTAGAATGAAAGGTTGTTTCATTGTTTTTGGGGGTTAAGTGTGTTATTATTAGTAGAAAAAGATGTGCCTGTTCTTTGCCGGACACATCTTTTTCATTGTCTGTTTAACTTAATTCAATGATTTCTTCATTGCAGTTTGTCAGTTTTTCGATTCCTTCGTTGGTCACTACCCAGGAGTTCTCAATACCTACGGGACCTACACCCGGAATAACGATTTTCGGTTCGAGGGCAAAGACCATACCCGGTTCTAATGGTTGCTTTATGCGGGGAGCCAGTACCGGAGCTTCATTAATTTCAAGTCCGATGCCGTGACCGATAAACTTGGCTTGTTGTCCTGTTCCCATAAATTTGTCGGCAAATCCGGCTGCTTTGACTACTTCGATTGCTGTGTCGTAAAGCACTTCACAGGCAATGCCCGGTCTGGCAATGGAAGCAATCTTTTCCTGGATATCCAGACAAACTTGATGGGCGGTGTAAGCTTCTTCGGGCAGTTTGCCGATGGAGAATACACGGCTCATATCGTTCATGTAGCCGTTGAAGTTGCCACCTAAGTCCACCATAACGCTTTGTCCCTCTTTTAACGGAGTTTTATTTGCTCCTCCCGGCAAGGCAGGATCAAGTCCCTGACCGCCTAAGGCAAAATCGTAAGGAGAGGGGTAACCGGCATTGTCTCCAGTCAGTACACTACCCATGAATATTTCCATACTGCGTCCGAATACCCGGAAAATTCCAAGACAACCTTGCAGGCGCATCAGACGTTCTATTTCGATGGAAAATTCAATGTCCGTCATACCGGGACGGTATACACTTGGAATCTGCTCATAAGCCTTTGCATGAGCAATGCTGGAGCGGCGGAACATTTCAATTTCTACAGGTGTTTTCACACTGCGCGCCTGGCGAATCAACGGGGTACCATTTACCACTTCCGCTTCCGGGAAGAGACTGGCCAGACGACAATATTCCGTATAAGGAAGTTCGTCACCTTCTAACATCAGTTTGGTTGGCATCGGCAATCCTTGTTCTTTCAGCAGATCAACGATTTGTTCCGGTTTGCGGATAGAGAATGAGTGCTCTCCTGTGATGTTATTAGGACGTTTAAAAAATAATAGTGCAGGCGAATGAAGGGGGAGGTAAAGATAGCCACTGACTACACAGCCATACGTGTAAATTAAATTTGCATTACAAGTGATAAGTGCGGCGTCGATGCCCTGTGACACCATCAGGCTGCGAATTTTGTCACGGCGAAATTTCAATTCGGGTTGTAGCATTTTTTATTTATTACTTGATTATTAATTACAAAACCAATAATAGTAAATTATTAGTTGTGAGTTATTTATCGCATATAACAAATTCACAAACTATTATTTAACCTATTATGCCACAAAGATAATTAATTCCAGCGAAAATAACGTTAATCTCAAAAAAATAGCGCTACCCGCGTCCTGTCACAGGAGGCGAGCAGCGCAAACCACAAATACAAATACAACTAAACAAAGTCCTTGAATAAATTGAGAATTAAAAATTGAGAATTGAAAAATAAATGTCTTGTTGACTAACATAGTCCACTACCAAACTCTTTTAATTTTTAATTCTCAATTTTCAATTATTAAATAACGCCTTGTCCCATCATTGCGTGAGCTACTTTCATAAACCCGGCAATGTTGGCACCCTTCACATAATTAATATATCCGTCGGGTTCCGTGCCGTATTTCACGCATTGTGCATGGATGCCGTGCATGATTGCATGGAGCTTTTCGTCCACCTCGGCAGCACTCCAGCTAAGGTGCATTGCGTTTTGAGACATTTCCAGACCGGAAGTGGCTACACCACCTGCGTTGACCGCTTTACCCGGAGCGTACATCGTCTTATGTTCAATGAAAAGATCGATAGCTTCAGGGGTACATCCCATGTTGGAAATTTCTCCGACGCAAAGTACGTCATTTTTTATGAGATTTTGAGCATCTTCTCCATTTAATTCGTTCTGGGTGGCGCAAGGAAGTGCGATGTCTGCTTTCACTTCCCACGGGCGTTTTCCTTCTACGAAGGTTGCGTTCGGATATTGTTCGGCATAAGGAGCCACAATATCGTTACCCGAAGAACGAAGTTCGAGCATATAGTCTATTTTTTCACCGCTGATACCATCCGGATCGTAGATATATCCGTCCGGACCGGAAATCGTGATTACTTTTGCACCTAGTTCGGTAGCTTTAGTAGCTGCTCCCCAGGCAACGTTGCCGAAACCGGAAATTGCCACTGTCTTACCTTTTATATCAATCCCTTTTGCCTGAAGCATCTGATTGACAAAATACAGTCCTCCGAAACCGGTAGCTTCCGGACGAATCAATGAACCGCCGAATTCCAATCCTTTGCCGGTGAATGTACCGGTAAATTCACGAGTTAGTTTTTTGTACATGCCGAACATATAGCCCACTTCACGTCCTCCTACGCCGATGTCACCGGCAGGCACATCCATGTCCGGCCCGAGATGGCGCCACAACTCCAGCATAAATGCCTGGCAGAAACGCATGATTTCGGCATTACTCTTACCGCGTGGAGAGAAATCGGAACCGCCTTTACCGCCACCCATAGGCAGGGTAGTCAGTGCATTCTTGAATGTTTGTTCGAAACCGAGGAACTTCAGAATGGAAAGATTAACGGATGCATGGAAACGGATACCACCTTTATAAGGACCTATCGCATTGTTGAATTGTACACGATAGCCGAGATTGGTCTGTACCTCGCCTCTATCGTCCACCCATGTCACACGGAAAGTGAAGATACGGTCAGGTTCTACCAATCTTTCTATGATTTTAGCTTTTTCAAATTCAGGATGTTGATTGTATATATCTTCGATAGAAAGAAGAACTTCCTTCACTGCCTGAAGATATTCAGATTCACCGGGATGCTTAGCCTCCAAAGAGGACATGATTTTCTGGATGTTCATGATACTATATTTTAAAAGGTTAATTCTGATAAAATGTCAACTAACTCACTGCAAATATAGGAAAAATTTTCAGATGTGATTGATTTTATGCCATTATTTTGATTAAATAATGATAAAATGATAGTAGGAACAAGTGCTAGGTATAAAGTATAAGGTATTAAGTATTAGGCTGCGCTGCAAACCGCATAGACTTATACTTAATACCTTATACCTAATATTTAATGTAAGTATTCAGCGCTAATACCTAATACTTAATATTCATCCCTAGGTTGTACATGATGAAACCGTAGATGTCTGCTTGTTCTTCAAGTACTTTTGCCATCGGTTTACCTGCACCGTGACCTGCTTTGCTGTCAATGCGGATCAGTGTCGGGTTTGTACCGTCGTTGTCTGCTTGCAGCGTAGCGGCAAATTTGAATGAATGGGCAGGAACCACGCGGTCGTCATGGTCGGCAGTGGTCACCAGTGTTGCCGGATATTTCGTGCCCGGTTTCAGGTTGTGTAATGGAGAATAGCCTTTGAGGTATTCAAACATTTCTTTGCTGTCTTCGCTTGTTCCGTAATCGCTTGCCCAGTTCCAGCCGATAGTAAATTTATGATAGCGTAGCATATCCATCACGCCTACCTGCGGAATTGCTACACGGAACAGGTCCGGACGCTGTGTCATGCAGGCACCTACCAGCAGACCACCGTTGGAGCCACCTACAATGGCGATTTTATCTTTGTTCGTATATTTTTCGTTGATAAGATATTCGGCAGCAGAGATGAAGTCGTCGAATACATTCTGCTTCTGCATCTTAGTTCCGGCTACGTGCCAGTCTTCACCGTATTCGCTGCCACCACGCAGGTTGACTTGTGCGTAGATACCGCCATTTTCGAGGAATGGGATGCGCATTGCACTGAAACCAGGGTTGAGGCTGATGCCGAAACCACCGTATCCGTAAAGGAATATAGGATTTTTTCCGTCTTTCTTCAGATCTTTCTTATAGGTAAGGAACATCGGGACTTTTACACCGTCTTTGCTGGCAAAGAATACTTGTTCCGTCACAAAATCATCCGAGTTGAACTGTACTTTCGGTGCACGGTATAGTTCATAGGTGTTCTGATCCATGTCATATTTATAAGTGGCACCCGGAATGGTGAATGAAGTGAATCCGAAGAAACATTCTTTATCGTCTTTGTTGCCGCTGAAGCCTACCGAACCGAGTGACGGCAGTTGGATTTCCTGAATCTGCTTGCCGTCGAGCCCGTAAACGTATGCATGGTTCGAAGCATCTTTGTCGTAAGTAAGGAACAGTTTGCCACCGATCACTTCTGCGTTTGAAAGAACGGCTTCCGATTCGGGAACGAGTTCTTTCCAGTCCTCCAGTTTCGGACGGTTGATGTCGGCTACCATGATCCGGTTTTTCGGTGCGCCATAGTTAGTATAAATATAAATCTGGTCGCCTATCACTTCAATCGGGTAGTATTGGTAGTCGAGGTCGGTAGTCAGTTGGATGAAAGGAGAATTCGGCTTTTTCAGGTCTCGTATAAATAAGTTGTTCCCTCTTCCGGCACCGGATTCTGTGAGGAAGAGAATACGTTCGTCTTCGCTGGTGCTGGCTGTATAGAAACGTTTCGGATAAGCCGGATTCTGATAAATCAGTTTATCTTTCGATTGCGGTTCACCTATTTTGTGATAATAGATTTTGTGCTTTTCGTTTACGTTGGAGAATTCTTTTCCTTTGGCGGGAGCATCGTAGGCGCTGTAATAGAATCCGTCTCCCTGCCAGGCGGCACCGGTAAATTTGGCCCATTCGATGTGGTCTTCCAATAACTTGCCACTTTCAGTGTCCATGACAAATATTTCAGACCAATCCGATCCGCTGCGTGAGATACTGTAAGCGGTATATTTGCCGTCGTTTGAGAAATAAAGACCGGTCAGTGCCACTGTGCCATCGTCCGAGAGCTTGTTCGGGTCGAGGAAAACGCGAGGCTCGCCGTCCAGTGAATCCTGTACGTAGAATACACTCTGGTTCTGCAGGCCGTCATTTTTACTGAAGTAATATTTGCCATGTTTCTTGATTGGCGCACTGATTTTCTCGTAATCGGCCAGTGTGGTCAATCGTTTCAACAAGTTTTCCCGGAACGGAATCTGGCTTAGATACTCATTCGTTACTTTGTTTTGTGCTTCTACCCAGGCAGTAGTAGCTGCACTGGTGTCATTTTCCAACCATCTGTAAGGGTCGGGAACTTGTGTACCGAAGTACACGTCTACGGTGTCTACCTTCGCTGTCTCGGGGTAGACTAGCTTTTTCTGTTGGGGAGCGCATGACATCACCATGATTCCACTCATTAATAAAGTTACTTTTTTCATGTGAATAAAAAGTCTTTTTGAATAAACTTAAAGTTACAAATCTACAAAATAATAAGAGATAAACAAGTAAACTTTATAAAGAAGATGATGGAAAATGAGATTTAAAAAATTAACTTTGCAAAAGTAATCATCAAGTATAAAGGACTATGGGTAATTTTATTACGAATATCAAGGTTAATCACATTTTTCATTTGGAAAACTTTTGTATTCCAATTTCTGAAAATGAGAAAAAACATCTGATTATTACGGGAAAGAACGGAAGTGGTAAGACTATTTTGTTGAATGCAATTGTGGAGCATTTGAGCAAGGTTTGCAATGATAAGACGTTGAGCTTTTTAGATGTTAAAAAGAATTTAATATCTCATCGAACATGGTTGCAAACGGCTAAGGCCGCTAATAATTTGCGAGATATTGTCTCTAATCAGGATAGTATTGAACATTATAAAACTAGAATTGAAGAAATGTATGGAAAAGTGGAACTTTCATTCCATGATATATATTCCATCTCTAAGGATTTTCTAAGTCAAGATTTTATCATAGCCTATTATGCAGATGAACGTAGATCTCTTTTTGTAGAACCTAAGAATCCGATTAAACCGGATTTGGAAATGAAAACTGATCTGACACACAATAAAGTAGATCAGTTCTTGAATTTTATGGTTGACTGTAAAGTGCAAGAAGCCTTAGCCCGTAATGAAGGAAAAATGGAGGATGCTGATTATATTCGTCAATGGTTTGTCGGTTTTCGTAATATCCTCCGTCAGATATTTAATGATACAACCCTGGAACTTGATTTCAATTATAAAGATTACTCTTTCCTCATTCAAACACGTGGAAAATCGTTTAAATTCACGGAGTTGTCAGCAGGATATTCAGCTGCATTGGACATCGTAGCCGATTTAATCTTAAAAATGCAATCGCAGGATAATGTGGTACGTGCATACGAGAAAGAGGGAATTGTGTTGATTGATGAAATAGAAACACATCTTCATTTGGAACTACAGCGAATGATCTTGCCGATGTTGACTGCTATTTTCCCTAATATACAGTTTATTGTTACTACTTATTCTCCTTTTATTCTTAATTCTTTAGAGAATGCTGTTGCTTTTGATTTGGAACATCGTGAACCGATTGAAGATTTAACGGATTATTCTTATGAAGCATTAGCGGAAGGTTATTTTGGTGTTCGCACAGATTCCAGTGAAATTCAAATGCGTTTACAACGGCTGGAAGAGTTGATTCGTGCAGAGCAGCTTTCTGTTTCGGATAAAAGTGAATTGGATATGTATCTGAAAGATTTTGATAAGATTCCGGAGGCAGTAGCTCCTGCAGTTAAAGCTAAATATTATGATCTGAAAAGAGAGTGGCAAAATAAGAATTAATTAAGATGATTAGAATTTGTAAGAATGCGGATAAGCCACAAACTTTAGATAAAAGTTATAATACGGACGAAGTCTGCAAACAATTACTGATGGATCAGAATGATAAATGTTATTTGTGCGAACGGCATTTGACAACAGATTACCAAGTAGAACATTTCAAGTCGCAAGCTAATAATGGAGACTTGAAACAAACATGGGAAAACTTATTTGTAGCTTGTGGATACTGCAATAATAAAAAATCGAATAAGTATGATGATATCTTAGATCCGATCCATTATGACATAGAGACTATAATAAGGCATTCGAATGACTTTGTCAATCAGAAAGTAATATTTAATAGTGACCATGCGACTTCCGAAGTGCTTTCAACGATTCAGTTGTTGAATTTATTATTTAATGGGAAACTACCTTATAGGAACTGTCGTGAACAACGATTTTATGATGAGTTTATTCAAAAAATGAACTTTTTCTCTTATGCTGTTAATGAATATATGTCAGGTAAGAAAGAAGATTATTATCCGGTTATAAAGGAGTTGTTGGATATTCGTAGTGAATATTTGGGATTTAAATATGCCATTATTCATAGTAACGATCTGCTGAAACATGATTTTGGAGATATGACGATTTGGAATAAGAAAGGAGAATGACTTTATGCTTAGTAAATATAAATTAAACCAGCTTTACTTCAAAGATACACAATTCGCTAACTTGATGACAAGGCGGATTTTTAACGTGTTATTAATCGCTAATCCTTACGATGCTTTCATGTTGGAGGATGACGGGCGCATTGATGAGAAGATTTTCAATGAATACACTTCTTTGTCTCTGCGCTATCCACCTCGTTTCTCGCAGGTGTCTACGGAGGAGGAAGCACTGTCACAGTTGGAAAACATGTCGTTTGATCTGGTGATTTGTATGCCGAGCACGGGGGATAATGACAGTTTCGACATCGGCCGTCACATCAAAGAGAAATACGAGCATATTCCTATTGTCATCCTGACTCCTTTCAGTCATGGTATTACTAAACGGATTATCAATGAAGATTTAAGTGCGTTTGAATATGTATTTTGCTGGTTGGGTAATACTGACTTGTTGGTGTCTATCATCAAGTTGATAGAGGACAAGATGAATCTGGAACACGATGTGCAGGAGGTCGGTGTGCAGTTGATTCTTTTGGTGGAGGATGGTATTCGTTTCTATTCTTCTATTTTGCCGAATCTGTATAAATTCGTGTTGAAGCAGAGTCAGGAATTCTCTACTGAAGCCTTGAATGCTCACCAGCGTACGCTCCGTATGCGCGGACGTCCTAAAATAGTGTTGGCACGTACGTATCAGGAGGCGATGGAAATCTATCATAAGTATCAGAATAATATATTGGGGGTAATCACTGACGTCCGTTTCCCGAAAGTGGAACGGGGGGAGAAAGACGGTCTGGCAGGTATCAAGCTGTGTGCGGAGATACGTAAGAATGATCCGTTTGTTCCTTTGATTATCCAGTCTTCCGAATCTGAAAATTCGTCTTATGCAGCCAAGTATGGTGCCAGCTTTATCGACAAGAACTCCAAGAAGATGGACGTTGATTTGCGCCGTATTGTCTCCGATAATTTTGGTTTTGGTGATTTTATTTTCCGGAATCCGGATACAGGGGAGGAGATTGCCCGCGTCCGGAATTTGAAGGAGCTGCAAAATATTCTTTTTGCCGTACCTGCGGAGTCCTTCTTATATCATATCAGTCGGAATCACGTGTCGCGTTGGTTTTATTCGCGTGCCATGTTCCCGGTAGCTGAATTTTTGAAACCGATAACCTGGAATAGTCTTCAGGATGTGGATGCTCACCGTAAAATCATCTTTGAGGCGATTGTGAAGTATCGTAAGATGAAGAACCAGGGAGTCGTGGCGGTCTTTAAGCGCGACCGCTTCGACCGTTATTCTAACTTTGCCCGTATCGGGGATGGATCTCTCGGAGGAAAAGGACGTGGACTGGCATTTATTGATAATATGGTGAAGCGTCATCCGGAGTTCGACGAGTTTGAAAATGCGCGTATCGCTATTCCGAAAACAGTGGTGCTTTGTACGGATGTGTTTGATGAATTTATGGATACTAATAATCTGTATCAGATTGCACTGTCAGATGCGGATGATGCTACGATTCTGAAATACTTTCTGAAGGCAAAGTTGCCTGACCGATTGGTAGAGGACTTTTTCACTTTCTTCGATGTAGTGAAGTCTCCGATTGCCATTCGTTCTTCTTCCTTGTTGGAAGACTCTCATTATCAGCCGTTTGCCGGAATTTATAACACCTACATGATTCCTTATCTGGACGACCGCTATGAAATGTTGCGGATGCTCTCTGATGCTATCAAAGGGGTGTATGCTTCGGTTTATTTCCGTGACAGCAAAGCGTATATGCAAGCCACTTCGAATGTAATCGATCAGGAGAAAATGGCTGTTATCTTACAGGAAGTAGTTGGAAACCAGTACGGCGATCGTTATTATCCGTCTATGTCCGGTGTGGCCCGTTCACTGAATTATTATCCTTTAGGAGATGAAAAAGCCGAAGAAGGAACGGTTAATCTGGCTTTGGGATTAGGAAAATATATTGTTGACGGTGGCATGACCCTTCGTTTTTCTCCCTATCATCCCAATCAGGTGTTGCAAACCAGTGAAATGGAAATAGCCCTCAAGGAGACTCAAACTCGTTTTTATGCATTGGATTTGAAAAATGCCGGACATGATTTTTCTATCGACGATGGTTTTAATTTGCTGAAACTTCATGTCAAAGAGGCGGAAAGTGACGGTGCTCTGCGTTATATTGCTTCTACCTACGATCCGTACGATCAGATTATTCGTGATGGTTTATATCCGGGAGGACGTAAGGTGATTACTTTTGCTAATATCTTGCAACATGATGTTTTCCCGTTGGCTCGTATTCTGCAGTTGGTATTGAAATATGGTGAACAGGAGATGCGTCGTCCGGTTGAAATTGAATTTGCAGCAACGTTAAGTCGCGAACATGATAAATCCGGAACTTTCTATCTGTTGCAGATCCGTCCTATCGTAGACAGTAAAGAAATGCTGGACGAGGATTTGAATGAGATTCCTGATGAAGATGTGATTCTCCGTTCGTATAATTCGTTGGGACACGGTATTATGAATGAGGTATATGATGTGGTTTATGTAAAAACCGACAATTATAGTGCTTCCAATAATCAGACGATTGCCTGGGAGATAGAAAAGATCAATCAACAGTTCCTGAACGAAGGAAAGAATTATGTGCTCGTTGGTCCGGGTCGTTGGGGAAGCAGTGATACATGGCTGGGTATTCCGGTGAAGTGGCCTCATATTTCGGCTGCCCGTGTGATTGTGGAAGCCGGTCTGACTAATTACCGGGTAGATCCCAGTCAGGGGACACACTTTTTTCAGAACCTGACTTCTTTCGGGGTGGGATATTTCACGATCAACGCCTTTATGAATGATGGAGTTTATAATCAGGATTTCCTCAATGCACAACCAGCAGTGCAGGAAACGAACTATCTCCGTCACGTTCGCTTTGAAAAACCTGTGGTAGTCAAAATGGACGGCAAGAAGAAGTTGGGAGTAGTCTTGATGCCAGGCGTTGATAAATAAGCTTTATTAACGTTCAATTTATTATATAATGAAGTTCTGTTTTTCATCTGAAAGACAGAACTTCTATGTTATATCTCTTAAAAATGTTTCATTTTTCATATTCTAGGCCTTAATTGTGGTCTTCTTTTCATATTCGAAAATAAAACTTTCTTTAGATACTTTATTATAAAGAAATAAAACTGTATTTTTGCGGCTAGTTTACAAGATAGCACCTGTATATTAGGTATTTAAGCTTATCTTTGATTTCAGAGAGAGGGACTCCGTATTATTTAAAGGCGTATTTAATTCGGTATGAAGGGTATTTTGAAGTTTATTTTATTTTTAGAGATTGTATTATTGTGCAGTTGTGTAAACGATGAAAATCGTTCGGGTGCTTTTGGTGGAATGAGCTTGCATCTATCCGCAAATTCTTCGGTGACAGATGTTACGACACGCTCGAGTGAGGAAGTACTGCCTTCCATACAAGATTTCTCTATTTCCGTGTTGCAAGGTGACAAAGTGCAGGCTTCCTGGGATAAATTGAGTGACTATGATGAAGACACTACTTTCCCGGTAGGAAGTTATACCTTGAAAGCTTTCTATGGTGACATTGAGAAGGAAGGCTTTGATTCTCCTTATTATGAGGGTACTACCGATTTTAATATCCGTGGTGGCGAGACTACTCCCGTGGAAACTACTTGTAAATTGGCCAATACTAAAATAAGTATTGAATACACGGATGATTTCAAACAGTATTTTAAGACTTATTCTTCTACTGTACAGGCAGAGTTGGGAAGTGAAGTTTCTTTTTCGTCCGGAGAAACGCGTGCTGCTTATGTGAAGCCGGGTAGAATTTCAGTAAAACTGACTTTCACGAAAGTGAATGGCGGACTAAGTCCGACTACCGTTGAAGTGGCTACCATTGAGGAGGCGTTAGCTCAACATCATTATCATTTGCAAATGAATGTGGATGCTGGTAAAGCCATGTTGAGCATTGTCTTTGACCGTGTAACGGAAGTCAGACCCATTACTTTGGATATTTCGGATAAAGCATTGAATATTAAACCTCCTTATTTCACATTGACCGGATTTGAGAAAACAAGTAATGATGGTAATCAGTGGGACGGTAATCCGATTGAATCGAATCAGTTATCGGCTTTGTTGACTTCTTTGGGCGGTTTTACGAAATGTATTCTTAGAACTACTTCTCCTAATTTACCCGATTGGCCGGAGGAAGGATTTAATCTGGCGGCACTTACTCCTGAAGATCAAGCATTGCTGGACAAATCAGGTGTGAAGTTGATTGGCTTTGGTATTAATCAGGATCAGATGGGTATTATTAATTTTACTGGTTTGATTCCTAATCTGAATATTACGGATAATAATGATACTCATTTATTCTATTTGAGTGCCACCAGTACTTATGGTAAGCAAAGTGAAGATTATGTGTTGAATATAACAACGCCTAAGAACTTTATGTTGCTACCTACGGATCCTGTGAAGATGAAGAGTAAAGAAGTGACAATTCCGGTGAAACTGAAAGAAGGCAATCCGCAGAATATTAAGCTCTATTATCGTTATTATGGTGTGATGACTTTGATTAACAATACGGTTATCACTCCGATAGAAGGAAAAGAAGGATATTACAATATAAAAGCAAGTGGTATTGATATGGGAGTTGTAGCCAAAGACTTCCAAGCTGAATATAACGGTTTGAAATCGGCCATCGTTTCCGTAGCTGTTATTATACCTTCTTATAGTGTTATTCTCGAACCGTTTCATGTGTGGTCGTATACGGCCGAAATGACGATTGTACCTGAATATGCCGAAGATATGTCTAATGTGATGAGTGCTATTGAAGCATATATTTCTTTGAATGGAAGTACGTGGACGAAAGTGGATGCCAAAGATTTGAAACTTGATGCAACCACTGGAAAGGCTGTCATTTCAGGACTTACTCCGGGAACTACTTATTATTTCAGAACGACTTGTGATGATGGTACGACTTATTCAATTCCTGTTATGCAGGTAACAGAGAGTGTAATACAGCTTCCGGATTTCACGCAAGGATGGGGTAAGACAATCTTTAGTGGAACTATTAATAAAGGAGGAAAGTATAATCATAGTTCTTTTTGGGGAGATAATAGATTTGATACAACAAATTTAACAGCACTTGATTTTGATGAAAATGAATCTTGGGCTACAGTAAATGAAAAGACAGTACCTATTAGTGGTGTTAAGAACACTTGGTATATGATTCCTTCAAGTATGAAACAAAGTAATGGCATTCTGATGCGTAATGTGGCTTGGACTGTGGCAACAAGTGACCCTCCATCAAGAAATGCGATTGGTGCAAGTACTCTTAATGATTTGACGCCTCCTACTCATGGTCATCATTCTGCCGGTAAGCTTTTCCTGGGAAGTTATAGTTATAACCATTCTACTAATGTAGAAATCTATAATGAAGGCATATCCTTCACTTCCCGTCCGATAAAGCTGAAAGGCACTTATACTTATGTAGCTAATAACGATCAGGGCGGAATTGTAACTGTAATAGTAGAAAACCGCGAAGGAGGACAAACATTAAAGTTAGCCGAAGGTAGTGAAGTCTTAACAGCGACGAGTTCTCAAAAGGAATTCACGGTGGACTTAACTTATAATACGATGTTTGAGAAAAAAGCGACTCATTTAAGGGTGATGTTTGCCTCTTCTTCCAATGCTTCAAACACTCAAAGTGTTGAAGACAATAAGATTAAAACAACGGATAATAAGGGTGAAGCTATTTCTACTGGTAGTGAATTGTATATAGATAAAAATATAATATTAGAATATAAGTAATGAGTAATATGAAAGCAATAAAAAAACTCGTTTTTATATGTTTGGCAAGCATTTTAGGATTATGCAGTGCTTGTATGAATGATAACCCTGATTTTGGAAGGGACGACGAAGGAACCGGGAATACAAATCAAGGTGAAGGACAGGTAAGACTTGCGGGAACAAGTGTTTCTGTTTCTGTGGATGTGCTGTCACGTGCAGACGGTAAAGCAATCAATACAGATGATTATATCATTCGGATTTATTCGACTGATAATAATTTATTGGTAAAGGAATATACAAGATATAGGGACATGCCCGAAATCTTAACCTTGAATGTGGGTAACTATAAGATTGAAGCATTATCACATGACGTAAAACCTGCTGAATGGGAAAAACCTTTCTATAAAGGAACCCAAACTTTTACAATAAAAAAAGATGAGGTTACATCGGTTGATGTAATCAAATGTTTCTTGCAGAATATAATGGTGACAGTCGACCTCAATGATGATTTGAAACAGAAAGTAGGTGGTGACCAGTCCATTACAATAAAAGTCGGTACAGGTGAACTGACTTTTAATAATACCGATATTGGAAGTGGACGTGCCGGATTCTTTGAAGCTGCCGAAGTAAGCAATATCATTATTGTTCATTTCCAGGGAACGGTAGATGGGGAATGGACAGAAGAGCAAACCAGTTTCAGCAATGTGAAAGGTGGAGAGCACCGGAACATTGTGTTTAATCTGGAGATACCTTCAGTGGGTGACATGGGATTAAGCGTAAAGCTGGATGCAGTATGTAAGAAAGTGGATTTACTTGCTTGGGCTAATCCGGGAGCAGAAGATATATTGCCGGAAGATCCATCCGTAAATCCTGGAACAAGTGCACCGACAATCGTAGGACAAGGTTTCAATATAATGGATGAGATAGAAGTAGAGAAAGACGAAACCAAAACCATTATTGTTAATATCACAGCAGATAATGGTATTCAAAATTTGAAAGTGAAGATTGATTCGGAGACTTTGACACCTGAAATACTGAAGTCAGTAGGTTTGTCTTCTGAATTTGATTTGGCACACCCTGCAGATGCAGATTTGGAAAAAGCGTTGAAGAGCTTAGGTTTCCCAGTGGGCAGTGAAGTGATCGGAGTGAAATATTTGGTGTTTGATATTACACAGTTTACGCCGCTACTCGGATTGTATGGACTTGCTTCTCATAATTTTATTATTACCGTTGTCGATCAGGCAAATAATACCAGAACAGCTACTTTAGCATTGAAATCAATAGCAAAGAAAACAGAATGAAAAAACTGATACATATATTAGTTATAGCTTTCATTGTTGGACTTGTTTGTGTCTCCTGCCGTGAAAGTGACCTGACAAATAATGGAGAGGGCGCATTATCTTTGAAGATAGGTGTTCAACGTGAATTACCTACTGTTTCTGCCGGAAAGACGAGAGCTACGCTTACTGATGAAGAATTGCTCCAGAAGTGTAAAGTGTATATCCGTAACGCGGAGGGCTTGGTGCGTAAATTCGCCACTTTAGATGAAATGCCGGAACAAATACTGTTAGTTCCCGACAATTATAAAGCGGAAGTTACTGCGGGTGATTCCGTAGCTGCATCTTTTACCGATTCTTATTTCAAGGGGACGAAAGAGTTTACAATTTCAAAAGGGACGGCTATTTCGGAATCAGTAGTGTGTGGCATTCGCAATACAGTAGTCAGTCTGGCTCTGTCTGACGAATTACAGGAGGCATTTCCTACTTATAAAATTACAGTGAGTAACCGATTGGGAACTTTGGAATATACACAGGATAACATATCCCAACTAGGATATTTTATGCTGTTGGATGATGAAAACCAATTAAGATGGAACCTTGTAGGGCAACTTAACGGCAGTGGAACAGAAATAACCAAAAGTGGAGTTATTAATCTGGTACGGAAAGCAACCAGATATGATTTGACTTTTAGTAATTCTTCCTCTGAAGTGGGTGGTGGCATGATTTCCGTAAATGTGGTTGAGACAGCTTTGACGACGGATGAGAAAGTAGATATACTGGCACGTCCTGTTATTAAGATAATCGAGAATGATCAGATTTACGAGTTGGATAATGCAGTTTATCGTGCGCAATTCGACAAGGAAACACCTATTGTTGTGCGGATGGCTGCTAGTGTGCCTTTTACTGAATTGAAAGTGACGAGTGCGGATTTTGCACGGTTGGGAATTACCCATTTTTCTTCTTTCGACTTGATGGAATTGACTGAAGTTCAGATAAGAGAACTGGATAATCTTGGATTTAGTATCCAATTTAATGCGGATATGACAAAGGTTCAGTTTGCATTTAAGGAAAACTTGAGAGAGATAATGACTAATTCGATCGATGACGGTAATAACACCTATCGATTTGACATTGAAGTAAGGGACCGGAATGGAAAAGATAGAGCGAAAACGTTGACGGTTATTGCTACAGATGCTTTGGTTGCTACCGAGGATATTGCTACACAGAACGATGTTTGGTCAACAAAAGCCACTCTGTATGGTAGTCTGGTTGCTTCAGTTACAGAGATGAATTTCCGTTACCGGGCGATTGGTTCCAATGATTGGATGTATTCGAATCAGGCTGTGTTGAATAATAAAATATTTACGAGTCAAATAACCGGACTTGAACCTGGTATAACCTATGAATATCAGGCAATGGCTGGTACTGTTGCAGCGAAAGAAACAAAACAATTCACTACAGAAGCTCCTGCACAATTGCCGAATGCTGGATTTGAAGACTGGCATGGAGATTCGCCTCTTTATATCTATAAGAGTGGTGGAGAAATGTTTTGGGATAGTGGTAATACGGGTTCTGCTACATTGAATAAGAATGTGACAACGTATGATGCAGCCATTAAGCACAGTGGGAATTATTCTGCAAAATTACAGTCTCAATATGTGGCTCTTTTTGGAATTGGTGCTTTTGCTGCCGGAAATATATTTGTCGGGAAGTTCCTGAAAATAGATGGTACAGACGGTATTTTACGGTTTGGACGTCCTTTCACTTCACGTCCATCGAAATTGGTGCTTTATTATAGATATGTAGCTGGTACAGTGGACTATTCAACATTGGGTGAGTTACCGAAAAACAGTAAAGATATGGGCTCTATTTATATAGCATTGGGCGACTGGCCACATCAGACTTTTGACGGAGAAACGGATATACCGGTACTTGTTAAGACAAAGCCTGCTGACAGGCAGCTTTTTGATTCAAATTCTTCAAATGTGATAGGCTATGGAGAGTGTATTCTTAAAGAGTCGACGGAGGGTGAAGGATTGATAAAACTGGAGATCCCGATTAACTATCGCTCTAACCGTAAACCGACTGATATTATTTTAGTGGGTAGTGCAAGTAGATATGGAGATTATTTTACCGGAAGTACGGGCAGTACTTTGTGGCTTGATGATTTGGAATTAATTTATGAATAAGCAAAGTATGAATTACTTTATCAAAACTTCATTCCTGATAATCTTGGGAATAATTGTTGGAACGACGCAAACATGCGCGCAACAGGAGTTCAAACGGAATATAGAAATGAGAACTTTCATTCCTAAGGGACAATGGATTGTGGGTAGTTCAGTTTCTTATTCTCAATACTCAAATGATAACTATCAGTTTCTGGTGATAGAGAATTTGAGTGGGGAAGGGTATGCTTTTAAAGTGAGTCCGGTATTGTGTTATGCTTTTAAAGATAATGTAGCTGCAGGTGGACGTTTTATGTATAGCCGGACGTATACCAAGCTAAATAATATCAGTGTAAATATTGATGAAGATACCAACTTTGATATTAGTAACCTGTATGAATTGAAGAACTCTTATTCGGGAATTGCTGTCTTGAGAAATTACATCAATTTAGGTACTAGCAAGCGTTTTGCATTATTCAATGAAGTGCAGTTAGAATTGGGAGGTTCTGTTTCAAAAGTGGTGAACGGTAAAGGGGATGACCTGACAGGAGTATATCAGACTTCTTTGGATGCAAGTGTTGGTTTGAGTCCGGGTTTGGTTGCCTTTATCAATAATTATACGGCAGTGGAAGTAAGCATTGGGGTGTTGGGACTGAATGTCAGCCGAACCCATCAGGTGACGGACCGGATTTACGAAAGCAACCGTTCGTCGATGAGTGCCAATTTTAAAATTAATCTTTTCAGTATAGGACTGGGAATAGCTTTTTACCTTTAAAAAACAGGACGAATGTATAAACGGTTATTGGTAACAGTGCTGGTGTCTGTATTCTTTTTCTCTTTGTGGGGAAAGACAGAAACGGTTTGTCAATCGTTGGAGGTAGAAGATTCTGTCCCCGTTTTTCAGAAGGATACGCTACCAGTAAAAGGGAGCTTGGACTTCCTGCGAATCAAACGTATCGGACGTTATGATCGTGGAATCATGAACTATCGTTTCATTCCTAAAGGGAAGTGGATCTCTGGTTTCACAATGTCATACTGGGATTATAATAGTGCGGATAATAAACTGCTGTTTGCCTATTTTGATAATTTTGATTGTGATGGGCGTAATCTGAATTTTTCTGTATATGGAGGCTATGCTGTCCGTGATAATATGGTGTTGGGATTGAAGTTCGGATACCGGAATATGCGAGGAGCCTTGAATAATATCACGTTGAAAATCGATGATGATGTCGATTTCTCTTTGAAAGATTTAAAGTTGGAACAAAATTTGTATAACGTGTCGTTCTTCCATCGCTCTTATGTAGGTTTGGATGCCGGTAAACGATTTGGATTGTTCAATGAGACTGCCTTGACATTCAATTTTGGAAAGTCTAAATTCGACCGTGGTGTAGACGAAAATTTGGTTAATACTCAAACAGATATATTTGAGGTGCAATTGGGAATAAATCCGGGATTGGCTGTTTTTATTATGCAAAATGTAAGTATTGAATGTTCGCTCGGAATAGCCGGCATTCGTTACAGGCAGGAAAAACAGAAAAATAATCTGGGAGAGACGGGAAAACGGATGACGGGTGGATCTAACTTTAGGGTGAATCCTTTCAATATTAGTTTGGGATTGACGATTTGCTTATGATTTTATGAGACATAGAAAAAAATACATATTACTGTTCCTGCTTCTGGTTGTATGTGCCGGCTTGGTATTCTTTTATGGAATAAAAAGTGAGGGACAGGAAGACAAACAGGAGGTATTGTCATCAGTAGAGGATACTTATCAGGTACCTGAAGCTGCTGTGGACTCTGCCCGCCAGATAATTGGAGAAGTGGAGGAAAACGTGTCTCCAGCAGAGAATTCTGTGGAAAAGGTTGTGAAGAAGCCTGAAGAAAGACCAGTGGGGAAGTTTGTAGATAAAAAGCAGGCAGATAAAAGGCAGAAGGTTGCGTCTAAGAGAGAAGCAGTAGCTGTTCCGCCAGTTTCTTCAACGGATATAAAATTGGCTTCTGATGTTGTCAATACTCCTTTGAAGTTAGAAGGAACGATTTGTGACCTTGTATTGTCGGAGCGTAAACAGGATAGTAAAATAACAGCTGCACTTCCGGTTCACACGGTTGAAACAGTTAAAAGAGAGTTCGATTGGAAAAGTGATACGTTAGAGACCAAGCGAGGCATTGATTTATTGAGAATCAAAAGGGTAGGGCGGTTTGATCGTGGCATTGTGAATTATCGCTTTATGCCTAAAGGAAAATGGATATTTGGTACGGATTTTTCGTTTTGGGATTATAACAGTGAGGACTCCAAATTATTGTTTACTTATCTCGATGATTTTGATTTTGAAGCACGTACCATTAATGTGGCTCCTTTTATCGGTTATTTTTTCAAAGATAATCAGGTAGTGGGTGTAAAGCTCGGTTATAAGCATACGGACGGTCATTTAGGCAATGTTAGTTTTAAGATTGATGATGACGTGAATTTCACTCTCAAGGAATTGAAGTTGAAAGAAGAGTTGTATAATTGCACTTTTTTCCATAGCTCCTATATCGGGTTGGATCCGGGAAAACGTTTCGGATTGTTCAATGAAACCAATCTGCGTTTGGGATTCGGACATTCGGAGTTTACAAGAGGTTCGGGCGAGAGTTTGAAGAATACCAAAACGAATATATTTGAGGCACAGTTGGGGATTAATCCCGGAGTGGCTGTCTTTATTATGCAAAATGTGAGTGTGGAATGTAGTGTGGGAGTGATAGGCTTGAAATACCGTAAGGAAAGTCAGGTGAATAATCTTGGTGAGAAAGCTTCCCGTACGAACGGTGGAGCCAACTTTAAAATAAATTTGTTTGATATTAATTTAGGATTAACTATAAGTATGTAATCATGAAAAGTAAAGGCAGAAATAGACTTTTATCCTTAATTATATGCATTTGCATTGCATTTGCTTTTTCATCATGCGTCAAGAATGATTTGCCGTATCCTGTTGTCAGATTGTCTATTACCGGCTTTGAGGTGAATGGACAGATTGGTAGTGCAGTCATTAATAATGAAGAACGTACGGTGACAGTAGACTTGCTCGATTCTGTGGATTTGAAGAAAGTGATTGTCACCCGTTTCGATTATTCAGAAGAGGCTAATACGGATTTGAAGGTGAATACAACGATTGATTTGTCTTCTCCTAAAGAAGTGGTATTGTCTTTGTATCAGGATTATCGCTGGAAGATTATAGCCAACCAGACCGTCGAACGAGTATTTAGCGTCAAGAATCAGGTCGGAGGAGCCGTGATTGACGAAAAAGCTCGACAAGCTATCGTTTATGTCAATAAAAATACGATGCTCAACAAAATAACCGTGAAAGATTTGAAGCTGGGGCCGATCAGTTCTACCGTTTCGCCTGACTTTACCACTTTGAAGGACTTTACACAAGAGCAGAAAGTAAATGTGACATTTAAAGGAAAAACCGAAGAGTGGAGTTTGTACGCATTCATCACGGATAAGGTTGTCTTTACTAATTCGGCGGATGGCTGGACTAATGTAGCATGGCTTTATGGAGAAGGACAGGAGGATGTAGTGAACGGCTTTGAAATACGTGAAGCTTCATCAGAAGAATGGACAAGGGTAGATCAGGATATCGTTGTACAGAATGGAGTAAACTTCTATGTTTGTGTTCCGCATTTGAAAGCGGACACGGAATATGTATGTCGTGCTTTGGTGGATGGAACAGAAGATCGTGGTGAAGAGATTACTTTTAGAACGACTGCTGAGATTCCTTTAACAGGTGGTACATTTGATAATTGGAATCAGAGTGGTAAAGTCTGGAACCCGTGGGGAAGTAATGAAGCTCCTTTCTGGGATACCGGAAATCAAGGAGCTACAACCTTAGGTGACAGCAACTCTGTTCCTACCGAAGATATATGGTCGGGTAAAACAACCGGTAGGGCTGCGAAACTTGAGTCTAAGTTTGTGGGAGTGGGTTCTGCCGGGAAATTAGCTGCCGGTAACCTCTTTGTCGGTAAATATGTGGCAACCGACGGAACAAATGGTATCTTGAACTTTGGGCAATCGTTCTCTGCTTATCCTACTCATTTGAAAGGATATTATAAGTACCAGCCCGGAGTGATTGATAACTCTTCCATTGAATATAATTATTTAAAAGGAAAGACAGATACCTGCTCGATCTATATTGCCATTGGTGATTGGGATAGTCCGATTGAAATACGCACCAAACCTTCTAACCGGAAATTGTTTGATAAAAATGATAAGCATGTGATTGCTTATGCTGAATTTACATCGGGAACTCCTGTTGCCGTGTATAAGGAATTTGACTTGAAACTGGAATATAGGGCTACGAACAGAAAACCAACCTATATCGTCCTGGTATGTTCTGCAAGCAAATATGGTGATTTTTTTACTGGAGCGTCCGGTAGTGTGCTTTATGTGGATGAGTTTAGTCTGGAATACGATTATGATAACTGATTGGCTTTATAGCATATAACGAAGATAATCTGTTAGTGTCCGGTCATTTACCCATTATTCCTATAGGCCAATGGACTCATGCCAACATATCGTTTAAAGTATTTGCCGAAGAACGATGTGTTGGCAAAATTGAGTGAATCGGAAATTTCTTGAATAGAGAGTCTTGTCGATTTCAATTGTGATTTGGCATCCATGATGACCATGTGAGAAATAATTTCTATGCATGTGTTCCCAGTAACCTGTTTTACTATAGTACAGAGGTGGTTGTGTGTAATTTTTAGTTTCTCGGCATACCATGCTACATTACGTGTCTGATTATAATTTTGCATCACTAGTTGAGTGAAATTCTTGTAAATCAGCTCATTTTTTGATAGATTCTCAGTTGTATTTTGCAGCCGGTTTTTATACATGGCGGCTATTCCTGCATGTATGTTATTATATAGATGTGGAGTGATTCCTTTACGTGTTGATTCATCAAAGAAAGTATAAAGTTTAATCAGAAATTGTAAATAGTCTTCTAGTAATTTGGCACCTTCCGGCTTTAATGGAATAACTGGTCTTCCCAATGTTACAAATAGCGTATCAATGGCTGTAGGGGTTAAATTGGCATGTTCTATGTATTTAGAAGAGAAGCCACCGAAATAAAGTATTAGTTCTCCCTCTACGCTGTGAATTTGAATAATACTTCCAGGCATAATTGTCACGAAATCATTTGCGCGTACAGTAATACGATTCAGATTAACTGACGCCTCTATTTCTCCATTCATGCATAATACAAAAATTTCCGATTTTAATCGGCAGGGAAAGTTTGTGTACAGGTTGAGTAAATCTTTATTGATGCCTGTACCAATGAGCCATTCTTCCGGTAAGTCTATTTTAGGTAATTCTTTATTCATCATACATTGTTATGTAGGTCGGCGGCATTGCTGCCGCTTTCCCCATTAAGAACTGTACGTGCGACTTTCACCGCATACAGCTCC
>NZ_JADMOU010000051.1:0-23810 GCF_015558905.1 Bacteroides sp. D55t1_190419_B8
ATTTGTTACCCTTGACAATCGGACTGGAGTAATAACAAATATTAAAAATCAGTATCTTTTTTGACGTTATTTATGAGAGAACCGCCTTGTGGCGGCTTTCCTTGGGGTACACGTCAAAATTGGACGCTAACAGTTGTGAATAAAGTTAGTGATTTTATATGTGCACATCTTTAAATTTATGTCAGATACCTCAATTAATAACAAACGCATAGCCAAGAATACACTTCTTCTGTATTTTCGTATGTTTTTCATGATGGCGATTACACTCTATACAAGTAGAGTTGTTTTGGCAGCATTGGGTGTTGAAGATTTTGGTATTTATAATGTGGTTGGTGGTGTAGTAGCTATGATGGGGATTCTTAATGGAGCAATGTCTGTTTCTACTCAACGTTTTCTCACTTTTGAATTAGGGAAAAATGATAAGATACGGCTGAAGCAAGTATTTAGTATATCTATGAGTATATACATATTATTTGCAATCATATTAGTTCTTTTAGCTGAGACCATTGGCCTTTGGTTTCTTAACACATGTTTGGTGATTCCTTCCGAAAAAATGGAAGCAGCAAACTGGGTTTATCAGTTTTCAATTATTTCAGCTATCATAACCCTTTTATATAATCCTTATAATGCAATGATTATAGCTCACGAACGAATGAAAATTTATGCTTATGTGAGCGTTTATGAAGCTATATTGAAGCTGACTGTAGCCCTATTAATCCAGTTTCTTGCGGATGACCGACTGTTTTATTATGGACTTTTTCTCTTGATAGCATCGTTTATGGTCACCCTAACTTATTTCATTTATTCGGTACGATCATTCGAAGAGGCTAGATATACGTTTTATTGGGAGAAAAAATTATTTAATCAGTTATTGTCTTATTCAGGATGGAATATGTTTGGCTCTATTGCTAGTTTAGTCAAAGGGCAGGGTTTGAATATCTTGCTTAATCTGTTTTTTAATCCTTCTGTGAATGCGGCACGGGGCATCGCTTTTCAAATAAACTCTGCTGTCAGCCAGTTCTTTACAAATTTTTATACGGCAGTGCGTCCACAAATTACAAAGTATTATGCACAAGACGATATAGAGAATATGACGAAACTTGTCTTTCGTAGCTCAAAATTTTCATTTTTCTTGATCATGTTTATTTCGCTGCCACTTATAGTGGAAGCTCCTTTTGTTATTAAATTGTGGTTGGGGCAAATACCTGAATATGTGATACCTTTTATGCGTCTCATTATTTTGATTACAGCGGTGGACGCAATGGCTACTCCGTTAATGACCACGGCGCACGCAACTGGAAACATCAAACTCTATCAATCTGTAGTTGGTACATTGGTAATGTTTAATATACCTATTTCTTATGTAGCCCTTGAATTAGGATATTCTGCAGTTTCCGTGTTTTATATATCACTGGTTATTTCTATCATTAGTCTTTTTCTTCGATTATGGATTGTAAACAGACTTTTGGATTTTCCAGTTATTGATTATATGAAAGACGTTTTTGGACGTTGTACTCTTTGTTCTCTGTTGGGTGCAATTATCCCAGTATTATTAGCTTCTAGATTAGGTACTACTTTCTTATCTTTTTGCTTGGTATCTATCGTGTCTTTATTCTCAAGTGGCTTAACGATCTGGTCCATCGGATTAAATGCTACTGAGCGGTCTCAATTGTTGACTATAGTAAAGAAAAAAATAAAAAGATGATTCAACTCGCCCCTAAAAAAATATGTACGGGATGTGGCGCATGTGCTTTTGTCTGTGGTAAGAACTGTATTGTGATGAAAGAGAATGAAGTAGGCATTGTTTATCCGGAATTGGATATGTCTAATTGCGTACAATGTGAACGTTGCCAAAAAGTTTGTCCTATAATTGAGAATGTGGATTTTCGAAAACCTTTAACTGCTTATGCGGCATGGAGTAGTAATGAGAATGA
The DNA here is from genome assembly GCF_015558905.1 of Bacteroides sp. D55t1_190419_B8. Taxonomy (NCBI): domain Bacteria; kingdom Pseudomonadati; phylum Bacteroidota; class Bacteroidia; order Bacteroidales; family Bacteroidaceae; genus Bacteroides; species Bacteroides sp. D55t1_190419_B8. The sequence continues at coordinate 1,935 of NZ_JADMOU010000051.1, forward strand.
ACGAGCTACCAGTGCCTCTGGAGGTATTGCTTCTGAAATATACAAGATGGCCATTGTGAACGGTTATCTTGCGGCTGGGGCGGTCATTAATAATGATTTTTATGTATCGATGCAGTTGACAGACTCTATGGAAGATGTGGGACTCTTTAAAAATTCAAAATACGTATTTAGCAGTGCAATAGAGCTTTATCCAAAACTTCGTATTCTTCTGAAAGAAGGAAAAAAGACGGTAATTATAGGCTTGCCCTGTCAAATAGCTGCTATACGGAAGCTTTTTAAAGACAATGAGAATCTTTTGTTGATAGATGTTGTATGTCATGGAACTACACCGTACAGCTACCTAAAGCAACATATTGCTATGTTGGAGAAGAAATATGGTGAAGTGGCGAAACGAATGTCATTTCGTGATCCGTCTCTATATACTAATACTTTCACCTTCACTTTATATAATGCCGATAATAAACGTTTTTATGCGCAGCGAACAAAGGATGGTGATACTTATCAATTTGGTTATCATCGGATGGTGAGTTATAGAGAAAATTGTTATCACTGCAAGTTTGCCAAAAGCAAACGGATTTCAGATATTACATTGAGTGATTATAAAGGATTGGGAACAATGGCGCCATGTGCTTTCAGTGCTCAAAAAGTATCAAGTGTTTTAATAAATACCGATAGAGGTAAAATCTTAATCGAATCACTCATAACTACTGGAAAAATAAAGGCAGAGGAAAGACCTGTTGATGAGCCTGTTCAGGGTGATGAACAGCTACGCCGTCCTTCTGCCAAGAGTAAATATAGACTATATTTCGAGAGGGATATACAAGTATTTAGAGGAAATTTTGAGATTGCAATTCTGGCGGCTCAAAATCAATATATTCGTGATGAAAAGATAAAAAAAATAATATTCTTTCCAAAACGGATTGTTCGTAAACTATTAAAAGTAATCCACGTATAGAATCGAAAGATGAGAAAAATAGGTATTATTACTATTCATAACTCTCCGAATTATGGAGCCAGTTTGCAAGCCTTTGCACTATATGAATATATTCGTCAGCAAGGTGCTGAAGTGGAAATTATTGACCTTCATAGGCCTAATGCTCATGCCGATTATGAGCAAAGTAAGAAGTATCTTCCCTATCGATTACAGAAGAAAAGTAGTGTTAATCAACTGATAATAACGGTAAAGAAGTTACTGTATACAATTGCTTATGGGAAAAAAAAGGCATTTACAATGGGGTATTATGATGATGCTCTTACAAAATTTGAAGTTTTTAATTCTGTAATTAGGATGTCAAAACCATATAAAAGCGTGGATGCTATATATGCAGATCCCCCTGTATATGATGTCTATATTACAGGTAGTGATCAATTATGGAATCCTACCCAACGATTCTGCTTAGAACCTTTCTTTTTGACTTTTGTTCCCAATAATGCTGTGAAAATATCTTATGCGTCAAGCATCGGGATTTCTTCATTGACCAATAGAGAGAAGAATGACTTTAAAAGATGGTTGTCGAGCTATAATGCGATTTCTGTAAGAGAGAAACAAGCTCAAAAAATGCTCAATGAGATATTGATGGAGAAGAATATATTTCAGGTTTCTGATCCTACATTTTTGTTGGATAGAGACTTTTGGAAAAAAATGGCAATTGTTCCAGCTAATAGAGAACCCTACATTTTACTTTTTCCATTGATGCATGATGTTTACTTGCTTAAGTTTGCTATTCGTATGGCACATGAAAGTGGAAAAAAGTTAGTGGTTGTGGACCAAAAAAAAAATGTAGAAGGAAGTTATGTTCTGATAAAAGATGCTGGTCCTCGCGAATGGCTCGGACTTATAGCTAACGCTGATTTAGTATTGACAGATTCTTTTCATGGAACAGTATTTTCTATTTTGTTAAGTTCTCATAATTTTTATTCATATATTGCTCCTACCAATAAGAGGGGGGCGCGTATTACTGACTTATTAGAAACTTTTGGGTTAAGTGATCATTTGCTTTGTTCTTCTTTAAAGGAGAGTTATCAGCAGTTATCGTCAAATGTCCCCAGCAAAGAAATAATTACTAAAATTTTTCAATGTGAGCAGGAGAAGTCTCGTCAATTTTTAGACAAATATATTCAATGAACATATCAAAAATACATAATTGCTATGGTTGCGGTGTTTGTGCTATCTCTTGTACAAAGAATATTATCAGCATAGAACTAAACGATAACGGTTTCTATGAGCCTAGGATAAGCGATGTGAATAAATGTACGGATTGTGGTTTATGCTTTGATGTGTGTGCTTATTCACATGATGAAATCAGTCTTCAGAATTTAGAAATTCATAGTTATGCTGCATGGAGTAATGATTCTGCAGTTCGACGAAAGTGTAGTAGTGGAGGTGTTGGATTTGAATTAGGCCGCATGATGTTATCCAAAGGGTATAAAGTATGCGGAGTGCGATATAATGCAGAAGTTGCACGTGCAGAACATTACATTGCTACCACTCTTGAGGAACTCATTCAAAGCATAGGTAGTAAGTACATTCAAAGTTATACCGTTGACGGCTTTAAGGGAATTAGTCGGAAGGAAAAATACTTGGTAACGGGGACTCCATGTCAAATAGATTCTTTTAGAAGATACATTCGTAGATTTAGGGTAGAGGATAATTTTGTGCTGATGGACTTCTTTTGCCACGGTGTTCCTTCTATGTTTGTATGGCAAAAGTATCTGAAGGATGTGGAAAAAGTAGTAGGTAAGGTTACTTATGCTTCTTGGCGTAACAAGTGGCGGGGGTGGCATGATTCTTATGCTATAGGAATAGATGGTGAAAAGCATGGCAAAAAGGTGAATTGGCATGATTCATATAATTCATTGATAAAGGAGAGAAAAACATTTGTAAATTCTAGATTGTCACAAGGTGATAAATTTTATGCTCTTTTCTTAGGTGATGGCTGTTTGGGGGGGGCTTGTTATGATCATTGTAAATATAAATACAAACATTCTTCCGCTGATATTCGTATCGGTGACGCTTGGGGTACATGTTATAAAAAAGATGAGGATGGAGTGAGTGCTGTTATTGCATTTACCTCAATAGGAAATGAATGGCTTAAAAAGGCTAATTTGCATATAGAACAAAAGCCTTTTGATGTCGTAGCGGAATTGCAGATAAAAAAGGCTTCTAAGAGAACGTTGATAACAAAAATATTGATGAAAGAACTTAAAAAAGAAAGTTCAACAATCGATGATGTGTATGCTATACAGTTGTTGTATAATAAACTGAAAAGGTTGATTCGGAGGATAAGTAATCCTAAAAAAACAATAGTGAATTTTTTTAATAGATTTTCAAGTTCGCATTCTAATAAACTGAATGCGCCAACTTTAAAATAACAGTATATGAATATTAAGATTATAACATGTCATGATGTTTATAATTATGGAGCATCACTGCAAGCATATGCTTTGCAAACCTATTTGAAACAAAAGGGACATGATGTTGAAATTATAGACTATTTACCTGCATATATGGATAAAGCTTATAGTTTGAACTTTAATAGATATATGTCAATCCCTAAAATGTCGCCTTTGTACAAATATAAGGATAATGCATTCTTTAGAATTGTTTATGCTATAAAGAAATACTTGCCACAATTATATAAAATCGTACGGCAGAGAGGGCGGAAGCTGGCTTTTGACAGGTTTAAACATGCTTATTTGCATCTTACGGATCATTATGTAGAATACAGGGATTTGAAGGACGTACAATGGGTGGCTGATGTCTTTATTGTTGGAAGTGATCAAGTGTGGAATCCATTATTTAATAATGGAAGAGATCCTTCTTATTTTTTGCAGTTTGGTAGTCTGGAAACCAAAAGAGTGGCGTATGCTGCGAGTTTTGGAGTATCAACTTTAGAAGAACAAGACGTAAAAAGAATGAAAGAGTGGTTAAAGAGCTTTTCGGCTATATCAGTAAGAGAAACTACCGGATTAAGATTATTAACCAGTATAGGAATATTAGGAGCCCAACATGTTGTTGATCCCGTTTTTTTACTATCTCCAAAGGATTGGAATATATTAATCCAAGATGGAACCTCGCCTGCTCTGGATTACGTCTTGGTATATAACCTGGGGCAAGTTGATGAGTCTATTAAAAGTTGTGCACAAGAATTAGCACGGAAACATAATTTGTCTATTCTATCTATAGAAGATAGTACTAAAATTAAATATGCAGATAAAATTGTAGAAAGTGCGGGACCTATAGAATTTGTGAGGTATATTAAAGCAGCGAGGTATGTTGTAACAAACTCATTTCATGCGACGGCTTTTTCATTAAAATTTAATGTCCCTTTTTATGTGTTTATCAGAAATGTAACTTCTTCACGAATTTCCGATGTGTTGAGTTTAGTCGCTCTTCAAGAACGGCTGAATGTTGCATCTTTTGAAATGGAAATAGATTGGGAAAAAGTTAACCTGAAAATAGAAAACTGTATAAAAAGCTCGAAAAAGTTTATAGATGATATTCTATGCTTATAATTAAAGTTCTTTCTATTGCACTAATATTGCTATGTATTTATAAGATATATAATAGCAAAAATTATCTGCATTGCTTTATGTGGTTTATGCTTGGTATGTACTTGATACATCCGAACGCGGAACTTTTTCGTATGTCTTATGCTGGATCAAGATTAGTACTTATTTTTGCTTTTATAGCAAGACTGTTAAAAGATCATACATTTTCTTCAGTTATAAATAGATTTCCTCTTAAAATAGAGTTGCTTCTAATGTTTGTATTTCTGCTTATTCAACCTCTTTTTACGGGATGGTCAGGCATTAAAGGTGTAAATTGGGCAATTCAGGATTTCTTGTCAACCTATTTTCTTTTCTTTTTGGGTTTTGCATCTCTTCCATCCAATGTGAATATCTGGAAGAATATAAAAAAATATATATATATTATTCTTCTTGTCGTAGTACTTGTTGGTTATATGAGTTATTTTATGGCAGAGAATTTTGTTACTCTTGCTCATTCAGCATCGGGTGAAATATTATGGAGTTCTGAGAGAGCTTTATCTGAAAGGGGATTTAGAAGTACAGGTACACAGTTTTCTCCTAATATTTTTGGCTTGATTAATGTAACTCTTATATTATTGCTTTTTCATTTTGAGAGAAAAAATTATGTAAAACTGATAGGCACAGGTTTGTTACTGATGAATATATTCTTTTGTGGAACACGAGCTCCTTTTGTTGTATTGCTCCTTTCATTAATTGTGTATGGATTCCTCATTAATAAAAAGCAAATGTTAAAGTCTTTGTGTTTGGGATTGCCTTTTCTGGTTGTATTTATATATTTTTTGAGAGATATACCAATTGTCCAATCATATGTTGAAGGTGTACTTGATATTTTGTTGACAGGTGGTGAAAATACAGGAGGTAGTTCTGTAGAACTTAGGAACTATCAAATGGCGACGGCCTTAATGTATTTTGCGGAAGCTCCTTTGGTGGGGCATGGTATATATTATACGATGAACCTAATTAATGAAGATGGACTTTTTTATAATCGTTATAATTCGTTGTTGGCAGGAGCAGAAGGTTATCCATTTTATTTATTGATAGATTATGGAGTTATTTATATTACACTTGTAATTTCTTTTATGGCTAGAGTTGCTTTGTATTTTTATCGGAATTTGAATATTCATCGTTCTATCGCTATAGCATTGCTTTTTGCTGAAATATTATTTGTAATGACCTCACAACCTGCCCACTCATGGGAAGTACTATTTCCTTGGTTGGGGTTGTTTATGAGATATGTTTATAATTCAAATTTGGAAAAGAAAACTCATGGATATTGTATTAGCTTGTGATAATAATTTTGCACCTTATTGTGCTACAACAATAGCTTCTGTTGCAGATCATAATATAGGAACCTGTTTTTATTTGTTAACGGATAATCTTAGTAATGAAAATGCGGTAAAACTTAAAAGCATGACCGAGAATATGGGTAGTTCTCTTCAGATTATATATGTAGATTCTGGATTGTTTGGAGATTTTCCTATGCCGTCATCTCCAGGCTTATCCCATATAAGTCTAGCCACTTATTTCCGACTTTTTATACCGTTACTTCTTCCTTTATCCGTGGAAAAGTTAATTTACTTAGATTGTGATATTATAGTGCGTCATAGTATAGCTAAATTATATGATATTGACATTGAAGATTATCTGCTGGGAGCAGTTTATCACAATGATAAACTATCTGTGAATAATGGTGCTTTCAAGCGTCTTCATATACCGGTTGAGCAAGGCTATTTTAATGCGGGGGTTCTACTGATTAACCTTAAGAAATGGCGTGAGGAGCATATTTATGAAAAAAGTATTGAATTTCTAAGGAATAATAGTGAGAGTATCGTTAATCACGATCAAGATGTATTGAATGTCGTATGTGGAAAGAAAACTAAGATGTTGTCATACACTTGGAATACTATGAACTATTTTTTTATGAAAAATTTTCAATTATCACAGGATAGAGTTTTGAAGATATATCAAAAAGAAGAACAAACGAATGTGATCGACCCTACAATAATTCACTTTGCTTCACGCCCCAAACCTTGGGAGAGATTATGTATACATCCGTTTGTGTGTGAATTTGATAAATACTTGCGGCTTACACCTTATAAAGGGATAAAAAAGAAGAAAAATTCTGTAGGTGAATTCTGGAATTTGGTGGTTAAACCCATGATTTTAGGTTATCATCGTTATACCTATATTAGAGTTTGTGGCTGTCGAATATATATTGGTTGGTTACCAATATTAAAAAGATATAGAGATTGACTAAAACGAAATGAGTGCTAAAGAAAATATAAACGAAGTTTGCTAAATAATTATGAATGTTAATTATTAATTGGGAATTGTTTTTTGTATGAATAAGAGAAAGATTTGTTGGATTACTCCAGATTACTTTGTTGATTGCGATTTGAATTATTTTAATATGCATGAAATCTTAAGGCATTACGATATTCATTGGATCGTACTATTTTCTAAAAATAATAGATTTAAAGAGGCAGACTTCGAACAAATAAGGAAAGAAAATACGAATCTGACGATTGAATTTTTTAGGTTCAATAATAGAATACGCAATCCCAAAAATATCTTAGCACATATGCGTCTAGGCAAAATTATAAAAAAACAGAATTCTGATATTATCTATATGAATGATAGTGTTTACTCACCATGGGAATTGCCAATGTTTTATTTGCTGCCTAAGAAACATTATATTCAAACGGCACATCAAGGAGAGGTTCATATTGGGATGGGACACCAAAGGCTGTTAAACACGCTACGTAGATTGGTCTATTCGCAAGTAAAATATGTCAACATGTTTTCTGAGTCACAGGCAGCTTTGTTTCAAAAACATTTTCCTGATTCAAAAATATTCAGAATACCTTTGGCATTAAAAGATTTTGGTGTTCCTAGCATTGAAAAGCCCAAAGATGGTATTATTCGATTTCTTTCATTTGGAACAATCAATTATGCAAAGAATATTGATTTGTTGATAGATGCCGCGTGTTTGCTTTATAACAAGGGATATCGAGGTTTTAAGATATCTATCAATGGGATGTGTAAGGATTGGAGTTTTTATCAAGCAAGGATTAAATATCCTGATCTTTTCGATATAGATATCCGATCTATAGACAATTCAGAGATAGCTAATCTGTTTTCGTCCGCTGACTATTTTGTTCAACCTTATAGAGTGGTGTCTCAAAGTGGTCCTACAAAGATTGCTTTTAATTATAATCTTCCGATTATAGCTTCGAATTTGCCAGGCTTTTCGGATGAGATTCTTGAAGGGGTAAATGGTTATCTTTTTGAGCCTGGGAACGTAGAAGATTTAGTTTGTGTAATGGCTCATGCCATAGATACGTATAACTGTGGCTATGATAAGCTGAAATCTTCAATGATAGAACATACCAAACAATACTATTCAGCGGAAAGAATAGCCTCTCAATATATAGAAATGTTCAATTACGTATCATGTAAATAATTCTTTAGATTAGAATCTTATGAAAGAAAAATTAAAGTCGGCTATTAAGGGAAATGTTTTTATCGTATGGTTACGTATTATATTTGAAAAAATAGGAGAGTCCTTCTCATTGACTTTGTATAGTGGAAGTACGAACCAGACAAAGGATATCTTTAAAAAGCAGGCGGAATTGCAAATCAGAATACATGCTTTGGAAAAGGGAATGTCTATTGGTCATGTAAGAGTAGGGTTTGGAAAGGAAAAGGCATTCTCTATTATTGAAGATCTTGAAGATTTGCTAAAGAAAGGAGGTGCTAAACCGTTCGTTGTTGAATCTGTCTCTGTCTTGCAGAAGTATATTGAATTTAATGGGAATATGGGTGCTGATATGGTTGATGTAGGGACAGCTCTCAATAGATTATGTTCTTTGTACAATATAAAAATCAATGATGTTGGTGGAATATATAATCTCAATCTAAAAGATATTTCAAGCAAAATTCAATGTTCTTTTGATTCATTTTCTCAATCACGTTTTTCTATTCGTGATTTTGGTGATTCACCATTAGAGGTAGAGAAAGTTTGTGCCGCATTAAAACTTTGTGAGCGCACCCCATCTGCTTGTAATAGGCAGAGTTGGAGAGTTCATGTTTATACGGAAAATAATTTGGTTGCAAAAATGTTCGAATTGCAAGGTGGAAGCAAGGGGTTTAATAAGCAAATGCAATGTGCTATTCTTGTTTGTGGCGATTTGAGGAATTATGGTTTTTATGAACAAAATCTTCCTTTTGTTGATGGAGGGCTTTACGCAATGAATCTTCTGTACTCTCTTCATTATTACGGATTAGCCACTATACCATTGACTATGGGACATAAATGGAGAATAACAAAAAAAATAAAGCAAGAGATGCGTATTCCGAGCTATGAGGTTCCAGTCCTTTTGATAGGTGTAGGGACGTTTAAGGATGATTATAAAGTAGCGGTTTCGCATCGCTATATGTATAAAGACTATGTAAAATTTAATCAATAAGCAATGAAAATCGGATTATTAACATATCATAAGTCGTATAATTGTGGGGCAGTGTTACAAACTTATGCCACATGTCGTCTTCTTAAGGAACTGGGACATGAAGTAGAGTTGATAGATCTTAGGCAGCCAGAACCTATAAAGTTGAGACAATTGATTTTTATTCCTCGCTTTATTAAATTTCATAGGTTCTGCAAAAAGTTTTACCCGTCGCTAACACGGCATTATAAAACAGTGGAGGAGCTTAGAAAGGCAAAGTTGGATTATGACTGTTTATTGGTAGGAAGTGACCAAACATGGAATCCTTTAATTAGTCGTGAACAATGTTTAGCCTATTTTCTTGATTTTGGAGGGGATCAGGTTCGCAGAGTGTCGTTTGCTTCGAGTTTTGGAGTGAATATGTGGCCGGAGAGTCATAAAGAGCTACTGCCTGCTATAGATAAACTTCTTCATCGTTTTTCGGGCATATCTGTGAGAGAAGTTACGGGCCAAAATATATTAAAACAGCAATTTAGTCTTGATAGTAGTTTAGTGCTTGATCCTACAATGCTACATTCTTCTTATGCGGAAATTACTTCATCTATTACTCCCAATCACCGTATTGTCTGTTATCTCTTGAATCGTAATGATTGTCAGCTTGATATGGCACGTTATCTTTCATACAAGATGGGTATACCGGCTCGTATGATATTTAATGGATATCCTTTGAGAGGGTTTGAATATTGTTATCCTCCCGCTATAAAAGGATGGATAGAGCAGATTGGTGGAGCGGAGGTTGTAGTGACGGATTCCTTCCATGGATTGGTGTTTAGTTTGCTTTATCATCGTCAGTTTGCTGTGATTCCTATAGCAAATGGATTATCGAGCCGTCTGCTTGATTTGCTTGACTTAGTAGGACTAGAAGATCATGTGTTTACTTCCCAGGAGGAGTTGGAAAAGAATATGGAGGTACTTCAGCGTCCGATTGATTATGAGAGGGTAGACGGTATATTGGCTATTTATAGAGAACGGTCAATTGACTTTTTACGTAATGTTTTGAAATAAGGATAGTAAGATGATACACATATTACATGGCTTTTCTAATGTGGATAGTGAGTTTAAGCCTCGAAATTTGCGACAAGAGGTGCACTATATTGAGTCGCCTCGTACTAAGAAACGTATCGTGGGTTGGACGATAGGCTGTTTTCGAGCTCTATATTGTTCCCGGAGGGGAGAAACAGTGTTTTGTTGGTATGATTTTCAAGCCGTATTACTTTATTGGATGTGTCTTTTGACTTTTCAGCGTAGAAATATTGGTTGTCTCAATATTCTTTTAAAAAAGAAAGATACTATACAAAATCGCATTGTATCGAAAATGTATCGCAAAGCTTTAATGTCGAAATATTTCCATGCCAGTGTAACCTCTTATTATTATGGAGAATTGTTGAAAGAGTGGTTGTGTCTTGATTTTAATTATACTGTAATTCATGATCCTTATCATGAGAAATGGGAAAGAAAATGTGAATCGTTGAGTCATGATATATTTGTAGGCGGAGGAAATTCTAGAGATTGGTCTTTTATGCTAGAAGTGGCAAAACAAATGTCTGACGTGAATTTTTTATTTGTAATGAATAGCTTAGACTATCGTATGTATAAAGAATATATTACAGAGAACATTAAGGTGAAATGTAATCTGCCCTTTAATCAGTTTCTCCAAGAGATGGCTAATTCCGCCATAGTAGCAATGCCACTGACAACCGAGGCTCCGGCAGGATTATTGGTGTTGTTTCAAGCAGCGGGAAGTGAGAGATTTGTTATTACCACCTCAACCGCCACAACGAGAGCATATATTACTTCTGATCGGGGGTGTGCTTTGGAGCGTGATGTAAAGCAATGGAAAGATGCTATTCGTTACTATTTATTGAATGAGAAAGAACGTAATGATAAGGCACTCAAACTCCACAAGTTTCTAAAAGATGTTTGTGGAAGAGATAATTTTGATTCTGGCATTCAAAAAATCGTGGACTTATGCGAATCAAATTATTAGTCAAGTATTTGATTGGATGGCTTAAATGCAGATTTAATCATATTGAGTTTGGAGATTGCTGTTATCTCGGGATTAATTTAAATATTATCAATTGAGTGCTTATCAATAATCATATCTAATGCGAATATTATTAGCTAACAAGTTTTACTATGCTCGTGGTGGAGATTGCATTTGTACCATCAATCTGGAGGAACTTTTGAAGAAAAACGGGCACGAAGTAGCAATCTTTGCTATGGATTTTCCGGAGAACTTGCAGACTTCATGGAGTAAATATTTCCCCGGTGAGATTCGGTTTAAACCGGGGATTGGGATAATAGAAGCTTTTGCTCGTCCTTTTGGTATAGGCGAGGTGAAAAGAAAATTTAATGCACTTTTGGATGATTTCCATCCGGACGTGGTGCATGTTCATAATATTCATAGCCAGCTTTCGCCAATCATAGTGGAATTGGCTCATCAAAGAGGAATAAAAGTGGTATGGACATTACACGATTACAAGTTGCTTTGCCCACGTTATGACTGCCTGCGCAATGGTACGGAAGTTTGTGAAGAGTGTTTTGCAGACAAGCGTCGGGTGGTGGAGCATAAGTGTATGAAAAATTCTTGCTTGGCTAGTATGCTAGCCTATTGGGAAGCAATGAAATGGAACAGACAACGTTTGGAGGCTTCTACGGATGTTTTCTTATCACCCAGTTCTTTCATGGCCGAGAAAATGAAGCAAGGTGGTTTTGATAAATCGAAGATTCACATTCTCTGTAATTTTATAGATGTGAAAAAGACTATAAGACAAGAGTATAATAAGCAAGATTATTATTGTTTTATCGGTCGATTATCTCATGAAAAGGGGGGCGCGACTTTGGTAAAGGCGGCTCGACAGTTACCCTATAAATTGCGAATCATTGGCGGAGGTCCTCTAATGGATGAACTTAAGACATTGGCTGCCGGAACTGACATTGAATTTTTGGGCTATAAACAATGGCCGGAGATTAAGGAATTGGTGGGGTGTGCTCGCTTTAGCGTTATTCCTTCGGAGTGGTACGAAAACAATCCACTTTCGGTGATTGAGGCGCAATGCTTGGGTACTCCTGTGTTGGGGGCTCGTATCGGAGGGATACCGGAATTGATAGAGGAGGGAAAAAGCGGAATGTTGTTTGAATCGAAAAATACGGTGGATTTGAAAACGAAGATTGAAGCAATGTTTTCACACACATTCAATTATGAGGCATTGGCTAAAAGTTCCCAAGAAAGATATTCTGAAGATGCTTATTATCAACGGTTAATGAATGTTTATACCGGGGAATAGGAGCTTTATTTAATTGTATATATTTAATCATATTCATATTATGGCTACAAATGGTATCCCGTGTCCTACGGACGCGAGCATCATCTTGACGTATCGTTGCCCGATGCGTTGCAAGATGTGTAATGTGTGGCAATATCCCACAGAAAAGAGTAAAGAGATACAACCAGAAGAGTTACGTACACTACCGAAGTTGAAATTCATCAACCTGACGGGTGGAGAACCTTTTATTCGTGAAGATTTGGATAAAATAGTTGAAGAATGCTACCGTCATTCCAACCGTATTGTAATCTCTACTTCGGGCTGGTTTGAGGATAGAGTCATAGCTTTAGCCAAGAAATTTCCGAATATTGGTATTCGTATTTCTATAGAGGGGCTAAGTTGCAAGAATGATGAGTTACGTGGTCACGCAGGTGGCTTTGACAAAGGTTTACGTACTTTATTGACATTGAAAGATATGGGATTGAAAGATATCGGCTTTGGATGTACGGTATCCAATAATAACTCCAAGGATATGCTTTCACTCTATCAGTTGAGTAAGTCATTGGGGATGGAATTTGCTACAGCTGCTTTTCATAATTCATATTATTTTCATAAAGACGATAATGTGATAACAAACAAAGATGAAGTCTGCAAAAACTTTGAACAGTTGATAGAATGGCAATTGAAAGAGAATCATCCGAAAAGTTGGTTTCGTGCTTTCTTCAATATGGGGTTGATTAACTATATAGAAGGAGGTCGCCGTATGCTGCCATGTGAAGCTGGTTCTGCCAATTTCTTTATTGAACCTTATGGTGATGTATATCCATGTAATGGTTTGGAGGAAAAATACTGGATGAAGAAAATGGGTAATATTCGTGAAACTCCGAACTTTATGACTATTTGGGAAAGTGAACAAGCACAGCAGGTACGTGATATGGTGCGCAAATGTCCGAAGAACTGCTGGATGGTGGGTACTGCTTCTCCGGTGATGCACAAATATATCAAACATCCGTTAAAGTGGGCCATAGCAAATAAACTTCGTAGTATGCAAGGGAAGTCTGCCTGTCTTGATAAGTGTTGGTATAATGTAGGCCAGGATCCTTGTCAAGGGGACTTAAGAGAAAAGTTCTGATACTATGAAAGTTGTAGTAACTGGTACCCGGGGAATACCCAATATCCTAGGTGGTGTCGAAACGCACTGCGAGGAACTTTTTCCTCGTATGGTACAAAAAGATATTGATATAACTATTGTTCGTCGTAAAAGTTACGTTCATGATTCACTTGCGGAATATCAGGGAGTGAAACTGGTGGATATAACAACCCCGAAGAAAAAATCACTGGAAGCCGTTATTCATACGTTCAAGGCGATTTTGAAAGCAAGAAGTCTGCATGCGGATATTGTGCATATCCATGCTATTGGTCCGGCATTGCTGACTCCCCTGGCGCGTCTGTTGGGAATGCAAGTCGTTTTTACTCACCATGGTCCGGATTATGACAGGGATAAATGGGGGGTTGCGGCTAAAACCATGTTGAAGCTGGGGGAACGAATGGGCGTAATGTTTGCCAATGAGGTAATTGTCATTTCGGAGGTGATAAATGATATTCTGGTGCGCAAATATGGACGGAGAGACTGTCGTCTTATTTACAATGGAGTGCCTGCGCCTGATAAAATTGCAGATACGGATTATCTGGAGAGTCTGGGTGTGGAATCTCATAAGTATGTATTTGCCATGGGACGTTTTGTGCCCGAAAAGAATTTTCATCATTTGATTCATGCGTTTTCGGCTTTAAAACGACTTGACTATAAACTCATATTAGCCGGTGATAGTGATTTTGAAGATGATTATTCGATAAGTTTAAAGAAACTGGCCAAGGAAAATGGGGTAATTCTTACGGGATTTATTAAAGGTAAGAAATTGCATGAATTGTTGACTCATGCCTGTTGTTTTGTGTTGCCTTCTTCTCACGAGGGATTGCCTATCGCATTACTGGAGGCTATGAGCTATGACCTGCCTGTAATCGTAAGTAGCATCCCTGCTAACCTGGAGGTAGGATTAGCGCATGACTGTTATTTTCAGACTGGTGATGAAAAGGAGTTAAAAGACAAATTACAAAAAGTGTTATCAAAAGATTTTGTTCCGGCATCTTATTCTATGGATGAATATAATTGGGATACAATTGCGGAGCAAGTATTGGCACTATATCGGGGAATGGTTTAAAATTTTAATAAATGAATTTATGCAGGAAGTCCAACGTTTTAATAAAGTCCTAAAGTCTTTGGTCCTTTTGGGGGATCTTATTTTGCTGAACCTGCTTTTATGGGGATTTAATTTGTTTCTGGGTACCCGTTTCTGGTGTATCCATTGCGGTTCTATTTTTCAGGGAATGACTCTTATAACTCTGTGCTATTTACTTTGTAACATGCATTCAGGTGTTATTCTTCATCGTCCTGTGGTGCGTCCTGAACAGATTATGATCCGTGTTTTACGTAACATGGTTCCTTTTGTCTTTTTATCGGTTTGTACGTTGCTTGTTTTTCATTTTCATTTTTCTCATTCCCGCTATTTCGGACTGTATTATATTGCACTGATAATTGTCATCATTAGCTACCGCTTAATTTCCCGTCACTTACTGGAGATTTATCGGAAAAAGGGCGGAAATGTCCGCAAGGTAGTATTGGTTGGGAGCCATGAGAATATGCAGGAACTTTATCATGCGATGACGGATGATCCTACGTCCGGTTATCGTGTATTGGGGTATTTCGAGGATTTTCCTTCGGATCGGTATCCACAGGATGTTCCATATTTGGGACAACCCAATGAAGTAAGTGTTTTTTTAGAAAAACATGCGGGAGAGATCAACCAGCTTTATTGCAGCCTTCCTTCTGTACGCAGTGCGGAGATTGTTCCTATCATAAATTACTGTGAAAACCATTTGGTTCGTTTTTTTAGTGTTCCTAATGTCCGTAATTATTTGAAACGTAGGATGCACTTTGAATTATTGGGTAATGTTCCTGTACTTTCCATTCGTTGTGAACCATTGGAGTCATTAGAAAACCGTATTATTAAGCGTGCATTTGATATTGTTTGTTCGGGGGTATTTCTTATTACTGTCTTTCCATTTGTCTATATATTCTTCGGAATCGCGATCAAGCTAAGTTCTCCCGGCCCTGTCTTTTTCAAACAAAAGCGCAGTGGTGAAGATGGTCGTGAATTCTGGTGTTACAAGTTCCGCTCGATGAAGGTAAATACACAATGCGATACTCTTCAGGCTACGGAAAACGATCCTCGTAAAACACGTATCGGAGAAATAATGAGAAAGACTAGTGTGGACGAATTACCGCAATTCATTAATGTGTTGAAGGGTGATATGTCTATTGTCGGTCCCCGTCCTCATATGTTGAAGCATACGGAGGAATATTCCAATCTAATAAATAAGTTTATGGTTCGTCACTTTGTAAAACCTGGAATAACTGGATGGGCGCAGGTGACGGGTTATCGTGGTGAGACGAAAGAGCTCTGGCAGATGGAGGGGCGTGTGCAGCGTGATATCTGGTATATAGAACATTGGACGTTTTTATTGGATTTATATATCATGTATAAGACGGTGTATAATGCTATACGTGGTGAAAAAGAAGCATATTAGAAAATTAAAGATTAAAAATTAAAAGGTAGGCGCGCTTGCCTTAAAACTTAGGAATTAAAGGGCGTTTAATTATGAATTTACGAATTATGATGAGAAGACTTAACAAAAGAAATTTGTGGCTACTGTTGTTGCCATTCCTATTGACTGCCTGTCAGTCTTATAAAAAGGTTCCATATTTCCAAAATGTGGAAGTTGTGAACGAGGCAGAACAACAGGAAAAACTGTATGATGCCAAGATCATGCCCAAGGATTTGTTGACTATTGTGGTATCGTGTACTAATCCTGAACTTGCGATACCTTTTAACCTGACAGTTGCCAGCAATGCCGGAATAGCTGTGAGTACTTCGTCTTATGTGACTACTCAACCTGTATTACAACCTTATTTGGTAGATAATGAAGGAAACATAAATTTTCCGGTGTTAGGAGAATTGAAGTTAGGAGGCTTAACGAAAAGGGAAGCGGAACAGCTGATTATAGATAAACTGAAGCCTTACATGAAGGAGACTCCCATTGTAACGGTGCGTATGGTAAATTATAAAATATCTGTTATCGGCGAAGTTACCCGTCCCGGTACTTTCACTATTTCTAATGAGAAAGTGAATCTGTTGGAGGCATTGGCCATGGCTGGTGATATGACGGTCTACGGTCTTCGTGATAATGTAAAGTTGATTCGTGAAGACGCAAACGGTAAACAGCAAATTATGACCTTGGATTTGAATAAGGCCGAAACCATTCTTTCGCCTTACTATTGGTTACAGCAGAATGATATTGTCTATGTGACCCCCAATAAAGCAAAGGCTCGAAATTCGGATGTGGGCAACAGTACCAGTCTTTGGTTCTCTGCTACTTCTATTTTGGTATCTATTGTCAGCCTATTAGTAAATATATTAAAATAATGATTTGCAATGAAAGAAACAGATTTCAACGAAGCAAAAGAATCTAAGGAAGAAAATATAGACGTCAAGGAACTGCTTTTTAAGTATTTGATCCACTGGCCTTGGTTTGTGGGTACGGTTGTAGTGTGTTTGATTGCGGCATGGGTCTATCTTTATATGTCCACTCCCGTATATAATATTTCCGCTACGGTTCTAATAAAGGATGATAAGAAAGGTGGTAGTGCCGGAATGCTTTCCGGGTTGGAGAGTCTGGGATTGGATGGCATGGTCTCTTCTTCGCAGAATATTGATAATGAGATTGAAGTTCTCCGTTCCAAGACTATCGTCAAAGAGGTGGTTGAAGATTTGGGGCTTTATATTTCCTATACGGATGAAGATGAATTCCCTTCCAGAAACATGTATAAGACTTCACCAGTACAAGTGAGCCTGACTCCGCAGGAAGCTGATTTGTTGGAGGAGCCGATGATTGTGGAGATGGCATTGCAACCACAGGGAAGTATGGATGTGAATGTGAAGATTGCCGGTAATAAATATCAGAAACATTTCGAAAAATTGCCGGCTGTTTTTCCTACCGACAAAGGGACATTGGCTTTTTTCCTGACGCCGGACTCGGTATTATCTTCTAAAAGGACATTGGAAGAAACTACAGATTCGGAAAAGACTACACGTAATATTACGGCAACAATTAATAAGCCTTTGGCTGTGGCGAAAGCGTATTGCAAGAATATGACGATTGAGCCCACTTCCAAAACTACTTCTGTGGCTGTCATATCATTGAAAAATTCGAATGTAGAACGAGGCAAGGATTTTATCAATAAGCTATTGGAGATGTATAATATCAATACGAATAATGATAAGAATGAAGTGGCACAAAAAACAGCAGAATTTATCAATGAACGTATTAGTATTATCTCTAAAGAACTGGGCAGTACGGAAAAGGACCTGGAAAGTTTCAAACGTGGGGCGGGTATTACGGATTTGACCAGTGATGCACAGATCGCTTTGACGGGTAGTGCTGAATATGAAAAGAAGCGTGTGGAGAATCAAACCCAGATTAATCTGCTGCAGGATTTGCAGAAATATATGCAAAATGAAGGTTATGAGGTTCTGCCTAGTAATATCGGATTGCAGGATGTGAATCTTGCGGCTGCCATCAACCGTTATAATGATGTGCTTGTTGAGAGAAAACGTTTGCTGCGTACATCAACGGAGAATAATCCTACCATTATAAATCTTGATACCAGTATTAGTGCAATGAAAGAGAATGTCCAAGTATCTTTAGACAGGGTGTTGCGTGGATTGTTTATCACAAAGGCGGATCTGGATCGTGAAGCGAACCGTTATTCCCGTCGTATTAGTGAGGCACCTGGTCAGGAGCGTGAGTTTGTGAGTATTGCTCGCCAACAGGAGATAAAGGCCGGACTTTATTTGATGCTTCTTCAGAAGCGTGAAGAGAATGCGATAACTCTGGCTGCTACAGCCAATAATGCGAAGATTATAGATGACGCGATAGCAGATGAAGCTCCTGTATCTCCTAAGGGTAAGATGATTTACTTGATTGCTTTAGTGTTAGGAGTTGGAATTCCGGTAGGGGTTATTTATTTGCTCGAATTGACTAAATTCAAGATTGAAGGTCGTTCTGATGTAGAAAAGCTTACCAGTGTACCTATTGTTGGTGATATCCCATTGACTGATGAAAAACAGGGTGCTATTGCTGTATTTGAGAATCAAAATAATCTGATGAGTGAAACCTTCCGTAATATCCGAACGAATCTTCAGTTTATGCTTGAAAATGACAAGAAGGTGATTCTGGTTACTTCTACGGTTAGTGGTGAGGGCAAATCTTTCATTTCTGCTAATCTTGCTATTAGTCTTTCTTTATTAGGTAAGAAAGTAGTGATAGTCGGTCTTGATATTCGTAAGCCGGGTTTGAATAAGGTTTTTAATATTCCAAGAAAAGAAGTTGGTATAACTCAATATTTGGCTAATCCGGAAAAGAACTTGATGGATTTAGTACAGCTTTCCGATGTCAGTAAAAATCTGTATATTCTTCCCGGTGGAACAGTTCCTCCTAATCCTACCGAATTATTGGCTCGTGATGGACTGGATAAAGCGATTGAAACTCTTAAGAAAAATTTTGATTATGTGATTCTGGATACAGCTCCTGTTGGTATGGTAACTGATACCTTATTGATAGGACGTGTGGCTGACCTGTCTGTTTATGTCTGCCGTGCAGACTATACTCACAAGAATGAGTATACTTTGATCAACGAACTTGCTGATAAAGATAAATTACCTAGCCTGTGTACTGTAATCAATGGTTTGGATCTGAAGAAAAGAAAGTACGGTTATTATTACGGTTATGGCAAATATGGCAAGTATTATGGCTATGGTAAGCGATATGGCTACGGTTATGGATATGGAGAACAATCTCACGCCAAGGAAGACTAAAGCCATTAATGACCGATATTTTTTAAGTTAATAATGTCATAGAGTACTTTTAATACTTTACACGAAAGTGAGATGGAACATGTAGGTCCCTAACTTCATGCTACACACATGAAGACCCCTACATTTTGTGGTCAGGAAATACACAGCGGTGTATTCTTGGTCAACGCCCTCATGTCGGTGTAAATCCGATGTGATTTCTATTATATCAACCGTCTGTGAAGATAGTTGATATTTTTTTTGTAAAGCAATGACTGATGGATATTTTTTAGTAGCTTTGTGAAAAATATGATTGATATGGAAGATTTGCAAAGACTATATCCTATCGGGATACAGACATTCTCGAAGATACGGGAGGGGAATTACCTCTATGTTGATAAGACGGAGTATGTTTACCGGATGACTCATTCGGCTTCCAGCTATATGTTTTTGAGCCGTCCACGACGTTTTGGGAAGTCATTACTTACTTCTACGCTGCATAGCTATTTCTCCGGCCGTAAGGATCTGTTTCATGGATTGGCTATGGAGAAACTGGAGAAGGAGTGGACGGAATATCCGGTACTTCACTTTGATATGAGTATGGCGAAACATGTGGATAAAGGAGGATTGGAACGTCTTCTTGATTTTATGCTTGCTGAATATGAACGTACGTTTGCTATTAACGCAGTAGAGGGGGATGCCAATCTACGCTTAGTCAATCTTATTAAGCGTGCTTATGAGCAAACAGGTAAGAAGGTGGTTGTGCTTATTGATGAATATGATGCTCCTTTGCTTGATGTAGTACACGAATCGGAAAATCTTGGTGTTTTGCGCAATATTATGCGTAACTTCTATAGTCCGTTAAAAGCTTGTGATCCTTATTTGCGTTATGTATTTCTGACTGGTATTACTAAATTCTCACAACTAAGTATTTTTAGTGAGTTGAATAATATAAAGGATATTAGTATGGATGAGCCATACGCTGTTATCTGTGGAATTAGTGAAGATGAGATACGTTTGCAAATGAAGGATGATTTGGAAGGATTGGCAAAGAAATTGGAGATAACACCTGAAGAGGCTTTGATGAAATTGAAAGAAAATTATGATGGTTATCATTTCACTTCTCCTTCGCCCGATATATATAATCCTTTCAGTTTGCTAAATGCTTTTGCAGATGGAAAATTTGGATCTTATTGGTTTGGTAGCGGTACGCCTACATATCTGATAAATATGTTGGAGAAGTTTGGCGTAGAACCTTCCGAAATTGGAAATAATAGGGTTTCGGTCGAGGATTTTGATGCACCAACAGAAAGGATGACAAGTATTATCCCGCTGCTATATCAAAGTGGCTATATCACTATTAAGAATTATGATGAGGAATTAGACTTGTATACATTGAATATTCCTAATAAGGAAGTGAGAATAGGCCTGATGAAAAGTCTTCTTCCACATTATGTCGGTAGTAAAGCTCCGGAAACCACGACAATGGTGGCGTATCTTTCCCGTGATATCCGTAATGGGGATATGGATGCTGCTTTACACCGTTTGCAAACGTTCCTGTCCACTATACCGCAATGCGATAATACGAAATATGAAGGACACTATCAGCAGGTTTTTTATATCATATTTAGTTTATTAGGGTATTATGTGGATGTGGAAGTTCGTACTCCTCGTGGACGGGTAGATATAGTACTTCGTACGAAGACTACATTGTATGTGATGGAACTGAAACTGGATAAAAGTGCGGGTGAAGCGATGGAGCAAATTGATTTGAAGAATTATCCGGAACGCTTTGCTTTATGTGGATTGCCTGTCGTAAAGGTGGCTGTCAGTTTTGATAGCGAACGGTGTACGATTGGGGGCTGGGAGATTATAAATGCTTAAGTATGTGAAAAATATGATTGATATGGAAGATTTGCAAAGACTATATCCTATCGGGATACAGACATTCTCGAAGATACGGGAGGGGAATTACCTCTATGTTGATAAGACGGAGTATGTTTACCGGATGACTCATTCGGCTTCCAGCTATATGTTTTTGAGCCGTCCACGACGTTTTGGGAAATCATTACTTACTTCCACGCTGCATAGCTATTTTTCCGGTCGTAAGGATCTGTTTCATGGATTGGCTATGGAGAAACTGGAGAAGGAGTGGACGGAATATCCGGTACTTCACTTCGATATGAGTACCGCCAAACATGCGGATAGTGAACAGTTGCTCCAAGAATTGAATCTGAAACTATATGGTTATGAACAGATTTATGGACGGCTGGAGGAGGAGGTTAATCCCAATCAGCGTTTGATGGGACTGATAAAACGTGCCTATGAGCAGACCGGAAAGAAAGTGGTTGTGCTTATTGATGAATATGATGCTCCTTTGCTTGATGTGGTACATGAACGGGAAAATCTGGATGTATTGCGTAACATCATGCGTAACTTCTACAGCCCATTAAAAGCTTGTGATCCTTATTTGCGATATGTATTTCTGACTGGTATTACCAAATTCTCCCAACTAAGTATTTTTAGTGAGTTGAATAATATAAAGAATATTAGTATGGATGAGCCATACGCTGCTATCTGTGGAAT
>NZ_JADMOU010000052.1:0-21623 GCF_015558905.1 Bacteroides sp. D55t1_190419_B8
AGACAAAGTCATTGGAATAGAAAGAATAACAAATACTGTCAATAAATAGATGTAGAGTTTATTGAGCGTTTGCCCTGCCTATACAATGAATTAGTTCAAATCTGGTACGGAAATGAATGAAACACATTCCCAAACTTTTCAAACGGCCCCCGTTTTCGGGGTGACCCTCCAATTGTTTGCATGAAATTCGAGACTCTTTAGATAAAAAGAAAAGGATTGATAATTCTTGAATTATCAATCCTTTAAGTGATTCCGAAGCGATTCGAACGCTTGACCCACGCCTTAGAAGGGCGTTGCTCTATCCAGCTGAGCTACGGAACCAGCCTTATTTGCGGATGCAAAGGTAGTGCTTTTTATGAAAATTCAAAAACTTTCCGGCATTTTTTTATTTATATATTTCTTTGTGACTATGAATCAGTAGTTTATAATAGAGATGAATTTTGTTTATTTATATGGTTTGGGAGTATTAAATAGAAAAACGCCATTTTTACGAAGAATAACGAACGTTATATAGGTTTCAAAAAGCTCAAAAAAATAAAATAGGGTTGTGTTTTTCTATTATAACTTCTACTTTTGAACGATAAACAACTAAAAAACACATAAAGTTATGAAGAAATTGATTTTTTTATTTGCATTTTGTATTGTAGTGACTAATGTTTTTGCACAAACCGACCCAGAGCAATTGAAAAAAGAAGGAAATGATGCATTTAATGCTAAAAATTATCCTGTAGCGTATGCGAAATTCAGTGAATATTTGAAACAAACGAATAATCAAGATTCTGCAACCGCTTATTATTGTGGTATAGCTGCCGATGCTGTGAAGAAGTATCCGGAAGCTGTGAGTCTTTTTGATATAGCAATTCAAAAGAAGTTCAATATCGGAAATGCTTATGCTCGCAAAGCTTTGGCTTTAGATGCACAAAAGAAGACTGCTGAATATGTAGCTACATTGGAAGAAGGATTGAAAGTAGATCCTAAGAATACAACAATGGTAAAGAATTATAGCCTTCACTATTTGAAAGCAGGACTTGCTGCACAGAAAGCCGGAAAAGCAGAAGAAGCAGAAGACTGTTTTAAGAAAGTAATTCCTTTGGATCACAAGCAGTATAAAACAAATGCATTGTACAGTTTAGGAGTTCTGTGCTATAATGATGGCGCTAATATCCTGAAGAAAGCTGCTCCTTTGGCAAATTCTGATGCAGATAAATATGCTGCAGAAAAAGAAAAAGCTGATGGTAGATTTAAAGAAGCATTAGACTATCTGGAAGAAGCTGCTAAGATCTCTCCGGAAAATGAAAATGTGAAGAAGATGCTTCCTCAAGTAAAAGCTGTTATGAAGTAATTTTACCAATCTTATAAATGATAAAGGGTTGCCGATATGACACGTCGGACAACCCTTTTTTATTGCTATCTTTTTCTAATCTATACTTTTTGTGTACATTTGCTTTTTCTAAACGTAGAAGTATTTTATGCACTTATATAATAAGGAACAGGCTATCAAACGAATGAATCAGTTGGGACAACTCCATCGTCCTTTCATTTTCATTATAAATTATCTACAAGATGTGTCTTATATAGAGGAGGTTGCTGCTGTTGATTCTACTGAAGTTTTGTATAATCTGAATGGATTTACCAATCAGACCATATCAGATGAAGATAACATGGCTACTTACTCTGCAAAAGCAATGCCTTCACTACATTGGCAGCCTTTTGCAGAATCTTTCTTTTCCTATCAACGTTCGTTTAATATCGTGCGACAGAACATCCTGGCAGGAAATAGCTTCCTTACAAATTTGACGTGTCGCACTCCGGTAGAAACCAATCTCACTCTGAAAGATATTTATTTTCGCTCAAAAGCGATTTATAAGTTATGGGTTAAAGACCGTTTTACGGTTTTCTCTCCTGAAATATTTATTAGAATTCATCAGGGAAAAATTAGCTCATATCCGATGAAGGGAACCATTGATGCTTCAATTCCCTCCGCTGCTCAATTATTAATGAATGATCCGAAAGAGACTGCCGAACATGCTACCATTGTAGATCTGATTCGTAATGATTTAAGTATGGTTGCCAGCCGAGTGTCAGTTTCCCGGTATCGGTATATGGATAGGTTACAGACTAATCGGGGAGCCATTTTTCAGACGAGTTCTGAAATTCAGGGTATATTGCCCGAAAATTATCAGGAGCATTTGGGAGATATTATTTTCAGATTACTGCCAGCCGGTTCTATTACCGGTGCTCCAAAGAAAAAGACGATGCAGATTATCCAGGAAGCTGAAACCTACGACAGAGGATTTTATACAGGAGTTATGGGATATTCTGATGGCATTGATTTAGATAGTGCTGTTATGATACGTTTTGTAGAACAGGAAGGGGAAAAGATGTATTTTAAAAGTGGAGGTGGGATTACCTGCCAGAGTGATGTGGAAAGTGAGTATAATGAAATGAAACAGAAAGTATATGTACCCATTTATTGAGACTATCCGGATAGAGGATGGACAGATTTATAATCTTGATTATCACACAGAGCGCTTTAATAAAACCCGTGCAGCTTTTTGGAAAGACTGCACTCCGCTGGATTTACGGGAATTTATATCTCCGCCCACTTTAAATGGAATTCATAAATGCCGGATTGTATATGGAAAAGAAGTGGAAGAAGTTACGTATGCGCCTTATCAGATGCGACAGGTTTCTTCTTTGCATTTGGTTGTGTCTGATACCATTGATTATACTTATAAAAGTGCGCATCGGGAAGAACTGAATGCTTTGTACGCTCAAAGAGGAATGGCGGATGATGTTTTAATTGTGAGAAATGGCTATCTGACAGATACCTCTATAGCTAATGTTGCTCTCTATGACGGAGATACTTGGTTCACACCGGCTCATCCGTTACTCCGTGGGACGAAACGAAGCGAATTTCTGGACAGGCAGCTCATTGTTGAGAAAGACATTCCGCAAATATGTTTGAAAGACTATTCCCATATCATGTTATTCAACGCAATGATTGACTGGAAACGCATTATATTGCCTATAAATGAGAAACATTTAATTCTATAAACTATAATTAACTGAAATATACAGAGAACTGCTGAACAAATGTCTCCTTTGTACTGTTATATTTATGTGTTTTTCATAGTATTAGATATAAGATTAATTAAAGAGATTGTACTTCACTTGTGAAAGCTAAAGTACGTCAGAGACAGAAGAGTCTGTTTTTTTGATAAATGTGTTAGAGCATCGGTTTTACCAGGCCGATGCTTTTTTTATGTCCTTTTACCCCCTTTTGTAGTTTATATGAAATAAAATTTGTACGTTTGTAGAGTAATAATAGAAAATGATAAAGATGAACATACCCGTTATCTTTCAGTTTTTAAAAGATCTTTCCGCGAATAATAATCGTGAGTGGTTTAATGAGCATAAGGCAGAATATGAAACAGCCCGTGCCGAGTTCGACAACTTTTTGGCAACAGTGATCGCCCGTATTTCCTTGTTTGATGAAACTATCCGGGGGATTCAGCCCAAAGACTGTACTTATCGTATTTACCGGGATACCCGCTTCTCTGCGGATAAAACACCTTATAAAATACATTTCGGAGGTTATATCAATGCCAAAGGAAAGAAGTCCGATCATTGTGGATATTATGTACACTTGCAGCCGGATGGTTCTATGCTTGCCGGAGGAAGCCTGTGTCTGCCTACCAATATCCTGAAAGCAGTGCGACAATCTATCTATGATAATATCGAAGAGTTTGTTGCGATCGTAGAAGATCCGGAGTTTAAGAAATACTTTCCGGTGATAGGAGAGGATTTTCTGAAAACAGCTCCGAAAGGTTTTCCGAAAGATTTCAAGTACATTGATTATTTGAAATGTAAAGAATATGTTTGCTCTTATAATGTTCCCGATAACTTCTTCACCCGACCGGATATGTTGGAACAGATAGACAAAGTGTTCCGGCAATTCAAACGGTTTGCCGATTTTATAAATTATACAATTGATGATTTTGAATAAATAATGCCTAGAATATAAACTTTAAAATTTAACTTATATGGTAGTAGATACTTTAGAAAATCTGGAGAAATATGCGTCTTTAAACCCTCTGTTTGCACAAGCTATTGAATTCTTGAAGTCTCATGACCTCCAAGCCATGGAAGTTGGTAAGACAGAACTGAAAGGAAAAGATCTGTTGGTGAATATTGCACAAACCAAACCTAAAACAAAAGAGGAAGCCAAACTGGAAACTCATAACGAATTTATTGATATTCAAATCCCATTGTCGGGAACAGAAATAATGGGGTATACTGCTGCTAAAGACTGTGTTCCGGCAGATGCACCTTATAACGCAGAAAAAGATATTACTTTCTTCGAAGGATTAGCAGAAACATACGTTGCCGTGAAACCGGGAATGTTTGCTATCTTTTTCCCGCAAGACGGTCATGCTCCCGGTATCACTCCGGATGGTGTGAAGAAAGTAATTGTAAAAGTAAAAGCATAATCCTAATTCAATTCTGATATGGAAAAGACACTTAATCTCATAAAAAACGATCCCTGGCTGGAACCTTTTGCCGGTGCTATTACCGGGCGTCATCAGTATGTATTAGACAAAGAAGCTGAATTGACGAATAAGGGGAAACAAACCCTTTCAGATTTTGCATCGGGGTATCTTTATTTTGGATTGCATCGCACCGATAAGGGGTGGACTTTCCGTGAATGGGCCCCCAATGCTACTCATATTTATATGGTGGGTACATTTAATAACTGGGAGGAGAAAGCTGCTTATAAGCTGGAAAAACAAAAGAATGGCAATTGGGAAATCAATCTGCCGGCAGATGCCATTCATCATGGCGATCTCTACAAACTGAATGTATATTGGGAAGGCGGACAAGGCGAGCGTATTCCTGCATGGGCTACACGTGTGGTACAGGATGAACAGACCAAAATATTCAGTGCACAAGTCTGGGCTCCGGAGAACCCCTATAAATTCAAGAAGAAAACATTTAAGCCCGACACGAATCCGCTGTTGATTTATGAATGTCATATCGGAATGGCACAGCAGGAGGAAAAAGTGGGCACATATAACGAATTCCGCGAGAAAATACTTCCTCGTATTGCTGAAGAAGGATATAATTGTATCCAGATTATGGCTATTCAGGAACATCCATATTATGGAAGCTTCGGCTATCATGTATCCAGTTTCTTTGCTGCTTCTTCGCGTTTTGGTACCCCCGATGAATTAAAAGCACTGATTGATGCTGCTCATGAGATGGGGATTGCTGTGATTATGGACATCGTTCATTCACATGCAGTGAAGAATGAAGTAGAAGGATTAGGAAACTTTGCCGGTGATCCGAATCAGTATTTTTATCCGGGCGCTCGTCGCGAACATCCGGCTTGGGACTCTCTCTGCTTCGATTATGGCAAGAATGAAGTAATCCACTTCCTGTTGTCAAACTGCAAGTACTGGCTGGAAGAATATAAGTTTGACGGATTCCGTTTTGATGGAGTGACTTCTATGTTATATTACAGCCACGGATTGGGTGAAGCCTTCTGTAACTATGGAGATTATTTCAACGGTCATCAGGATGATAATGCGATTTGTTACCTGACACTGGCTAATGAAGTGATTCATCAGGTAAATCCGAAGGCGATAACCATTGCGGAAGAAGTTTCCGGTATGCCGGGACTGGCTGCCAAAGTGGAAGATGGCGGTTACGGCTTCGATTATCGTATGGCTATGAATATTCCGGACTACTGGATCAAGACAATCAAAGAAAAGATCGATGAAGACTGGAAACCTTCCAGCATGTTCTGGGAAGTAACCAACCGTCGCCAGGATGAAAAGACCATTTCGTATGCAGAAAGTCATGACCAGGCATTGGTAGGAGATAAGACGATTATCTTCCGCCTGATTGATGCCGATATGTACTGGCACATGCAGAAGGGAGACGAAAATTATGTTGTCAACCGTGGTATTGCTTTGCATAAAATGATTCGTTTGCTGACCTCTTCGACTATCAACGGAGGTTATCTGAACTTTATGGGAAATGAATTCGGGCATCCCGAATGGATTGATTTCCCGCGTGAAGGTAACGGATGGTCGTGCAAATATGCCCGCCGCCAATGGGATTTGGTGGACAACAAAAATCTGACCTATCACTATATGGGTGATTTTGATAAAGAAATGCTGAAAGTTATCAAGAGTGTGAAAGATTTCCAGGCAACACCAGTTCAGGAAATATGGCATAATGATGGCGATCAGGTATTGGCATACGAACGTAAGGACCTTATATTTGTCTTTAACTTTAATCCGAAGCAGTCGTTCACTGATTATGGATTCCTGGTAACTCCGGGAGCTTATGAAGTGATACTGAACACGGACGATGTTGCATTTGGAGGAAACGGTTTGGCAGACGACTCTGTCGTGCACTTCACTATTACCGATCCGTTGTACAAGAAGGAAAAGAAAGAGTGGTTGAAACTCTATATTCCTGCCCGTACCGCCGTAGTACTTAGAAAGAAAAAATAATTTTATCTTTAAATCAAGAAGCCCCCGCAGATATTCAATAATATTTGTGGGGGCTTTCTCATTTATTACCCTGTTCTATGATTCAGTTCCTAGTTTTCCAGAAAGGTACTTGGCCCGAGAATGTCATACATATCACTAACGTTGCGCGTTTTGAGCAATACCCCTTGTGGAGTATAGAATAACTGATATTTGATGTCAACATTATCTTGCCCTACCTTAATTACTATAATGGCCTGCCATTTGGGAAACTCCACCATTGTCACATTATCTACCACCCAATTTGCGTATGGCCCGGATACAAAGGCATTATAGACTGTTGGGGTGAGTCGGTCGAGACTGACAAGATCTGTCTGCGTCATCACCCATTGTCCCCGGACGTCAAACCACACATTTTTAGTAAATCCATTCATTGGAAAGTTGGCACAATAATATCCATCGTCTTGTGACCAGGCGACGCCATTTGCTTTGGGATACATTTTCTTGAAAGTTGACTGTACATTGCCGGGAGGGGTATCTCCAAAGGCAGATGTAGATAATAGTAGAAACAATGCGATTGCACAAATCATAAATTTCTTCATAAGCTTTGAGTTTAGAGGATTATTTATCTAACTAAACAGCCTTTGAGAATATTTGTTTGAGTGATGTGCATAAAATAATCCCCCGGTCATTCATAAGTGACCGAGGGATGAAGGGTATACAGGTCTTAGTCTTTTTACTTAAAAAGTAATCTTCAAAATCTTTCCGTTATAGCCTCCTACTGAAACATCCGTGGGTTTATAAGGTAATAGGCTGATTTCTTCTTTAGCACCCGTCATCAAATCAGTGGCCTGATATGATTCCATTTGAGGAATCTGTAAAAAGTCGAAAGCATGTGAAGGCACATTGATAGCAACATCTACCAGTTGACTGTCGAAATTAATAATGAAAAACAGAATCTCATTTTTATATTTTCGCATAAAAGTATATTGCTTATGCTCATTGAAACGCCATCCGTTTATATTGGCATACATTAAGTCAAAGAATACTCCCTTGCTGATTGCCTGCTCTTTGTTACAAATAGTCAGTACTTTTTGGTAGATAGAGTAGAGGTGCTTATGCTCTTCAGTAAGCATCTTCCCGTCAAATTTGCCTCCGTTGCGCCAGCGTCGTATGGTGTCTACGCTCCAATAATCGAATATGGTAGTCCGTCCGTCCCTTCCGCTGAATCCTTCACTATCCATGCCCAGTTCTCCAAACTCCTGACCGAAGTAGATCATCATAGGATTAGTGTTCATACAGGCGGAAACAATCAGTGCGGGAATTCCTTTACGCGGGTTGCCGGCAAAGAAATCAGAAGCGATGCGCTGTTCGTCGTGGTTCTCAAGAAAGTTGAGCATCTTTTTCTCTATTCCATTCAGGCTTTGCCAACAATGAGTGATAGCAGATGCAGATTCATATCCACAAGCTACATTACGTAATGTATCATACAGCCCTACCTTATCATACAGGTAATCAAACTTGCCGCGGAACAGATAGTTGCGGTATTCACCGGGATTGTAAACCTCTGCGATGAAAAGTATTTCAGGATAAGCCTCTTTTACTTGAGGAATAGCCCATTCCCAGAATTCAACAGGAACCATTTCGGCCATGTCGCAGCGGAAACCGTCAATGTCTTTTGATGCCCAGAAAAGAAGAATGTCCAGCATCTTTATCCAAGTATCCGGAGTCGGGGAGAAGTGGCAGGTACCGCCATTCTGGTAATCCACTCCATAGTTTAATTTCACTGTTTCATACCAGTCGGTGATATTGGGAGTAGCATCAAAACGGTTGTTACCGGTAGCTTTAGCCGGGAATTCCCGGTAAGGCTCTGCTGCACCGTCTTTCATATCGAACTGGGCATGAAGTTCCGCTTGCGGAATATAATAGAAATTATTATATGGGCTGAAAGATTGGCTGGAGTCATCATTAGCTCCCAATTCGGTCGTACCGTCCGGTTGTGCATCCGAATGATATTGGCGTGCTACGTGATTAGGTACAAAATCAATAATCACTTTCAGACCTGTGCGATGTGTGCGATGTACCAGATTCTCAAATTCCTTCATACGTCCTTGCACATCGTTAGCCAAGTCAGGATCTACATCATAATAATCCTTGATAGCATAGGGAGAACCCGCTTTTCCTTTTACAACGGCAGGATGATCCGGTCTGATGTTATAACGGCGATAATCCGTTTGAGTGGCATGCTCAATGATGCCTGTGTACCATATATGCGTAGTACCCAGTTTCTTGATTTCACCAAGTGCTTTGAGTGTGAAATCAGCCATTTTCCCACAGCCATTGGTAGCAATGTCTCCATTGTAGACACAGTGGTTATTATTATTTCCAAACAGGCGGGTGAATACTTGGTAGATAATTATTTTATTTTCGTCATTCATATAGAGTAGATTATTAATATTCGTATTCATTCTTATTTCTGATGGATA
Source organism: Bacteroides sp. D55t1_190419_B8 (assembly GCF_015558905.1). Classification (NCBI taxonomy): domain Bacteria; kingdom Pseudomonadati; phylum Bacteroidota; class Bacteroidia; order Bacteroidales; family Bacteroidaceae; genus Bacteroides; species Bacteroides sp. D55t1_190419_B8. The sequence goes on from NZ_JADMOU010000052.1 coordinate 8,987, forward strand.
GGAGGTTATTTCCATATTTTCCCCTTTTCTTCCAACAGTTGATTAAGTATTTCGTTAGCCATATTATATCCTTGCTCGAAGATTTCTTCAGCTTTCTCCAGTTCTGTGTTACTGTATCCGTATAGGTTGTATGGTTCGATTAATAAATCGCATTTTTCTCTTTCGGGAAAGGTGTTGGCGCGGAACATGAAATGGAATGAGCGCATAGCAATGCTTACAATATTCATTTTGTAATCCTGTGCCATGATGGGACTTACGTTGACAGCTACCACCTTATCGCAAATCCTGCGCAGGGTAGAGACCGGAAGATTCATCATCAATCCTCCATCCACATAGTTAGTGCCTTCTATGTTGACCGGAGAAAACATGACAGGCATACAGCAGGAAGCTGCGACCCGTTCCGCTATGTTTCCCCGATGAAAGTGAACCATGCGACCGTGATCGAGGTCAGTTGCTGTGATAATCAGGGGAAGTTGTAGCTCTTCCAGTTTTTTTGCTTTTAAGTTAGTCCGGAGAAAATCAATAAATTCACAGAGGTCAAATAATCCCTTCTTGGGGATCACCAATTTGGTTAAATCCTGGAATTTATGTCCGGAGAAATAATCAAGTACTTTGTGTGGCTCGTTGCCGTCGGCATAAAAGACACCTGCAAGTGCTCCTGCACTTACTCCAGAGATGATTTCCGGTTTAATATCATGTTCCAGAAGAGCTTGCATGACTCCCAAATGGGCAAATCCTTTAATAAATCCTCCGCTTAGTGCATAGCCAATCTGATATTTCCGGCTATTCCAGTTATTTGTGAATACCTCCATGAATTGCTTTCTTTAGTTCGCCACGAATTTAGTGAATTTATTGAGAGTAGGAGGAATATAATGGATAGTTTTTTTTAAAATCCATACCATCTGTCTTATTCACATTTGAAATAAACCGGCATAGAACATAAAATACGGATGGAAACTCTGCTCCGGCACCATGCCGGTCAGAATCCGAAATCGTCTATCTCAACTTTGTGCTCTTCGCTTTCTTTAAATGGCTTTGCTTCTTTTTGTACAGGATTTCCTTCGATATAGATGGCGCGGAATGGACGGGCGGGGCAAACATATTCACATCCTCCACAACCTACACATATTTCTTGATTTACATGAGGAATTGTCAATCCGTCCTTATACGGCACCATCGCCACTGCTTGCGTGGGACAGTGTTCGGAGCAGGCTCCGCAACTGGTTCCATCAGTATAAACAATGCAATTTTCCTTGATGAAAACAACATATCCCATTTGTGTAAGATGTTTTTGCTCTACACTTATGGGAAGAATTGCTCCATTGGGACAGACATCTCCACAGACAGTACAGTCAAAGTTACAAAATCCTTTTTCAAAGCTAACAGTAGGTTGCATCATGCCTGCCAAGCCATATTCCATGAAAGCCGGTTTCAAGATATGAGAAGGGCATTTGCTGACACAAAGATGACAGGATGTACATTGCTGTTGGAAGTGTCCCCGACTGATAGACCCCGGAGGAGTGATCGGATTCTCCTTTTTGTATGCCTTCTTACCTTCCAGACTTGCTACAGATTCCTTGGCCTGGGAGATGAGTTTGGGGGTTGCTCCGGCAGTAACAAGACCGGCGACCAAAAAACGGCGTTTGGATGAATCCAAATCCGGTGATGATGGTGCAGGAGTTTCTACATCAGACTGTTTTTTGAAAGAAGGGGCGTAGACTAATGCTTTTTGTTTGCATGCTCCCAGACAGTTGAAACAATCTACACAACGGCTATAATCAATAGCGTGTTCTTTGCTATTGATGCAAGCTGCTTTGCATTTGGTGGCACAAAGCCCGCATCTATTACATTTGGCAGTATCAATACGGACTTTGAATAATGAAAATCGACTCAATAATCCCAATATTGTTCCTACGGGACAAATCGTATTGCACCATGTCCGTCCATGTTTCCATGCCATTACAAAGATGATTGCAAGAGTAATAATAGCGATGAGAAGGGAAGAAATGCTCAAGATGGAGGTGTCTACCTGATAAAATGTATAATTGTCAAATCTGGCAAAGAGTGATTCCAGCAGATTATTCCCCAGCATATAGATAGGTTTGAATATGTGCACTACTACACGTCCATACGCACTGTATGGATCGAGCAAACCAACAATAAATGTAAATCCGCATAGAAACCCGATCACTGTCAGTCCGAGCACACCCCAGCGCAATTTGTTTTTTGCAGGACTGTAACTATATCTTTTTTTCTTTTTTCCCGTTGCTTTGGAAATTCGTGCAATCACATCCTGCAAGATACCCATAGGGCAGATTGTAGAACAATATACACGCCCGAATAAAAGCGTTAACACAATGAGAAATAATAAGATACCTATACTTAGTGAAAGCAAAGCTGGAACAAATTGCAAATGTGCCAGCCGATGGAAACTGTTCGGTAATATTTCTGCGAAATCGAGAAAAAAGAAAGAAATCAGCACAAATAAAAGTGCTGATATTCCAATACGTAGCCTTCTTAACATGGTTGTTTTACATCTTAATTCGCTTGACATTCAATTTGTCAATGTTCATGGTTCCTATTTTCAATGCTTCCCCATTGGCGAGATGTCCTACTGTATCCAGTGGCATCTCACGTACTTGATTGAAGAACTTGGCAGCAGCCGTATCCACGGCTACAATATCCGGTGAGATAAACAATCCTTTTGCCAATACAACATCGGATGCAGAGCGTCCCCGGGGACCGTTTGTTTTCATGATCCGGTAGGCGTCTACTACGTTGAGTACAGCTTTCTTCTGTAATGTACAGATATCTGCGATGCATTGTTGCAAATCGTTCTGGTGGAAGAATCCGCGATCCCACACAATCCCCATGTGATTTTTCATGGAGATAGTCAGATTCGCACCTCCGTGATTCTTCAGAATAGGAACATTGATCCATACATCACAATCCAGAATCGCTTCGTGCACTTTGGCTTTCTTCATCTTTTTGCCTTTCGGCAGATCGATTGGTTTGTAATACGATTCCAGATGTGCAGGCATTACTTTGGCTCCGGCTTTTTTGGCAGCAGCTTCAATACCACTGTTTTTGTAGCATTTCTGCCAATCGTCACAAGTATGGTCGAACACGACCACTTCTTTAGCTCCGGCGGAAAAACATTGTCTGACGATTTCTTCAATCAGTTTCGGATTCGTATTTCCCGCCAGTTCCGGCACTTTGTCCCAACCGATATTAGGTTTTACAACCACTTTCTGTCCCGGTTTGACGAATTGCTTCATACCCCCCAGTTCGCTTATGGCACGGCGGAACATCTCTTCGGGTTCTCCACCCATAACGGCCACCAGATCAGGATTGCTTCCGTTTGCTTTATTGATTGTTTGAGTTAACACCTCCATAGCCTCTGAACGCTGTATAGTCAGGGCGGCTCCGGTGATAGCTACTGTTTTTAAAAAGTCCCTTCTGTCCATCTTTCTATATTAGTTTAGAGTTTTGCAATTGCTTTCAGGAGGGCGTATCCGCCGAACCATTGCAGTAACATTCCCGGAATACCGATACGGAAGTCCTGTACTGCTTCGTAGAAACTTCCGACGATGGCCCATTCAAATGCAGTGCCTATGACCTGATAAGTGAGTACGACACCAAGAATGGCCAGTAATGAAACCGATTTTATATAGTACGTGCTGCAAGAGCTGAAGCTCCGGCGAGTAAGGACGATTTGATTAATAGGATGGGAAGTACCGCCTCCGAGGGCATGGCAAACAATAAATGATTGATGACTGGTGAAAGGATAGCAGTCAATAATCCTACAAGAAAACCATATTTATAAGCCGCAATCAGCGTGAAAAAGTAAATAGGTAACAGAGTAGGACCACCATAAGGTATAAGATGGCATAATTGTGGAAGTGCAATGTTACCCGCTACGAACAGTAAGGCGAACAGGTAGGTTTTCACATTGCTGTGTTTCAGCGAATAGAGTTTGGCGGATGTTTCCATTTTCGTTGATACTTTAATGTTGAATAGAACGATAATATATTAATAATAAGACTTTTCTCCTGATAAAAGGTTTAATCTGATTGGTATATTATTTTAATCCCGTAGGAAAAGAATTCATTCCCCCCGTAGATAACCATAGTTTCCCCGTATGCAAACTGTTGCCTTATGGGAAACTTCCAAAGACAAGCAGGACTACCCATTCATCCTTTCCTTAATCTTTCCCCATGCATGCGTATCAAATAGACAGCTTTTCCGCATTGTCTCATACATCTCTTTAAATCTGGACATAGGTATGGTATAGCTTAGTTTGTCAGCTTCGAAATGAGGGCGAACCGATGGGTCGAAGAAACCGAGGAAAGTACGTTTGCCTCCTTTACGATTCTCTATCGTGGCTTGTGTCACTACGGCACTACAGCCGGAACCAAAGGTAGAAACGACGCAATCTTCTGCGTTATTATCGTAAAAAGCCCAAGTGGTTAATCCCGAAAGCATATCCGGATTTGCCAGAAATACAACTCCTTCCATCTCTTCAAGACTTTCTACCTTATCTATACGTGCAAAATGAAGATACTTTTTTTCTGTTCGGGGAACTCTGATTTGCTGTATAAAGTCAATGACCATTTCGGGAGTCTGTTTGTATTTCTCTTTGAGTGAAACGAAAGTCGGCACATGTTCCGGCATTTCGGTGAAACCAGTATAGAATTTACCGCCGCCACAGCCGATGTTTTCGGCATTCAGGCTGATAATACCACCATCTCTTGCCGTCTTCATACCTTTAAAGAAGCAACCGTTTATCTTTTCTGTCTCTCCTTTTTGCTCATCCGAGTACCAGAAAACAAGAGGCAATTCAGCTTTTTCTCCGAATGCCTCTTTGAAATTTTGAATAAAAGTTTGGATATCCATAAGCTTATCAATTTTAGTTCTGTTGCACGTCTTTCTACAAAGTTAGAATAAAAAAGGATAAGCGCAAGTGATTTATCTTCGTTTTCAATAATAATTACTTATATTTGTCCGGAATGAAATAAGAAGAACCGATATGAAATATTTGTTAATGTGTGCAGGCTTACTTTTCACAGTCTTTCAGTCATGGGGACAGGAGAGGCTTGCAGATAGAATCGCTCCTCCGTCAGGATATGTCAGAGAGACCTGCCCTGCTAATTCGTTTACAACTTATTTGCGCAATTTGCCAATGCTGCCTAAAGGCAGTAAAGTGTTACTCTACAATGGAAAAGAGAAAGCCAATCAGGCAGCTGCATTTGCAGTCGTAGATATGGAGATAGGCAACCGCGATTTGCAGCAGTGTGCCGATGCCTCCTGGCACAAAGCTATATGCCCGCCCAACAGATTCATATTCTGGTCAATCCAACCAGCCGCAACCTTTCTCCCTGGTATGAGCTGACGGAAACGGATACAGGGAAACTATACACTCCGGAATGGATTTTTGAGAAGAAAGACCTGAAGCGTTTTAAATAGGAGAATAGACGTAAATGCAACATAACAAAGAAATAATTAAATCTTTTCTTACTTAATGTTCTATCTTTTCATTATCTTTGGCATTCAACAAACCGTTTTAATCATACAACAACGAAAAACAACCGATTATGAATTATGATTTATCAATGAATGCTAACCAGTTGGTGGCATTCCTTCAAAAACCAACTTCAGAGTTTACAAAAGCTGACATTATCTCATTTATCCAGCAAAAAGATATCCGCATGGTTAATTTTATGTATCCGGCGGGAGACGGGCGTTTGAAAACTCTGAACTTTGTCATCAACAATCAAGCTTATTTGGAAGCTATTCTCACATGTGGAGAACGGGTAGACGGTTCCAGCCTTTTCTCATTTATAGAAGCGGGCAGTAGTGACCTTTATGTGATTCCCCGTTTTTGCACTGCATTCGTTGATCCGTTTGCCGAGATTCCGACGCTGTCCATGCTTTGCTCTTTCTTCAATAAAGACGGCGAACCACTTGAAAGTGCACCAGAACATACTCTTTACAAAGCAAGCAAGACTTTTACAGAAGTTACCGGAATGGAATTTCAGGCAATGGGCGAATTGGAATATTATGTAATAGCCCCGGACACCGGTATGTTTCAGGCAACCGACCAACGTGGTTATCATGAATCGGGTCCTTATGCTAAATTCAATGAATTCCGTACTCAATGTATGTCTTACATCGCACAGACAGGCGGACAAATAAAGTATGGACACTCTGAAGTAGGTAATTTCACGCTGGATGGTTATATCTATGAGCAGAATGAAATAGAATTCCTGCCGGTCCCTGTATCGCAGGCAGCAGATCAATTAATGATTGCCAAATGGGTGATTCGTAACCTGGGATTTAGATATGGATACAATGTAACCTTTGCTCCAAAAATTACGGCAGGTAAAGCCGGTTCGGGCTTGCATGTCCACATGCGTATCATGAAAGATGGAAAGAACCAGATGCTGAAAGACGGTGTTTTGTCGGATACAGCACGCAAGGCAATTGCCGGAATGATGGTACTTGCTCCGTCAATTACTGCTTTCGGAAATACCAATCCTACTTCTTACTTCCGTCTCGTTCCTCATCAGGAAGCACCTACCAATGTTTGTTGGGGAGACCGCAACCGCTCTGTATTAGTGCGCGTACCTCTGGGATGGGCTGCAAAAACAGATATGTGTACATTGGCAAACCCATTGGAAGCTGAAAGTCATTTTGATACCAGTCAGAAGCAGACGGTAGAAATGCGCTCTCCGGATGGTTCGGCAGATTTATATCAATTATTGGCTGGTTTGGCTGTTGCCTGCCGTCATGGTTTTGAGATTGAAAATGCGCTGGATATTGCTGAAAAAACTTATGTAAATGTGAATATCCATCAGAAAGAGAATGAAGATAAACTGAAATCACTGGCGCAACTGCCGGATAGCTGTGAAGCTTCTGCCGATTGCTTGCAACAACAACGGGCAATCTTTGAGCAATATAACGTGTTTAGTCCGGCAATGATTGACGGTATCATCCGCAGACTTCGCAGTTACGAAGATAAAACGTTGCGTGCGGATCTGGAAGGAAAGCCGATGGAAATGCTGGATTTAGTAAATAAGTATTTCCATTGTGGATGATTGAAAGACGATGGTGTGTCGGCGAAATGTGCAGGGGGTTCAGAATATAATTTTGATTGCCAGTGGTAAATCGGCATATTTTCCCCAATTATTGCCGTCACTTTCTACACAATTCCACACTAGTTCTACAATATAATAAATGAGTGTATCTTGTATTTGATTGATTACTAATGATGTATGCTCATTCTGGAACTTTGGTACCTCTTTTGCTACCTATTAAGTGTAAGAAACAAGTTAATAATGATTTAGTAGTTCACACTTAAAAAAATTACGATTATGAAAAAGGTATTAGTAGCAGTAGCATTGGTGATGGGATTGGGTAGCTCTGTAGCATTTGCACAGGAAGTTAGTAACGCTACAACTGTAGAAACTAACGTACAGGCTCCACAGGATGAGTTTACAAAGATTGATGTTAAAGAACTGCCGGAGGCAGTAGTACAGGCGATCGCTAAAAATTATGAAGGTGCTGCCATTACGGAAGCTTATGTCGCTGAAAAAGAAAGCGGTAAGATTTATAAGGTAGTCCTTACTACGGAAGATGTTCAGGTACTGACAGTGCTGATGAACGAAAAAGGTGAAGAAGTAAAAGAATAAAATAAAACTTCGAATGTAGTAATACTCATAAAGAAATCCTGGTTCGTGATGAATCAGGATTTCTGTTTTTATCTGCCAACTTCCCATCCAGTCCGATAAAGTCGTTAAAGGATGATTGGGTTGCATTCATGATTGATTGTCTTTTATCAATAGTTTTGTATACAGAATGCAGGGTTTCGTCTACAATTTCCCGGCGGTGATTAGTTTAGCTCTATTTTTGTTGCATTCAAACCTAAAAGTAGACAAAAGATGAAGTGTATTTTATTAAGTGCGGTTGTTTTGATTTTATTGTTGCCGGAAGATGCGTATGCGCAAGTGACGGTCAGAACGGGATATATCTCTTCTTCACGATATAAGAATGAAGAGAATCAGGAAACAGACGGTAAAGGCGATATGCGGTTTGTTGAAGGAAACGTCAACATTCCGGTTTCACAGAAAATGAATGAAAGGAGCCAGCCTACTTCTTGGATGCTTTCAGCGGGAGGAAGTTATACAGCTATGAACAATAAGAACCTTCAATCTTATATAGATATAGATCAGATTATAAATTTGCAATTGAGCGTCATTCATATTCGTCCCATCAGCAAGAAATGGTTATTGTTAATGACAGTTGGCGCAGGAGTCTATACGGCTTCTGATGTAAGACTGAAGAATGTTCTGGGACAGGGGGGAGTTATTTTTATCCGGCAGTTCAAGCCTAATTTATCTCTTGGAGCCGGATTGGCTGTAAATAACACATTCGGTTATCCGATGGTATTTCCGGCTATTTATTTTGATTGGACTACTGAAGGACGCTATCAAATAAAAGTATCTATGTTGAATGCCATGGAAGTGTCGGTCGGAATGAGAATGAATAAATTTCTGAATCTAAGATTGTTGGCGGAAATGAACGGTTCACTGGCCTTGTTGGAGAAGGAGGGGAAAGATACTATGTTTTCCCAGCAATTCATTATTGCAGGTTTACAGCCGGAGTTAAGCATCGGGAACTCTTTTTCTGTTACTGCTACTGCCGGTGTATCGTGCAGCAGAATAGCTTATTACACTACCCGCACTTTAAAAGCCTTTTTCGCAGATATGTCCAGAGAGACTGACCCTTATTTTAAACCGGCAATGTATGTTTCGGTGGGAATGAAGTATAAGTTCTAAAAAAATGGTAACTTTATCGCCTGATGTCAGTTAAGATACTATTATATACGTTACTGAAGCAAATAGGGATATTTCTTGTAGTCTCCTTTTTAGTGTTCAGAGGCACTTTTGTCGAAAGCGATAGTTTAGGGCTAAATCTTTCTACGGGAGTTAGTCTTTTACTTTCTGTCATCTTATGGGGAATCATAAATCTGCATACTTACTGGTTAATTCCCGGTTATCTGTTTCAGCGTAGATATAAAAAGTATATCATATATTTGAGTTGCCTTGTTGGATTTATGCTGACCGCCATGGTTGGTGCTATTTGTTTTCTAGGGCAATATTATGTTATACCCGAACAGATGCAAAGACTAAACAGTGATCTCCCTTTCTTTCTGTTGATAAATGCATTGGCGCTGATACTCTATTTTCTGGCTTTTTCTTTTACTATTTTTCTGCATCGCTGGGTGACCTATCAACAACGATTAAACGAATTGGAGAATATTAGCATACAGACTGATCTAAATCATTTGAAAGATCAACTTCAACCGGAGTTTTTTTCGAGAATATTGAATAAGGTGCGAACCTTGTTGGAGGAAGATGGAGAAAAGGCATCATTGCTTATCTTTAAATTAAGCCGGTTGCTTCGATACCAACTTTATGAAAGTGAACGGCAACAGGTATTGTTGGGAGATGATATCGATTTTATGACTGATTATATGAAGTTGGAGAAATTATGCAATCCGGAGTTTAATTTTGAAGTCAACATCCTGAATGAAGTGCGATATATACAAGTTCCTCCTTTATTGTTTATGCCTGTGATAGAATATGTGATTCGGACAACGGTATGTGGAGAGAATGGAAAGGGAGAAAATATAAGGATCGATTTTCAAATGGAAGAGAATCAGCTTCGATTCATTTGTACATACTGTCTGCGAAAAAAGGAAAGTCTGCAAATAGTACCTGCTTTTGACAAGTTACGGCAACGATTGGACTTGCTATATCCGGGAGGTTATCAATTAAAAAGTGGCTATAATGATGGAATGTTGTGTACCATTAGTTTAATGTTGGAATTATGAAAGATACCTGGAATGTATACGATTGGGGGAAGAATCTGGTAAATGACCGTTTCAGGCTTATCAGTAATTTACTATTGCTATTTATTATACTCTTTTTGGGCTTTCAGAATGTATATGGAGATTTTACTGGAGAAGGTTTCCGATATGCATATCCGGTTAGTATATTGGTTTTTGCGTTTCCTATCTATCTGAATATATATTGGTTAGTGCCCCGTTTCCTGTATAAGGCCAAGCGCAAGTTATGGTGTTATTGGATTTCGTTTTTCGGAGTCAATTTAGTGAGTGTATTATTAGGATTTATATTTCTGTCTCCATTATATCAACGGTACGGTATTCGTGGGTTTTGTATACAGGATAACCATGCTGTTTCTTTTGATAGTATTGCTTATGGAGTATTAGTACTACTATTAAGTGCAGGTGGCTGTACGAGCTTTGAACTATTCCGCCGCTGGGTTGTCTCCGATAAAAAGATTCTTGAATTGGAGAAGGCAACTAAGCAGGCAGAATTGCAACAATTAAAGAAACAGATCAATCCGCATTTTCTTTTTAATATGCTGAATAATGCCAATATTTTGGTAAAGGATGCTCCGGATGAGGCTTCACAGATATTGGAGAAACTGGACAATCTACTTCGTTACCAGTTGAATGACAGTACAAGAAGAGAAGTCTTTCTTACTGCAGATATACAGTTTCTCACCAGTTTTCTTGAATTGGAGAAGGTGAGAAGGGATCATTTTGAATATACTATTTTTCAAGAGGGAAATATGGAAAATATCTGTATTCCTCCGTTGTTGTTTATCCCTTTTGTAGAGAATGCAGTGAAACATAATTTGGATAGCGACAATTTATCTTATATTCACCTGTATTTTTCTGTGCATAATAAACAGTTGACGTTTCGTTGCGAGAATTCTAAGCCCCGTGTTCCTGTTAAGCGGGAAGGGGGAATAGGGTTGGCCAATGTGAAACGCAGACTGGATTTACTTTATGAATCACGGTACGCGTTACAGATAGAAGATAAAGAAACAACTTATAATGTCAACTTACATCTAAACTTATGAATTGTATTATTGTTGATGACGAGCCGGTAGCTCGCAAAGGTATGAAGTCATTGGTGGAACAGATTCCACAACTGACATTGGTGGGTAGCTTTAATAACGCTATCGCAGCGTCTGCTTATATAAATGAATATACGGTTGATCTGATTTTCCTTGATATTCAGATGCCGGGAATTACCGGAATAGAGTTTGCGCAAAGTATTCCCGTGAATACATTGATTGTCTTTACAACGGCGTATGCGGAATATGCACTCGATAGTTACGAAGTAAGTGCCATTGATTATCTGGTGAAGCCTATTGAAATGAACCGTTTTCTGAAAGCAGTCAATAAGGCAATAGCATATCATAAACTGTTATTGTCGGAAACAGCCGAAAGAGTGGAGGAGATACAGGAAGAATATATTTTCATCAAATCGGAACGACGCTATATCAAGATAAACTTCAGTGATATTCTTTTTATTGAAGGACTAAAGGATTATTCCATTCTCCAATTGGAAGATCAGCGGGTGATAACTAAGATGAATCTGAAAAATATTCATGAGCAACTGCCCGCTAAACAGTTTCTCCGGATAAACAAGTCCTATATTGTCAATACCTCACGGATTGACTCTTTTGATACCAATGATATTTTTATTAAGTCTTATGAGATAGGAATAGGAGGTGGAAACTATAAGAAAACGTTTTTTGAGGAATTTGTAGCGAAGAATCTACAGAAAGACTAATCCGGTAGTTTATATGGAATGGCTTGATATAAAAGAATAAGAACGTTAAGTATTGGCCTATTTTCATAAAAAAGATGTTTTACAAGAAGAAAAAGGAGAGAATATAGTGCAATATCCCCAAATAATGCTTTTCTTTGTACCAACAACAATAAAGAGGTTTATTACGATTTGATTTTTTTACGTGAATCTTCTCATTTATTTGAGCATATCCATCTCTAATTAAGATCTTCCTAAAACTTTCTTATTGAATTATTAATTTTTTATATTTGTATTTTATGAATTTGTACATTGGAAATCTTAGCTATAATGTTAAGGAATCAGATTTGAGACATGTAATGGAAGAGTATGGAACAGTTGCTTCAGTAAAGTTAATCACAGATCGTGAAACTAGAAGATCAAAAGGTTTTGCGTTTATCGAAATGCCGGATGATGCAGAAGCTGCTAAAGCTATCGAACAATTGAACGGTGCAGAATATGTAGGTCGTTCAATGGTAGTAAAAGAAGCATTGCCAAAGAATTAATACTGAATACATATACAGTAATAGAGAAAGGCGCACTAGGAAACTAGCGCGCCTTTCTTCTGTTAATCCTCATTGTTATCTTCTTCATCATCCACCATATTATTGAGTTCCAATTCCAGGTCTACCAGCTCTTGTTCCCATAATTTCAGGATATCCTTCGGTGTATCTTTTGTAGCTTTCTTTATTCTTTCTTGAGCAACAGATACTTCATGCTCTAACTGTCTACGTCTGCTCATATTTCTATTGTTTTGATTATGAAATGATAACAACTCGTGTGTAGAATAGTTCGATAGGATAAAATTAAAAGTAATGGGATGAACTATTCACAAATAAAGGATGTTTTGTAATCTGAAACTTTAAAAAACATGTAAGCACTCATTGTACGGCTATAATACCCACAAAGGTATTGTAGCCCACATTGAGTTGTATTTTTGATTAATAATT
>NZ_JADMOU010000053.1:0-19757 GCF_015558905.1 Bacteroides sp. D55t1_190419_B8
AAGTTCATGCAATATTGCACAGGCAAAGGTGCTATGAAAATATGACAGAGAAAACGGGGACTTTATCGGATGCTTACTTATTTGATACCAACCTGTGTGTACCTCTATCATGGCACCGCTTTGCTCCTTGTGCCAACATAAACCAAACCGCAGGCAAACCATAACAATAAAAAAAGTGATGTGACTAGGCAAATTTAAGATATTATATTGAGAAAACAACTTTTCATTTCCGCATTTATGTAAAAAATACCCTGACACAGAATAATTTCTAATTCCATATCAGGGCAGCAACCAAATGAGATTACAAAATAGTCAACCTATATCAGGGTAATACAATTTAAAATGTTCGATATTTAACTATCAATCTATTTCTCTACAAATTACCACTTAAAAAATCTACGTATTCTTTCTTCTTTATCATCAACGCCTTCATTATAAATATATCTATTTCTTAATGACAATGAATCCCTTAAATAACTAAAATAATTTCCACCATGAATTATTCTAAAACTTTGTGGTGCTCCATTGATATTTAAGAAACAAAAAGTTGAATCACTGAACAGCTTATACATCGACATCCAAACATTTCGATCAGGCAACTTTCCAAGAAATGAATAAGGTATCTCACTATCATACCGTAAAGAACGATAGCCATGAGGTCCAATCATAACAGGCAATGAATCCCTTAATATTAATTTTAATGTATCCTCTCCATTTACTACTGCATAACACATATTCCTCGTTGGATTATTCATTAATAATATAGAATCTGTTAAATTTCTCACACTAATCTTCCCACTAAATCTTCTTATATAGTATCTCATACTATCCAGTTCTAAATCAAAAAGAGTAGAAATACACGAATCCGGAACAATAATATCATGTGTAAACAAAGCCATTAATGCAGGTTTTCCTTGAGGTGTTTCTCCCGAAAAATAGGACCAAAGTTGCGGATATTCAAAAAGAAAAGCCGATGATAATACCTTTTTTACCAAAGTTGACCCATTTTCATATTTCCGAAGAGCCAATACCCACCCATCGTCCAAATGGAGATTCTCATGAAAATTAGAATCCGCCACAATTCCTTTTTCAAACAATTCAGTTCGCGACATTTCCTGCTCATCTAATTCTATAAAACAAAGATATTTCCCTTTATAGGTCATCACTTTAGAAGGCAACTCTGCACCATCCGAACCTGGAGAATCCGACCCTTTAATACTATAAATAATGCTGGAATCATTTGATAATACTTCATTTATTTCAATATATGGCGTTTGTAGATATCCACTATCTATCAATACTTTAACTTGTTCTGCCACTCGTTGATGTATCTCCACTGGCGAAAAAGAGGGGGAAACACATCCTCCCAATAAAATAAATAAGATAACATAAACCAAGTTCTTCATAAGTATATTGTTAATATTTTACATATCGTACTAAATCTGTATTACCCAATATTCGAATAGATTTTACCCGACTTTGATTTTTAGTATATTCGTACAACATTCCTTTTCTATCTTTCTTTAGTCCATTATCTTTTAGATAAACTGCATTTCTGCGCTGGGATTTAGCCAAATTAAAATCATTACCAGCTCCTCCCTTAGTTCCTCCAATCAAATGAGAATGAATATCTATAATTTTATCTCCTTGTACAGAGAGTTCATTTTTAGCGTTCTCGCCATTAACTCCATATGAATTTCGATCTGTCGTGACAACCGCAGTTCTCGTACCATCATCGTCATACACATCCAATTTCCATTCCACAGATGTATAATCTGCCCCAAATTTAAAAACAGCTACAGCCGTCTCCAAGTCTTGTGTACTTCCATAATAAGAAAACGAATTATTATTTTCTCCTTGCACCTTATACATTTCGCCAAGCAATCCACTGTTAACTGTTACCATTATCGAACGATCTGTAGAAAGAAATAAATTATCTGTTGGGCTTTTACCTCTCATCTTCACAGGAGTAGTATTAAATAATTTTCCCGATTCGTTTATAACATAATCATCCTTTCCATCAACATCAACTCTCAATATTGGACTACTTTTACAAAATGTATATGAGTTCCAGTTATAATACTTCTCGCTTGATATATCAGGTACATGCCATCTTCCTATCATCGCATCATAATACCTCGCCCCATAATCATACCAATCCAATCCACCTTTCCGATCCAACTCTTTGCCATTATACTTATATGGCTGAACGTTATTACATCCATTAGACATTAAACCACCAAAAGGATAATAATCATTCACTTCATCAACATTACCTGCCTCATCAGTAACAACCCTTACATTACCCTGATGATCTTTCAGATAGAAATGAAACTTATTATCTTGGAAACTATAATATCCCGCCTCATTCAAGAGCATCTTCAACTTCCCGTTCTCATAGATCACATTGCCACAATAAACAGTTATTGTTGTATCATTATTCATAATATGCGTGGTACGGACTTTCCTACCGTCTGCAGCATATTCATATACAATATTTGATTCTCCTGTTTTTCAAAATATCTACCTGTAGAATCAAAGGACTCCGTTAAAAACTACCTGCTTAATAAACAGTAAAGTCTATCAATCAGGTAGTTTTATCTTATTCTAAGAAATTTAGTCTAGTTCTCTTTAAAATAAGACTGCGGAAAAACGGTTGCAATTTGAATCGTTTGAGCATTTCTTTTTAGTAAGAATGTATCCAAGAAACAACCTAATTCACTCATATGATCATTCTGTTCTATTTTATAATTTAGTGGACAATACACCTGATATCTAACATTTCTTTCATATCTTAAAAGACATAATTGAGCATCATCATCCACCAACATAGAATCAGGTAAGTGTTTTTGACATATAGCCTTCATTCCAGAATAAAGGCTATCCACAAAAACGTCATCTATTGGTATTTCATGTCCCACAGAATCATATATATACGTTAAGTAACGTCCATTTTTTAGCATCTCGCACACATCCAGTTCTATTTTTATCCATTTCTTACCACCTAAAAGTACATACAATCCATTTGTCGCCCGCTTAAATGAAATATAATCAGTATTAGATAACAAACACCGCAACAAATCATCATGTCCTGCCGCTATTGCCGTCAAAGAACTCTCATATTCATCAAACGAAGTAAAAGCATTATCATTGATTTCGTTGATCATTTCCCAACAAAAATGCTGTAATTCAACAACAGTAGGATATCGCAAATAAACACGATAAAACAATTTAATGTGATGATATAAATCATACTTAAAATTGTAATCAGATGACACATTGTTCAATTTAACACTCCTACAACTACATAAGACAAACATAAAGCCACACAATATGTATAATATTATCTTTCTCATAACTATTTATTATAAAATAATCGTCTATGTTTATTTATCAACGAACCTGCGCCCATCGCTGAATATTTCAAGCTAACAACATCATGTCCTTTTTATTTACAAACCTTATTAAATAAGCCTTTTCTCCAGATTGCCATCCTCCAAAATCTTTAGGCATATCCCTATTTCCAACCCAATCCTCTAGTTGTGCCTTCATATCTCCACCTAAGACATAATAGATACCACTATCACTTCCTTCATATTCTATACTATATTCATTTCTATGGGTATCTATACCAACAAAACGAGATGATTTAAAATTCATGCCCTCAATAGAGAAATCAGTCATGGGACTTCCTATAGACTCTGTGTCATATTTGCTGCTTCTAGTATTTCTGGGAATAGTTTCAGAAATTATTGCTTCATCTATTTTTTTATATATGATACCAGCCAAAGTTTTTGCATCTTTTTTACTACCAAATAAAGAATAATAAATATTATCTTTTTGATAAGTTTTTCCCAAATATCTTGCTCCTCTGATCGCTTTATCCAATTGTTCTTGAGAATGTATATCCTCATTATAGTAATATTCCCATTCATCATCTTCTTCATCTGTCCCATTATTTTCTCTTTTCCTCTTATACCAGTCCATCCCATCAGGATCTATATATCTTATAGAATTATTACCACAATAATTGTAGGGAGTTAATCCATAATATTTCTCCGCCATCGGATCCACCACGTGCCATCTACCTATTGCCGCATCATAATGTCTAGCTCCATAATCATACCAATCCAATCCGCCTTTCCGATCCAACTCTTTACCATTATACTTATAAGACTGAACGTTATTGCCTGCATTAGACATCAAACCACCAAAAGGATAATAATCATTCACTTCATCGACTTTACCGGCTTCATCAGCAACTACACGGATATTTCCCTGATGATCTTTAATGTAGAAATGGAATTTATTATCTTGGAAACTATAGTAACCAGACTCATTCAGCAACATCTTCAAAATCCCGTTCTCATAGATCGCATTGCCACAATAAACGGTGGACGTAACGTTATTGTTTATTGTATGCGTGGTACGGACTTTCCTACCGTCTGCAGCATATTCATATACAATATGACTTCCGTCAGCAAAGCTAATGTGACTAGGCAAATTTAAGATATTATATTGAATTCCAGTTATATTTTTGTTTAAATCTTTAGTCAGATTGCCGTTTTTATCATATTCATACTCTACCGTTTCATTGGCATTATCCTTAAACTCCATACCGTTACCAAATACAGAGTTGGTGGCATTATCATAAACAGACTGTAATTGATTGCCATTGTAAGTCAGATTCAGATTATCAACCAGACCGTAAGAATCCGCATCGGTTTGACCGTATCTAAGCAGGCCCAGAATATTACCCATTTTGTCATAGCCGGTTATTTGCTCATTGAAGCGGTTACGGTTTTGTTTTAAGTTAGTACCTTCTCCATAAATAGCATCTTTCAAGCGGGAGAGACCGTCATAAGTGAAACTGTAACCCTTACCTTGCGAATCAGTAACTATGCCACCCTCGCCACTCCGCCAACACATGCGGCTGATATTACCATTATAACAGGGAGTAGTTCCCTCTAGTGTTTCCTGGTAGTTAAGCGTCTGGTTAAACAATGGACCATTAATGCCTTTTAGCCACGAACGAAGATTATATGTATAGTCAGTTCGTAACTCATATACACCATTACGTTTATCAGTTTTCAAACGACCTATCTCATCATACACATTGTCTACTAAAACAATCGGAGTATTATCATTCAGCTGATAGCTGGTCTTCAATAGACGGTTGGCATGGTCATACGTATATCGGTGCAATTCTACGATTGGTTCAGTACCCGGAACTGTATGTATACGTTTTTCTTCCAAGGGATTTCCCGAGAAATTATAAGCCGTATGGACAATCTCCGTACCGCCCAGCTCATTATTACCCCTTTGCTGGATTATCCGGTAACGGTCGTCATAATACATCACTGAATACGTAAAAGTACCCGGGCGGGAAGAGAGGAGGGATGTACAAATTCCTGTCAGCTGTCCCTTACAGCCACCTGCATTACGCTTGCCATAGCCTGTTTCCTCAACGTAAACAGTGGCCATGTCATTGGGGATGCCGTTCTTACCCAAAAACTCATAGTGGTCGTAATAGCTGGCAGACTGAATGATCGGAGAATTTAAGGTTACACCTTCCAATTGGTAGCCTTTCAACTCATTCTCCGCATTTGCCCAATCGGCATACACGACGATAGTATCCAAAGGATTGGAAGCATAATCCAACACATTCGTACAAACTCCGGTCAATACCGCCCGGCCGAAAGCATCGGGAATACTGAAACTCCATTCGTTCCGCTCACGCTGTTCCCCGTCTTGAGTAAAGACAGGATGATCGGCAGCGTCATAAACGGTATAAGCAGGATCGCATCCCGGAAGTTTCTTGTAGATACAGCGACCAACAGCATCATAATGATAGATATAGGCATATTGCTGAAGAACGGGAGCCGTTTCAGACCATTCTCCTTCATCGAAAAAACAATCGGCTGCCATCGGAGGCAACACCATGCGCAGGTTGCCATAGTTATCATAAACATGGTACGTATCATAAGATAGTTGATTATCATCAGACTGACGAACGAGAACTATGCGACCGGCCTTGTCTTTAAATTCATAACTCACATGATTGTCTTCATCTATCGTGCGAACCACTTCCAATGCGCCGACATCATACTTACCGGCACAAACCAAACTGTCATTCTTTATGCTATAGCGACACACGATAAAGCAGCTGTCGACCCGATCAACAGCATCTTTACTTCCGATGTTGGTCAACACGTCTGTTTTGACCGGATGGTTTTTCCAGGCGGATCCGGGACTATACTTCTTGACAATCCGGTTCAACGAAGAGCTGTCGTATTCAGGATAGCTGAAGGGAGAGCTGTCTGCCTCATAATAACTTGCCTTGCAAACGGCCTCGCTGACTTCCGCAGATGGAAGAAAGGCGCCGCCGGCAGTCGATTCTGCTACCGGAAGCCAAAGTTTGGACTCGCGGTTGATCCCGTCATACTCCTGCAATGTGAGCAGGTCGGTCCTATAAGGAGTGGCACCGTGAGAAATATGCAGGGAAGGATTGCCGAAATGGTCAAAATATTGTATCTCGCGAAGATAATCACGGGTCTGCAGTCGGGAGAGATCATCTGTGGCGACAGTGGGAGTCAGGGTAATCACACAGGGCTGGCCCTCGGTCGTACACAATGCGTCACTAAAGTTCGGTGCCTCTATTGTCGTAGTGATCCGTCCATTACCGACACTGCCTTCCGAAACAACATAATAGGTGCCTGAAGGAAGTTTCCTGACCTCGATGTAGGCATGTTTCTCATTCTCACACTGCCCTTCTCCCGCATAATTGTCATTGCTATAAAGGAGCTCACCGGATTCATTCAAGATGCTCATATAGGTATCTTCCAGTTCCGAACCGCAATGACTGAACACCACATCCATCTCCTTTTGCAATACCAACTTATAAAATACGTCATTCGTAGGTCTTGCCGGATAAGCATCCGTATAGTCTATAGAGGTATCTCGGGTATCGGAAAAGAAGAGCCCTGCCTTATATGTTCCGGCATTGATGGGAAGCGCTTTTGTGTCTCCCGTTTGTGCAAGAAGCCGCCCGTTCACGGACAGGGAAATGTTCCCATTCTCTTCCGCGTCGGTCACAATATAGTAGACGCCGGGAAGCAACACGGGTATATGGATGCGGGCACTTCTTGTATCCGCACATCCACTGTCACCATCCGAATCGTCATTGGAATATAATAACTTTTGCGTTTGAGAAAACACCTGCAAATAGGTGTCTGCAACTTCCGAACCGCAATTGTCTATTTGAAGTTCCATCGGATTTTCAAGCTCCAACCGATAGAAAACTTCATTGCCGGCTTTCTCCGGAAAGTTGCCGGACATGAGTTCCGAGTTCTGAACATCTGTATATTGAAAGCTGTCCGCCCGACTGCCTATATCAACAGGACGGGAGAAACTAATACCGGGAGCGTATGTCCGTCCGCTCAAGTTCATCTTATAATTCACTCCCCAAATAGGTGCATCAACATAAATATAAATATAATAGGTGCCCGCGCCCAAATCATACACATTCAGCTCGTAGTCTGTACCAAGCTTTTGCGTGCGGATGGGAACAACAAGATCATGCAAAGCGGAAAGAAGGTGAACACTGTAAGAATCCCCTTCCCTAGGACATTCAGTTCCATTATCATCCAGACAAACTTCCATCGGTTCTGTCAGAGTGAAGCGATAAATTAAATCATGCCGAAAATAATTGTCCCAATAGTTGTCACTGGCATTATAATCACATTGATACGGATCCGTATCTATAAATTCGGTCAACGCGAAATTCTCACCAAATGTCCCCAACTCAAACGGATTGTAAAAATCCTCGCCTGTCTCACGAGGCGTTGTCTTTACATAAATAGTAACATCTTCCGCATCCACCGGTTTATGACCTTCATAGATGTTAGGTTTAGCAACCAGATAGTACACGCCAGGCAGCAGACCATATCCATAATCTCCCCATGCTTCTTCTACATAAATCGCACGACTTAGAAGAATACCCGAAGAATTGAGCAGGAAAACAGTACCATCATAAGTGATACTGGGTTTTGCACTGGCTCTAATCTTCATAGGTTGCGTCACAGTCAATTTGTAAAAAACATCCTTGGATATCAACACTCCCGTATTATCCATATCAGTCGGAGGTGTGAATCCACAGTTAAAATGGGCTGTATTCTGGGTATCTTCATAAGTAAACGGTTCCGAATACGTACCCATATCGATGGCCGTTGCCATTCGTTCTTCCAAAGACTGCCCCCACGAACCGACAGAGCAGAACAACAAGAAAAATAAACAGATATAAGTTTTCATAAAAAATCAAATTCATTATCAAATTAAACCATTCATTGAATTACTGGTCATTTACCAAAATGATAAATATACTGTTGAAGCATTACCTTACGGGTGTCCGCATCCAGATAATAACGATCTGTCAGCCGGCTATAATTATCATATTCAAATTTCGTTATGACATTATTGGGATCGGTAATGGAAACAACTCCCTGCAAAGGGGCATATTCATAGGTGGTAACCCGCGTATTACCGGGAAGTCTCTCACGAAGAGAGTTTATCTTATCCCATATCTCTTCAGTAGGTACGGCAAGTGAAGCCCAATCACCGAAAACGTCTTCGATGTTTCCATCATAACCAAGCGCCACAGCCACTTGTTGCCGGGTGGCATTTTCGATCTTGGCTATGGGATAGCGGTTGCGATACCCCCAAATAAAGAGAACAGGCGTCCCGTCCTTTGCTGCAATTTCGCACACATTGCTATTACTGTCATACGATTTGTATACGACCTCGTCACGAAAGTCCGCCATTCGGTCGGTTTTAAACTGTACCCTCTCCGGAAGGCATGTACCGGACTTGAACAAGGCTCTCTTTTCCGTGCTTTGCTCGTCTTCGACGTGTTTGTGCAAAGAAAGTATGGCAGGATAACCATCCAGATAGGTATAGTGATCCGAAAACTGTATACCGTCACTGTTTGTAAAATCCACCCTACATGGCTTAAGCGAGGAGCCGGGTTTGTAAAGATGCCCGTCGTCATACGTATATTGCTTTTCTGTCGACATCATCTGTCGTCTCCCATTCACCTTGCAGTAGTATTGTGTCGTTTCTTTATCGAGGGCCCAATACGTTTCACAATCCAAATAATAAGTGGTCCTCATATTCGTAGCGGAATGGGTATTGTCATTGTCAACCACAAATACCGGCTTGTCAAGCAGTCCATTCGGTTTTTTCATGTACAAATCAACATCCACCATCAGCTTCCGGACAGGAAGGTCCACAGGAATGTTATACGGACCAGCAATTACTTTCTTATATTTGTATCGGACAGATGACACCAGCTCTTGCCCGTCGAAACGGTCTATGCGCATAAGTGCCCCATTTCTCTGGTTGGTCGCAGAATAGCTTGTAACAAAATCATCAGAAGGTTCATAAGGATGTCCGGGAAGCATCCGTCCAAGTCGATTCAAAACGTTTTCCGGTTGATTCAACATAAACTTCCGGACAGAAGCGGATGTATTCTCTCCATCTTCCCAATGCAGAACGTCCTCAAAAGCATGCGCATCCACATGATAGTAATAGACGGTCTTTTGTGAAATGCCTCCTCCCAATATCTCTTCACTGACAACATTGTACATCACCGGACTTCCATTACGAAATGTGATATTAGATACGGGCATTGAATGATAGACAGTCAAGTATTCGTTCCATAAAAATTGTCCGTTGTCCAATACTTGTGTCACTGTGGAGCAATAATCGCGCTCTGTAACTATGTGCTTGACAGCCCCGCCACCCCAAATGGGTTCATACTTTTCATCATTGACAACCGTCAGACCATATCTATAATTCTTACAGATTCTTTTCCTTGTTTTCGGATCGTAGGTTTCTATGCTCTTCACCCGCAAGCCGCCAACCGGATAGAGATAGTCTCTATACTCCGCCCGTTGGTTATTGTCACGAAATGCGCCGTAATTACCTTCGTAAGAGAAAGAGGTTTCAACACCTTGCGGATCTGTTATCCGGTCAAGAATACCCACAATGTTGCCAGACGCTTCACGGTCTATCCCGACTGTATTCTCAAATAATACAGTGTCTTTTCTTCCCGTGTTATTGGTATCCGGTAAAGGTATTCTTTTTGAAAAGTTCGGCACCGTCAACTTACTACCATTAGCACTCGCTTCCGAACCGTTCATAAACCCCCAATGGTCTACAGCCTTCGTATAGATGGAAGGAACGCTGTTTACACCCACATACCTGAATGAATAAGTTTGCGATTCTACACCGGGAGCGGAGATACGTACAGAATCAAGTTTGGTCAAAGAGGTTTTTCCATTATAGGGAGTTACATAAAAGGTAATAGTACGCACCACTTCTCCATTCTCATCCGTCACTTGCATTTTATCTAACACGCTTGTATTGTTAGGCACTTCACCTACCGCTTTATAACTGACAGACAATCTGTTTCCCATGAAACCCACCTGCGTCAATCGGGTAGTGCTCATTCTACCCTCCGCACAGTAACTACCTGATGGGTAACTCATATTCGCTACATAGCTCGAAACGCTCTCTTTATTGGCATTGGGTAAGGAGGAGGAGGAACCTGACGATCTGCCTGCAGTGATTTGATAATAGTT
Source organism: Bacteroides sp. D55t1_190419_B8 (assembly GCF_015558905.1). NCBI lineage: Bacteria > Pseudomonadati > Bacteroidota > Bacteroidia > Bacteroidales > Bacteroidaceae > Bacteroides > Bacteroides sp. D55t1_190419_B8. Next base: position 10,641 of record NZ_JADMOU010000053.1, read on the forward strand.
ATTGCCACCGCTTTTTTGTTCCATCAGATACAATTTGGGACTCCCGTCTTTATCCCTTTCATCAAATACCAGCCTGTCATTCAAATTATAATATGAACCAGGTTCCAATTGATTCTGAAGCGTTTGATACTGAAAACTAACCAATGTATGATGCGGATAACGGGCTGAACAAATAGAGGTACACATCCAGCGGGTAATAATATCATTCATCTTCTCGTGTACACCGTTGAACAAATATTTGACGCCATTTCCATCTGTTATATTCATATCACTTTCAGCATACCTTACAACATCGCTGTTATGAGGCACAGTAATAAGGGGGGAAGACCTGTCTGAAAAATATCCGCTTCCACCACCGACCGGCAATTTATAAGTGAATTTATCAGGACGTGTATCCCGTTTATTATCTACCATCTCCCCATAATAAATCAATCTGTCTCTTTCATCACCGGGGACTGTATTTTGAGAGAAATATCGATCAAACCACCCATAATAGTCATTGTCCGCCACCCCAACCACCTGCCGGGCTATAGACGGTTCGAGATTCAATGTCCAGCCTGTTCCCGCATATCCGCTCCCTTCTTTGGGTTTAAGCCCCGAAGCATGATAGGACAAGGTAACAGGTATGGTAACCTCTCCTGCCACAATATCATACAAGGAAATCGTTATGTCAGGTACTCCCGTACAATGATCTACAGGATAAGACTGGTATTTCACCATAGCCGTAGCCGATGGAGAAAGTGGAACAAATCTTGGAACATCCAGATTAATTCCATCTTCACTCTGCCCATTGGCAGACAAAGCCGCAAAAAAGGCTGACAATATAAGGAATAGCCTCTTTAGCATTATTTTTTTATTCGTATATAGATAATTCATAATTCGTTTTTTCAATTATTCATCAATAAAATAGTTCAGTCAATACAAAGTGAATTAGCAGAGCCCTTCCATTTCACAAGATCATGATTCATGGAAGAACTACTACTTAACTCTATGCTTTTACAAATTCATCGCATTAGCGCCCAAAACGCCGGCCAAAGCCGAAGCCACTGCGATAACCACCTTCAGGATCATGTCCCAAACTGATTTCTTCATTGCCATCATTTACCTCCTTTCTGTTCTTTAATGTGTTGTGTTACTCTGTGTTCTTCCGTTTTTTCTGTTTTGATAGCAAACTCCTCAAGTTCCTTGAATTCCTTTGCCACCTCAAAACACGGACACGATTTAATCCACTCTTCCGGTTCTATCTCACCATTCCCATTGAGATCGGGCGAAAGATCCCGGTGTCCGCATACCCGGCAGCCGGGGAATTTCCTTTGCAACTGCTCAACAAGTTGCCGGAGAGTAGCCCGTTGTGCCGGAGTCCGGGTATCTGCCGGGCGTCCCCGGCAGTCCAGACCACCTTCATAGCAGATACCTATTGAATGAGTATTGAAACCTTTTGCGTGTGCTCCGACACGTTCGATTGCTCGGGTGAGATGCGCTGTTCCATCCTTGCGGATATAATAGTGATAGCCTGTTCCGTTGAATCCGCGACGTCGGTGCAACCGGTCCAAATCTTCCGGAGAAAGTGTACAATCCTCCCTCGTGGCGCTGCAATGCACCACAATCAAGTTGATAATCCTCATGTTAGTGGATGATTTCTAGTTTAGTTAAAAGTCAAATGTTTAGTTAAGCCTACGAAGTTTGTCGTTTACATTTTGTGTACTATTCACTGCTGTGACACCATTTATGCAGCCGGATCGGGTGCTTCTCCACCTCCTTCATTACCGCCTCCACCGGGCTTGTCGCTTCCACCGGAGTTACCGCCTTCCGCACTACCCGCATCGGAAACAAGTTTATCATAACGAGCACACTTCGCACCGGTCACCATCGAACGGGTAGCGGTAGTGCGGTCAAGGTTCCTGGTAGTCGCCGGTTGGAATCGGACGGTAAGCGTAGCCTGTGCAGCCGACACTTCGTCAGAGGTTTCCACACCTTTGCCGCGAGCCACCATCACCATACGGAAGGTACCAAGACCGTCCACGCTTACGCTTTCCGAAGATTGTAAGTGTTGCCCCATCACCGTCACAAGGTTGTCGAGTGTGTTTTTTACGTCACCCGGAGAGAGGGAAGAGTAGGCTGCTATTTCTTTCGAAAGTTGTGCGGAATCTACGTTTCCCGAACGTACAACTCGGGGATAGAAGAGTTTTTTACCGCTTTTTTTGTCTTCCAGAGTTGACTGGAAGGGTTTGTACAATACTGGCATAATTGTAATAGTTTTTAGTCGTTAATAATTCTAGTTAGTCTGTGTCTTTAAGCTTATCGACAATGCAAATATAAGACCTTATTTCTGTCTGTGCAAGAGATTTTAAAAGTGTGCGTTAATAAATTCGTTAATATAGAAATCTGTTATTATATTACTAATTTACAACATATTACATAACAAAACAGCATCACAATCCTTATTAATTCAGTTATTCAGGACACTCAACAAATAATGACCGGGCAGTTTGATCTTTCCGGCACTTGCCCGAATGACACCAAAACCCTTCCAAACCTTACCACCGATTTCTCCGTAATTACTTTTCAGCACGATTGCATACTGTTCGGAGGGAGGAATATGATAAAGACGAAGGTTATCCAACAGTCCGGAAAGGTTGCGCGGGTGTCCGTCAGCAGGAGCTTGCATCCGGTCAATATCCGACTGTGTCAGTTCGTGTTTCTTCTTCGTCGGTTTTCTGTTTGAAAAATCTCCTCCTTCTTCTTCCTCATCCCCTCCTTTGGGCAAAGGAGGGTTAGGGAGGATGTTTTCTTTCCTTTCTTTTTCTTTTCTTTTTATGAGGGTGCTTTTTGTTGCAGTACCCGGGGATTCTGTTACAGTATCGAGGGTTTGCGTTACAATATCCGGGGTTTCTGCAACAGCATCCGGAAGGGTGGAGTGTACGGTTTCCTCATCCGGCAGCAGACAATAGTCCGGAGAAATATGACGGCGGCTGCGACGTTTAGTGATAAAAAGGAACTGCCGCTGAATGTCGGCGGAAGTCAGGATGCCGTAACGTTCGTAGAGAGAGGAATCGAAGAAACCGTACTCCACAAACAGATGAAGCACCCGCCGGACACTATCGTTATCCGTGCTGAAGAGCTGGTCGGAGAGTTCGTCATAGAAGTCATCGTCGACATGAATATAATAACCCTCGCCCGAATATAGATAAGACAGGGTATAGAGCAGGATTGTGAAGGCGGAATCGCCTTCACGCTTCATCACACGGCGTACGACACGGTCGTGCATAAAATCGGTATTCAAAGGGAAATAGTCAAGCCCTTGTTTTATTCGTCCCATGATATAAATTGTTTTTATAAATCAGTCTGCCAATTCTAATTTTAATCCTGATTTTGATTCTAATTCCAATTCAAAGACTGATCCGGATTGGGATTCAGAACCTGATTCGGGTTCAAACTCCGATTCACGGACTTTCCGCCTTTTCCGTTCAATGCTGGCAGCTACGGTTTCAAGGGCATGCAGAATAAGTTCCCGCCGCAACGTGGGATCTTCCGTAGAGGTAATTACCGGATAACTGCTTTCCCTGTTGCATGCCAGGGAGCATTTCTCGTTCTTCCGGTGGTTCCGGCTGACAGTTTTACGACATTCTTTACAGTAGTTGCCGGGAAGACCGGTTTTCTTATTGATATAAAAGGCACTTGCCGGAAGAGAGCGTTTGCAACATCCGCAAACGCACAGTGTTTGTACTTTTGAGCTTTTCATTTTGTTATCCAATTATAAATTATAAATACTAGTTTCTATCAGTCAGGTCTGTAATCATTCAAATACGGAGTATTCGTATACAATATGTTATCCTTTTGTTATCCTATTGCCAGGTATTAACATCTGGCGTCTCAGATATTAATGGTTAGAGAAATAGCTATTAACACTTGAGGAAATAGCTGTTAACAGGTATCAGCAAGCTTTCCGCAGGCGGCGGATGAGAAATTTTCAAGGTTTCGGTGTTTTTCTTGAAGTTTTGCATGGCATATCCGTTTTTAATTTATATTTTTGAAACGTTTTCTATTAATCAATGGGACAAAGATAGAATATTTTTTTCATAAATAAAACAGCGATTTTCATTTTTAATCTTAACTATTTTACAAGTCATTGATTATAAACATATAGTAAACACATTTTTTAGTCAGCCATTTTATAGCTGCCATTTATAAATCCGGGATTAGTCTTTTAAATAAAAAAACAGAATGGATACAAATTTGGATGTATTAGGTATCATCAAGCGTGCCAAACAGGCATTGAACTTAAAGAGAGACAGTGAACTAGCTGAATATCTGGAAGTTTCGAGAGCAACAGTAACCAATTGGGGAGCACGAAACAGTATTGATTTTCGTCTGCTGCTTGACAAATTCGGGGACAAAGTGGACTACAATTGGTTATTATTGGGAAAAGGGAATCCGAAACACCAACCGAGATTTTGTGAAAGTGAACTGGTGCAGGGAGAAGTCGAAATTATACACAATCCGAAAACACCCGAACCGATAGACGACCGTAGCGTGACATTATACGACATTACGGCAGCTGCGAACCTGAAAACATTGTTCACCAACAAAAAGCAGTATGCACTGGGAAAGATATTGATTCCGAATATTTCCGTCTGCGACGGAGCAGTCTACGTCAACGGAGACAGCATGTATCCTATATTGAAATCGGGAGATATTATCGGATACAAGGAAATTAGCAGTTTCGACAACGTGATTTACGGGGAAATATACCTGGTGTCGTTTATGATTGACGGAGACGAGTATCTGGCGGTGAAGTACGTGAATCGTTCGGAAAAAGAAGGGTATTTAAAGCTCGTGAGCTATAATACTCATCATGAGCCGATGGATATTCCATTCGCGTCCATCAATGCGATGGCAATTGTGAAGTTCTCCATCAGGAGACACATGATGATGTAAGGTTCACCACAGAGGACGCAGAGGACACAGAGGTCTTTTTCTTCCTTGAAACTCTGTGTCCTCCGTGTCCTCTGTGGTAAAATCAGATTTCTTCCCCTTTCAGCGTAGCCGAACTGGCTTCCGTGACACGCACGTTGACAAAATCACCTACACGGTGCGTACCTCTGTCGAACACCACCACACGGTTCTGCTCCGTACGGCCGAACAGCTGATCGCGCGAACGCTTGGAAACTCCTTCTACAAGCACTTCATACGTTTTACCGATGCAACGCTGGTTGGATTCGGCAGACAGACGGTTCTGCAAAGCGATAATCTCATTCAGGCGACGCACTTTCACCTCTTCGGACACATTATCTTCGAGATGCTTCGATGCATACGTTCCCGGACGTTCGGAGTATTTAAACATGAAAGCAGCATCGTATCCACATTCTTCCATCAGCGAAAGTGACAAGGCATGATCCTCTTCCGTTTCAGAATGAAAACCGGAGAAAATATCGGTAGTCAATCCGCAATCGGGAATGATACGTTTGATAGCTGCCACCCGGTCCAGATACCACTCACGGGTATATTTACGGTTCATCAGTTTCAGAATACGCGAACTGCCGCTCTGCACAGGCAGATGGATGTGTTTACACACATTGGGGACTTGCGCAATTACTTCCAGCGTCTCATCGCTCATGTCTTTCGGATGGGAAGTTGTGAAACGAATGCGCACTCCCGGAGCTGCTTCAGCCACCGTTCGGAGCAACATCGGGAAAGTAACCACTTCGCCTGTCGGTCTTTCAAAACGGTAAGAGTTGACATTCTGCCCCAACAGGGTGACTTCCTTATAGCCTTTCGCCACGAGGTCTGCCACTTCATTCAGGATGCTTTCTACGTCACGGCTACGCTCGCGTCCACGAGTATAGGGCACGATGCAATAGGTGCAGAAGTTATTGCAGCCACGCATGATGGATACAAAACCCGAAATATGATTGCCGCAGATACGCGACGGAATCACATCCCGATAAGTCTCGGTAGTAGAAAGCTCCACATTGATTGCTTTTTCACCAGTTTCTACGGCGGCAATCAGGTCGGGCAACGTCAGGTAAGCATCCGGCCCCACAACGAGGTCGACATGATGATTCGTTATCAGATCATCCTTTACCCGTTCGGCCATACAACCCAATACACCTACAATCAGGTGCTTTTTCTTTTTCTTCAGCGAGTGGAAAAACTCCAGGCGATTCAGAATCTTCTGCTCCGCATTGTCGCGGATGGAACAGGTATTCATAAACACGGCATCGGCTTCCTCCAGCGTTTCGGCTACGGAATAACCCGCCATTTGCATCACCGAGGCAATCACCTCACTGTCGGCTACATTCATCTGGCAGCCATAGGTTTCGATAAACAACTTTTTGTTGTCATCATTCATTTCAGTTGCGGATTTAAAGTCCGCTCCCGTTAATTCATTCATACTCAAATCTTAGTTTAAAAATTCGGATGCAAAGATACGGCTTCGCTTTCAATAAGTAGTGAATTGATATCAAAATAACGCAAAAACTTATGATTTGGCAAGCAAATTTGTAATTAATGTTAAGGGAATAAACATTTTTAGGCGATATGCTTGGCAAATTTAAATTTATTTTTCACATTTGTGCAATGAAAGAAACATTAGATTTTTTCATAGTTAAGGTTTAGGTTAAAAAAATTAAGGGGAGCTGTGAAGCTGCCCTTTTTTCATACTAAAAAGTTAGCCTGAACCAGATAAAATACGTAACTTTGGCAGATAACTAATTAGCAGTGAAACACAATGGAAGATTTTTTGAAATTTCTCTTGATAGCAGGTGTCATTCTTGTGGGAATATTCAAAGAGGTGAATAAGAATAGTAAATCGAAAAAAGCTAAGAATAAACGCCCCGTTTCCCCGATGCCATCCCCCGTTGAAGTAGCTCCGGATGCAGTTCCTATGCCCGAGGCATGGGGCGGCCCCAAGTCGCTGGAAGAATTGTTCCAGCCTAAACCTATCGAACCGCCAACCCGGAAAAAGCATTCACAACAGACGCCACCCGGACAAGTTCCGAAGCAGAAAAAGAAAAGAGAAGAAGTTTCCGTTGCCGCATCCCTGGCAAACAGTGCCGCGCAAGATCAATTGAACAACAGGCAAGGTTCTCATTACGACGCTCTCAACAAATCATCCGATAACAACGAAGACTTCACAATTCATTCGGCAGAAGAAGCCCGCCGAGCCATTATCTGGGGGGAGATACTTCAACGGAAATACTGACGGAAATTATAAAGACATATATTTCAGGCACGGATTACACGGATTACGCTATTGCTTTATGCAATCCCTAACTTTCCGAAAACCGTGAAATCCGTGTAATCCGTGCCTGAAATTTTAATAAGATATCGAATTATTAACCGATAAAATATCAACTGTATTTTAACACGAAATTTACTATTTATGTCATTCAATCGTATTTCGGCAGCGGAAGCTGCAAGCCTGATCAAACATGGCTACAACATCGGCCTAAGCGGATTTACTCCCGCCGGAACGGCCAAGGCTGTAACAGCCGAACTCGCAAAAATTGCTGAAGCAGAACATGCGAAAGGAAACCCGTTTCAAGTAGGAATTTTCACAGGCGCATCAACAGGGGAATCCTGTGACGGTGTACTGTCACGCGCCAAAGCCATCCGCTACCGCGCTCCTTATACTACCAACGCCGACTTCCGCAAAGCTGTGAACAACGGAGAGATTGCCTACAACGACATACATCTCTCACAAATGGCACAGGAAGTGCGCTACGGGTTCATGGGTAAAGTGAACGTAGCCATTATCGAAGCCTGCGAAGTGACTCCCGACGGAAAGATTTATCTGACTGCCGCCGGTGGTATTTCGCCGACTATCTGCCGTCTTGCCGACCAGATTATCGTGGAGTTGAACAGCGCACACAGCAAATCCGGTATGGGTATGCACGACGTATACGAACCGCTCGACCCGCCTTACCGCCGCGAAATACCGATCTACAAACCGAGTGACCGTATCGGACTGCCTTACGTTCAGGTAGACCCGAAAAAGATTATAGGCGTAGTGGAAACCAACTGGCCGGATGAAGCGCGTTCTTTCGCTGCTGCTGATCCGTTGACCGACAAAATCGGACAGAATGTTGCCGACTTCCTTGCTGCCGACATGAAACGCGGTATTATCCCGCCTAGTTTCTTGCCTTTGCAATCGGGTGTAGGAAACATCGCCAACGCCGTACTCGGTGCATTGGGACGTGACAAAACGATTCCTGCATTTGAGATGTACACAGAGGTAATCCAGAACTCCGTGATCGGATTGATTCGCGAAGGACGTATCAAATTCGGTAGTGCCTGCTCACTGACTGTTACAAACGACTGTCTGGAAGGTATTTACAACGATATGGATTTCTTCCGCGATAAACTGGTTCTCCGTCCGTCGGAAATCTCAAACAGCCCGGAAATAGTACGCCGTCTCGGTGTCATTTCCATCAATACAGCCATCGAAGTTGACCTGTACGGCAATGTAAACTCTACCCATATCGGCGGAACAAAAATGATGAACGGCATCGGTGGTTCGGGAGACTTTACCCGCAACGCTTACATTTCTATCTTCACTTGTCCGTCTGTGGCCAAAGAAGGTAAAATCAGTGCGATCGTACCGATGGTATCCCACCACGACCACACAGAGCACGATGTCAATATCGTTATCACCGAGCAAGGTGTTGCCGATCTTCGTGGCAAGAGCCCGAAAGAACGCGCACAAGCCATCATCGAAAACTGTGCACATCCTGACTATAAAGAGCTTCTTTGGGATTACCTCAAGCTGGCCGGTAACAGAGCACAGACTCCGCACGCTATTCAGGCTGCACTGGGCATGCACGCAGAGTTGGCTAAAAGTGGCGATATGAAGAATACCAATTGGGCTGAATACGCAAAGTAAACGCAAAGTAAATAGAATATAGCATTTACTGTATTCGATTCAAGGCTACTATAATTGTATTCTCTGATAAACAAAATACATATATTTTTGTATATTAGGTGCGACAAGAAGTCGTACAAGTAATTGTTCAGCATAATGTCTGAACCTGTTGTTCCGTCAACAGTAGCCTAAAGAGGCGTGCTTTACGAGTAATTGTTTGGTGCGAAGCCCTCTTGACAATATGGTTCTATGCA
>NZ_JADMOU010000054.1:0-18561 GCF_015558905.1 Bacteroides sp. D55t1_190419_B8
GATTCTGATTTTTTAGATTTTCAAATTATAAATATAAATCAGAATTATTCTACTTTAAAAGTAAATATGAGTCCTCATGAATTAGAATTTATCAAAGATATACTTTATGCTTTGAGAGATATTAAATTTCATTGAATTATGCGTACAACAAATCTGTTGGATTTACTAAAATCGAGTAAAGAGCTTACTTCAGGTATGATAGCAAGCTCACAATTAGTAGAAAAACTAGAAGTTTACGGTTTTATTCCATGTGCGGAAAATACTAATCCAATACCATTGGATATGAGATTAGGTATCATTGCCTCAGATCGTATTTTATTTTCTGTAGAACAAACCTCTTTGCTTGATCTATCTGCCAAAAAGGAATCTGCAATTTTGCCTATTTATAGAAAGCTGGTCTGTGATAAAGCAGAACATAGCCTCTTATTAGAAAATTTATATATACATGCTTTGAGTACTAATCATTATTATAAAGAATTCAGAAATAGAAAGCAAATAAATCTTCAACAATTAAAAAAGGCATCTTCCCAAATATTCATAGACGATTCTTCAAAGGTTCATTATAGAACATTACCAGAAGAAATATTGATGTATAAAAAAACATCATATTCAACAGATTGTGTATCTGCAGTAACTTCTTGTTTTTTAGTTGTATGTCGCTTTGTAAACTCTGTGACAGGAAATGTGTCATATGTTGTATATTCTCCAGAGGATTTGTTCTTTTCAGCAAAATAGAAAATATGGCATACTTTGAGCATATGGATGATGAGTTCGATTTTGGTAAATATAAAGGTTTGTCGTTGAGTGATGTAATGGATATAAATCCAGAATATATTATTTGGTGTATGCTGAATATTTGCAACAATCGATATTGTAGATTTATTATATCTGATGAAGCTATGGAAGAGTTGAAAGCCATTTACATTAATTTTCCTGTAATTAGACGCATTGAGGATATAAGGGAGAATTATATGTTGTCCGATTATTATTCTAATACTGATGAAATGAGATATGATAATGAATCTTTAATAGAATCCAGTACATATGATCGGTATAGTGGTTCTTATGCTCAGGATGAAATGGGATATAGTGACGATGAGATTGATACTATATTTGATGGCGATCCAAATGCATATTGGAATATTGATTAATGATTTTATGTTAAGTATTTAAATTATTAGATTATGGATAAAATTTCAGAAATAGCTATAGAAGCTGTTAGATATTATGAGAATCGTGATTTATATCACTGTATGGGAGTATTGGGAAATTTGTATAATGTAACAGCGCGTGCTGGTAGCATGGCATTGATTCAAGTGGAAGATAAATTTAAGGTTGGTAAAGCTTTTGCTTTATTTACAATTATGGCTAACGTGCAAGATAAAGATTTGTTAAGTGTAGCAGCCGAAAATGCTTTCTTTTTCCTCTATAAGACTTGCAAAGAGAATGAGGGAGAAATCAAAGCTGTTTCTGCTTATTATATTTGGACAATTCTACAATATTCTCCCGAAACTTTACAAGATAAAATGATAGAGGTATATATTGAGAATTATTCGAGCCATGGTGTTCGTAATTTTAAACCTGGTTTTGGTTTTATGAATCCGTATAATGACAAATCGATTATTGATAATACAATACAATTCATTGCATTTATGAAATCATATTTTATGACTCTGTTCTATAATCCTAATAGTCAACAATTACTATTTAAAGAAAAAGGAATAGTAATGGATGAAGTTTTAGAAAAAGTAATATCAGAATATAAAATGTTACCTATTGAAAAACAAAGTATAGGAGTTACTTTTTCTCAACAATTCTTCGATGAAATAGAAGATACTGTGCTTAAGGATTATTCATCTCAACATTAATAATAAAATCATGAATATATTTGATTATTTATTTGGAAATAAAGAAAGTGAGGACAAAATCGATGAAACTCAACTTCAAAGTGCCCAGTCTGAAAAGCCACTAGAATATTCAGACCCAGTCGAGCAGTATGTTATAGAAAGTGTTTCAGATCTGAAGAAAAAAGGTGTGCCAATTGGGACTAAAGAATTAGAAGCAGAAGCTATTTATTTAGCTGCATTTCTGTATATGAAAAATGATCATGAGATTGATTTTGATGTTGACTATTTTTCTGAAGGCTTATTAGATAGTATACCCAGTAAAAACTATCAAGTAGCAGATAAAGTTTTTTTATATATGAATCGACATTATCCATCTTTTTATGGAATAAGTGAGAAAGAGTATGGAATGCAAGGTTATAAAATGAATATCCAATTGGCTTCTAATTATAGCTCCTATATTAAAAAGTATTTTATTCATGTTCATAAGATAAATTCGGGAGAAGATTATCTTTTATTTTCTTCTCCTAGAAATTGTTTATGGGAGGATGGTGTTAAATCGATTGATAGTCCAACTCAAAGAGATATTTATTATAAGATGAATGCAGATAAATTTGAATTAATGATTCCTCCTTTTAATCCTTTAGTACATGGAATAATTATTTCTAAAACAGACACTTCAATTAAGTGTCAGTCCAATGATGGTAAGCGTACTTTTATTTTTAAATACAAAGAAAAAATTGTCTCTGAGAATCTTTTAGAAATAGATATGTATCGTAATGATAAAGGAGATATGGTTTCATACCATAAAAAATAATAGAAGAATTTAAAGATAATAATTAGAATACTTTAGAATAGAGATGACCGAATTGTTGGAACATATCGATATCTACAAACCATCCGAAATACTTGGTATGTTCCAAAGTTATTTGGCTAAGCAAAATACAAGTGCAAAGGTCATCTTTTTGAAAGGAGTGTATCTTAAAAGTGCGAAAAACAATACTCAATGGGCATTTTGTTATGATGTTATCAGAGATGAAGATACACAAGAAGAAATAACTGTTAAGATAACGCCTAAGCAACGAGAAAATTTGAAAGATGGTAATCTTGTAGTGATTGGTGGTATCATTGGCAGGCAAATAAAGCAAAATGGTTTTATTCAGTTAGTTCTCGGTGTCACTCGTGTTGAAGTTGTTAAAGATCAAGTAATGACAGATACAGAGTTAAAAATGATGGAGCTTCGAAATTTAAAAAGTCTGAAGGGATTTAAAAATGTGGATTCTTTGCTTGAAAACAGATTATTTTCGGGTGAGAAACCAATGATAGCTTTACTGTTTGCTTCAACTTCTATTACAATGTCTGATTTTAATGCTGGGAAAAATGCAGCCTCTTCGCATATAGACTTTACAGAACATAGAGTGTCTTTCGGTAATGCAATCGAATTATCCACCTATTTGCAAAAATTGGACTTGGAACATTATGATGCAATTGCGCTAATTCGTGGTGGTGGAGGTGGCATTGAAAGCCTTGACGATTTATTAGTCCTTGAGACAATTGTGAATCTGCAAACATCTCTTATTTGCGCTGTTGGTCATGTAGATGAGAAGTTATTTATTAAGAATATCGCTGATAAAGTTGCATCAACTCCTAATGGATTGGGAAGTTATTTTAGTGAGATGGTTGAGAATGTCATTCAGAAGAAAAACAGGTCTAGAGCTATTCTTGTGAAACAGGTAAAAACACAGTTTAAAGAGCAAATAGAGACTGCAAATAAACAAAATAAAGATCTACAGGAGAAAATCACAGTATTGACAAAGAACAATGAAATTAGCCAAAAGATGTATGCCGAACAAATTAAAAATGCAGAAAGACAAAATAAAGATCTACAGGAGAAAATCACAGTATTGACAAAGAACAATGAAGTTAGTCAGAAAATGCATGCTGAACAAATTAAAAATACAGAAAAACAAAATAAAGATTTACAAGAAAAAATTACAGTACTGACGAAGAACAATGAAATTGCTCAAAAAATGTATGCTGAACAAATTAAAATTGCGGAGAAACGGAATAAAAGTTTACAAGATCAATTGTCCATCCTAACTAAGAATGCAGAAAATAGCCAAAATAGTCACAAAAATCAGACTGATATTTTGCAGAAGCAGCTTATTTTGATGCAAAAGGAATTAAAAGATTTAAGAGATAGCAATGAAAATCAAACAAAAGATTTTAATGAGAATATATCTAAAATGCAGTCGACGAATTATGAATTACAAAAATCGTTGGATAAGCTAAATGCAGAAAATACTCAAGCTGCAAAAGATTTAACAGAAGCCAAAGTGTATGCAAAGCACTTAGAACAGCAGCTAGCGAGCAGTAAAAAGAGGCCTGGATATTTTGGATTATTAATCGCTATAGTTGTTATTATTGGACTTTTTTGTGGAATTATGTATTTATACTATTTTATTTGCTAATACAGTTTAAATTACATTCTCTAAAAAACAGTTGATTTGTCTGCTATCATTAGAGTCCGGTATGAAAAAACTTTCGTATCGGGCTTTGTGTTATTGGGTGGAAAAGGCTATCTTTGTATTTGTCAACTTATAAAGTTATGAGTATATGAGTAATAAAATTTATCCTATCGGCATACAGAACTTCGAGAAAATCCGCAAAGGAGGTTATTGTTATATAGATAAGACTGCTTGGATACTCAAATGTTTAAGATGACAGAACAATTTTGGCAAGATTTTCAAGAGAACAAATAGATGTTACATATTAATAATGCCTGTATTGCTTTTGGTACGGAAGTGCTTTTCTCCGGTTTCAATATGAAGCTGGAAAGGGGAGAAACGGCTTGCATTGTCGGTCAATCCGGTTGTGGAAAGACTTCGTTGCTGAATGCGGTAATGGGGTTTGTGCCTTTGAAAGAAGGATCTATACAGGTAGGGGAAACATTGCTTGATATATCGACTATCGATAGTGTCCGCAGACAGATTGCATGGATTCCTCAAGAATTAGCGCTACCTTTTGAATGGGTCAAAGAGATGGTGGCTCTCCCGTTCGGACTGAAAGTGAATCGTTCTGTACCTTTTTCGGAAGAAAGACTTTTCACTTGTTTCGATGAATTGGGGCTGGAACACGAATTATATACAAAGAGAGTGAATGAAGTATCGGGTGGTCAACGCCAACGTATTATGCTGGCTGTGGCTGCAATGCTCAACAAACCTCTCATTATCATAGATGAACCGACTTCTGCTTTAGATGCCGGATCGACCGGTAAAGTCCTGTCTTTTTTCCGGAGACAGGCAGAAAAGGGAACAGCTGTGTTAGCCGTATCACATGATAATGACTTTGCTTCGGGCTGCCATTATTTAATAGAACTGTAATTAATTGAACTGTAACGCAAATCGGATAGAATTGTTAAGAATAAATTGTGGGAACGATTGATATATCATATTATAATCTCTTTATAGGGTTACTATTGCTTGCCATTCCGTTTTTTTACCTTTGGAAATTTAAAACGGGACTGCTGAAACCTGCCGTGATTGGTACACTACGGATGATTATCCAGCTGTTCTTTATCGGCATGTATCTGAAATATCTCTTTTTATGGAACAATCCCTGGATCAACTTCCTTTGGGTGATAATTATGGTATTCGTGGCCGGGCAGACCGCATTGGTACGTACCCAGTTGAAACGTAGTGTTTTATTAATCCCTATTACGGTAGGATTTCTTTGTAGTGTTGTATTGGTAGGCATCTATTTTATCGGTATTGTTCTCCAACTGGATAATATATTTAGCGCCCAATACTTTATTCCAATATTCGGAATTCTGATGGGTAATATGCTGTCGAGCAATGTAATAGCTTTGAATACTTATTATAGTGGATTGAAACGTGAACAGCAACTATATCGGTATTTATTGGGAAATGGGGCAACAAGGCAGGAAGCACAGGCTCCATTTATCCGGCAGGCCATCATTAAATCGTTTAGTCCCCTGATTGCAAACATTGCCGTGATGGGATTGGTGGCTCTTCCGGGCACGATGATCGGACAAATTCTGGGAGGAAGCAGCCCGAATGTCGCTATCAAGTATCAGATGATGATTATGGTGATTACTTTCACAGCATCTATGCTATCGCTAATGATTACTATTTCATTGGCTTCGCGTCGATCTTTTGATGCATACGGAAAACTGCTGGAGGTAACAAAAGAACCCAGGAAATGACTGTTATTGACCAGATATTCCATAAAGTAGCTGAAATAGCTATTCCACACTTCTTTATAACAGTGGAGTTTTCAGCATCCGGCACAGAAATGCCGGAACATATCGAGGCTTTCCTGCAGGAAAAATACGAAGCAATTCTTCGTGGAGCCAGTGGACGTAAATTTATCTATAAGGAAGGAGAGTGGCGGCTTATTTTCACTTTCTTCCCTACGGACAGAGTCGTAGACGAACGGTATGCACTGAAAAACAAGGTACAAATGAAAAATGAGGTGCAAATGAAAAGCAAAAGCTAACCGGTTATTAGCGTATTTATTATTTGCCTTTCAACATTCCCCATAAGCAGCGAAGCTGCACGAATTGTTCTCCGGGTTGCACATAACCGCCTTCAAACATCTTTTCCGTTACTTGAAATTTGGAGAGGTGATGGCGTATATACTTCTCTACATCAGGCGATTGTTT
Organism: Bacteroides sp. D55t1_190419_B8; assembly: GCF_015558905.1. NCBI lineage: Bacteria > Pseudomonadati > Bacteroidota > Bacteroidia > Bacteroidales > Bacteroidaceae > Bacteroides > Bacteroides sp. D55t1_190419_B8. The sequence goes on from NZ_JADMOU010000054.1 coordinate 6,529, forward strand.
CTTGACGAATGACAGCAAATCAACCTTCCCGTCTTCGCGAATGAGCACCTTAGCTTTGATTGTGCGAAAACCGTACTCTTTGCAGTGTTTGGTTTCTACTTTATCAATCCAGAAGATAGCGGTAGCTTTGACCGTATCTGCCGCACAATCTTCGATATTGTCAATCTTTGCAGCCTCGGCTACGGACATTTCGATACTATCACTTTTCTTGGGCTGGCAAGAAATCATCATAACTAACAGGAACAGTAAAGTCAAATTTGTTTTCATCGTATTCATTATTTAGATGAAGTAAAAGTACAGAATTTCAATAAATAACGGAAGCTTTAGGCGAAAATTTATAATTAGTTTTTATTCCGGAACCGGTTTTTATCCGAATTTATCCGATGAAAACAGGCAAAAGGCAAAAAGAATATAAACTCTTTTTGCCTTTTGCCTATTGATAAAACTGAAAAATGAAATTAACTGTTTAATCTAAAATTTATATGGATATAGTTATGGTTTAGCGGAAGTCTTTCAGTTCTTCTTGTAATTTCTGACGGGTAAAGAAGATCCGACTTTTTACGGTACCCAACGGAAGATTCAGTTTTTCTGCTATTTCGCGGTATTTGAATCCGGAAACGTGCATAGCGAACGGAACCCTGTATTCTTTCGGAAGAGCATTGACTACACGGTGCATCTCTTTTAGGTCGTATGTCCTTTCAGTACTTTCAAACCCTGCATCTTGCGGCAAATTAAGATGATAGAGATTATCGGTCTTGTCGACAAATGTCTGGTCGCGAACTACCTTACGATAATTATTGATAAAGATATTGCGCATGATGGTGTACATCCATCCTTTGAAATTTGTATCGGGTGTATATTTATCTTCATTATCTAATGCTTTCAATGAGGTTTCCTGCAGCAAATCGTTTGCTTCTTCGCGGTCTGTTGTCAGTTTGTATGCGAAACGTAGTAATTCTTCCTGAACTCCTACCAAATCTTTTCTGAAGCTTAAACTTTTCATATGTGTTGTTTTTTAAATGTGAGTATTCGTTGTAAAAATTTTGATGATGCAAGTTTAAGATATTTTGTCGACCTTGGTAGGGGAGAATCAGACGTAATTTAGGGGAATTTCTATCAACAGATAGTTTTTAGGTCCTTTTTGATAGTTTCTGGGTGGTATTTTATATCTTTTATGGGGATCTCAAAAAATGGATAACGATAAATTCTCTAAAAAACGATCACTTAGTATGTTAATTCCTATTTTATTTATTATCTTTGCAACCAAATTTTCTACCAATAATGAAAATTAAGGAAATAGTAAGCGCCCTTGAACGATTCGCGCCTCTGCCATTGCAAGACGGATTTGATAATGCCGGCCTGCAAATCGGATTGACAGAAGCGGAAGCAACAGGGGCTTTGTTGTGTCTTGACGTTACCGAAGCTGTGTTGGATGAAGCTATCGCGCTGGGGTACAATCTCGTTATATCGCACCATCCGCTCATTTTCAAGGGCTATAAATCTATCACGGGCAAAGATTACGTGGAACGCTGCATACTGAAAGCAATAAAGAATGATATTGTGATCTATTCAGCACATACTAATCTTGATAATGCACAAGGTGGAGTCAATTATAAGATAGCAGAGAAAATAGGGTTGAAGAATCTGAAAGTGCTCGAACCGAAAGAGAACAGTCTGATTAAGCTGGTGACTTTCGTGCCGGATGCACAAGCCGATAGTGTGCGTGAAGCATTGTTTGCAGCCGGATGCGGAAATATAGGTAACTATGATTCATGCAGTTACAATCTGAAAGGAGAGGGAACTTTCCGGGCAAAAGAGGGAACGCATCCTTTCTGTGGAACAATCGGTGAACTGCATCATGAAAATGAAGTAAGGATTGAAACCATTCTTCCTGTATATAAGAAAGCAGAAGTTATAAAGGCTTTATTGTCTGTACATCCTTATGAGGAACCGGCATTCGACTTGTATCCGTTGCAGAATGACTGGTTGCAGGCAGGTTCGGGAATTGTAGGTGAATTGGATGAATCGGAAACGGAACTTGAGTTTCTGAAACGCATCAAGAAAATCTTCGAAGTGGGTTGTGTACGTCATAACAAACTGACGGGGAGAGAAATACAGAAGGTTGCCTTATGTGGTGGTGCCGGAGCTTTCCTGCTTCCACAGGCAATTCGGACGGGGGCGGATGTCTTTATTACGGGAGAAATCAAATATCATGATTATTTCGGCCATGAGGGTGATATTCTGATGGCAGAGATTGGTCATTACGAAAGCGAACAATATACAAAAGAAATTTTTTATTCCATAATCCGGGATTTATTTCCTAATTTTGCACTCCAATTGAGTAAAATAAATACGAATCCCATAAAATATTTATAAGTAAAATGGCTAGAGAAGCAAAAAAAGATCCGAATGAGTTGACGGTAGAACAGAAACTGAAGACACTGTTCCAACTGCAAACGATGTTGTCTAAGATTGATGAAATCAAGACATTGAGAGGTGAACTTCCGTTGGAAGTGCAAGACCTTGAAGATGAAATTGCTGGTTTGAGTACCCGTATCGACAAGATCAAAGCTGAAGTGGATGAACTGAAATCTGCTATTGCCGGCAAGAGAGTAGAAATTGAAACAGCAAAGGCTTCAGTAGAAAAATATAAGTCACAACAAGACAATGTTCGCAATAACCGTGAATATGATTTCTTGACGAAAGAAATCGAATTCCAGACATTGGAAATCGAACTTTGCGAAAAGAGAATTAAGGAATATTCTGCTGATAAAGAAGAAAAAGAGGCTGAAGTAACGAAGAACGATCAGATTCTTAACGAAAGACTGAAAGACCTTGAGCAGAAGAAGAGCGAACTGGACGAAATTATCTCTGAAACCAAACAGGAAGAAGAGAAATTGAGAGACAAAGCTAAAGATTTGGAAACTAAGATCGAACCGCGTCTGTTGCAGTCTTTCAAACGTATCCGTAAGAACTCTCGCAACGGATTGGGTATTGTATACGTACAGCGTGATGCTTGTGGTGGTTGCTTTAACAAGATTCCGCCCCAGAGACAACTGGATATCCGTTCTCGTAAGAAAGTAATCGTTTGCGAATATTGCGGACGTATTATGATTGACCCGGAATTGGCTGGCGTACAAATCGAACACAAGGTGGAAGAAGCTCCGGTAGCTACTACCAAAAGAGCTATTAGAAGAAAAACTGCTGAATAAGGAAGCAGTGAAGTAAGTAAAGTTACTTTTTGATATATAGTAAGCCCTGCAGTAATGCAGGGCTTTTTTTTGTTTTAGCAAGTGCTTGTATAAAAAAGAATCGATAAACAAACTTACCCTTTAGTTGTTATCTTTTCATTTCATAAAAACCTGAACTGATATGAATATACGAGTGTGGGGCACATCGCTCCTTATGTTTCTTTCAACTGTGACCGCGGTTGGACAGACCGCAAACCGTTATTTGAAAGCTCCGCTTCCTCAAGATTGGGAAGAGAGCGGGGAAGTGTTTCAACAGATACTTCCGGTGGATGACCATTGGTGGAAGTCATTCCAAGATACCAAACTGGATTCTTTGATAGCTTTGGCAGTAGATCGTAATTACTCCGTTGCCATGGCAATCAACCGTATAGCTGCCGCTCGTGCCAATCTTTGGATAGAACGCAGTAATTTCTTTCCTTCCATCGGATTGAATGCAGGATGGACCCGTCAGGAAACCAGTGGAAATACGAGTTCACTGCCCCAAACAACCGATCATTATTATGATGCTTCGTTAAGCATGAGCTGGGAGCTTGATATTTTCGGTAGTATTCGGAAACGGGTAAAAGCGCAGAAAGAGAATTTTGCTGCCAGCAAGGAAGAATACACAGGAGTCATGGTCTCGTTAGCTGCAGAAGTAGCCTCGGCTTATATCAATCTAAGGGAGTTGCAACAAGAACTTGAAGTGGTAAAGAAAAACAGTGCTTCGCAGGAAGAAGTCCTGAAAATCACGGAAGTACGCTATAACACCGGGCTGGTTGCTAAACTCGATGTGGCACAGGCCAAGTCTGTATTATATAGCACAAAAGCCTCCATTCCCCAGCTGGAAGCGGGTATCAATCAGTATATTACAACATTGGCTGTCTTATTGGGAATGTATCCCCAGGACATTCGTCCTGTTCTTGAATCCAGTGGCACATTGCCCGATTATATGGAACCTATTGGAGTGGGAATGCCTGTCGATTTATTGCTGCGACGGCCTGATGTACGAAGTGCGGAATTGAGCGTAAATGCGCAGGCAGCATTGCTCGGAGCTTCGAAAGCGGATTGGCTGCCGAAAGTTTTCTTGAAAGGTTCATTTGGATATGCCGCCCGTGACCTGAAGGATCTCACCAAAAGTAAAAGTATGACTTATGAAATTGCTCCGTCATTGAACTGGACTATTTTCAATGGAGGACAGCTGGTGAATGCAACACGGCTGGCAAAAGCGCAACTGGATGAAGCGATCAACCAGTTTAATCAGACGGTTTTAACTGCCGTACAGGAAACGGACAATGCTATGAATTCCTATCGGAATTCAATCAAACAGATTGTAGCCCTGCGGGAAGTGCGCAATCAAGGTATTGAGACATTGAAACTTTCACTGGAACTTTATAAACAGGGACTTTCGCCTTTCCAAAACGTACTTGATGCACAACGTTCTCTGTTATCTTATGAGAATCAGCTGGTACAGGCACAAGGTAGTTCGCTTTTGCAACTGATAGCCCTCTACAAGGCTTTAGGGGGTGGTTGGAGAGAATAAAAATCAATCTATAAAATATATAACCTAACAGATATGAAAAAACTGATGTATATCCTTCTTGCACTGCCTATATTGACGGGTTGCAAGGAGAAGAAAAGTGCAGGAGCGATGGGAGGTATGCCAACTCCGGAAATTAGCGTGACCAAACCCATAGTGGAGGATATTACTTTGACGAAAGATTATCCGGGTTATCTGACAACAGAAAAGACGGTGAATCTTGTAGCCAGGGTGAACGGAACCTTGCAATCTACCTCTTATGTCGCAGGTGGACGGGTGAAACAGGGGCAACTGTTGTTTGTCATCGAACCAACCTTATACAAAGATCAGGTGGAGCAAGCAGAAGCAGAACTGAGAACTGCCCAGGCGCAATTGGAATATGCCCGTAATAATTATAGCCGTATGAAAGAGGCTGTAAAGAGTGATGCGGTCAGTCAGATACAGGTACTTCAGGCTGAATCTTCTGTGAAAGAAGGTGTTGCAGCTGTCAGCAACGCGGAAGCAGCTTTGAGCACCGCCCGTACAAACTTGGGATATTGTTATGTCCGTGCACCGTTTGACGGCACCATAAGTAAAGCGACTGTAGATATAGGAAGTTATGTAGGCGGTTCATTGCAACCAGTCACATTGGCTACTATTTATAAAGATAATCAGATGTATGCTTACTTTAATGTTGCTGATAATCAATGGTTGGCAATGACGATGGATACCCAGCAGTTACCGATTGATCTTCCTAAAAAAATAATGGTTCAACTGGGAAAGGGGGGAACTGAAAGTTATCCGGCTACGCTCGATTATCTTTCACCAAATGTAGATGTGAATACAGGAACACTGATGGTTCGTGCCAATTTTGATAATCCGAAAGGGGTATTGAAGAGCGGATTATATGTAAGCATAACTTTACCTTATGGAGAAGCTAAAAATGCCATGCTGGTGAAAGAGGGTTCTATCGGAACCGACCAGTTAGGCAAGTACTTATATGTTGTAAATGATTCGAATATAGTTCATTACCGGCATATTGAAATAGGGCAGTTGGTCGACGGCACTTTACGGCAGGTATTGGGTGGACTTTCCCCGCAGGAACAGTATGTCACGGAGGCTTTGATGAAAGTCAGAGACGGAATGAAAGTAAAGCCGCTTCCTGATTCTCTTCCTAAAAGAGGGAAATAAGGTCTTTTGGATAACTGATTGATTAACAAATGCAATCAATAAAGGTGATGTACTTAAAACCGATTAATTAACAAAAGTAACTTTCTGCTCCCTCTCTTTGGGAGAAGGCTGTAGAGAGGCTGCTTTTAAACCTATACATTATGTTTTCTAAGTTTTTTATCAACCGACCGATATTTGCTACTGTCCTTGCCCTGCTTATTGTAGTAGCCGGTCTGGTCACACTCAATATATTGCCTGTGGCGCAATTTCCGGAGATCACACCGCCAACGGTGCAGGTCTCTGCCGTTTATCCCGGGGCAAATGCTGAAACTGTTGCTCAAACAGTGGGTATTCCTATCGAACAGCAGGTGAATGGTGTAGACGGCATGCTTTATATGTCTTCCAATTCTTCATCTTCGGGAGCATATTCTCTGACTATTACATTCGCTGTTGGTACGGACATCGATATGGCAACTGTGCAGGTACAAAACAGGGTCAGTATCGCACAATCATCACTGCCGGAACCGGTGGTGGTGCAAGGAGTCACTGTGCAGAAACAGTCTTCAAACATTGTGATGTTTTTGACAATGACTTCGCAGGACTCTGTGTACAACAGCCTGTATCTGACTAATTATGCCAAATTGAATTTAGTGGACCAGCTGACACGTGTGCCCGGAGTGGGTGCTGTGAATGTGATGGGAGCAGGGGACTATTCGATGCGCATCTGGCTCGATCCGGAGGCTATGCGTATACGGAATATTTCACCGCAGCAAGTCTATCAATCCATCCAGTCGCAGAATGTGGAAGTATCTGCCGGATATATCGGTCAGCCTATCGGACAGGATAATAAGAATGCTTTTCAGTATACTTTGAATGTCCAGGGACGATTGAAATCTCCTGAACAGTTCGGAGATATTATTATTCGCCGTGAGCAGGACGGAGCGATGCTTCGTCTGAAAGATATTGCACGTATTGATTTGGGGTCTGCTTCATACAATGTAGTGTCGCGATTGAATGGAAAACCTACGGCTGCTATTGCTATTTACCAGCAACCGGGTTCCAATTCGCTGGATGTTTCAAAAGGAGTGAAAGCTAAGATGGAAGAACTGGCGGAAAGTTTTCCGTCAGGAGTGGCCTATAATGTCACTTTGGATACGACTGATGTCATCCATGCTTCCATTGATGAAGTGATGGTTACTTTCTTTGAAACAACTTTGCTGGTGATACTCGTTATTTTCTTGTTCCTGCAGAATTGGCGGGCAGTGATTATTCCTTGTATCACTATTCCGGTATCGTTGATCGGTACATTTGCCGTAATGGCGGCATTTGGTTTCTCTATCAATACATTAACATTGTTCGGACTGATTTTGGCAGTTGCTATTGTGGTGGATGATGCGATAGTGGTGGTGGAGAACGCTTCGAGGTTATTGGAAACCGGGCAGTACTCACCTCGTGAAGCGGTGACAAAAGCGATGGGAGAGATCACGGGCCCGATTGTCGGGGTGGTTCTCGTATTGCTTGCCGTGTTCATTCCGACGATGATGATTAGTGGAATTTCAGGTCAGCTGTATAAGCAGTTTGCACTGACTATTGCCGCTTCTACCGTATTGAGCGGTTTCAATTCGCTGACATTGACTCCTGCGCTTTGCGCACTGTTTCTTGAAAAGAGTAAACCTTCTAACTTCTTTATATACAAAGGTTTCAATAAGGCTTATGACAAGACGCAAGGGGTATATGACAAAATTGTCAAATGGTTGCTTCAGCGTCCGGGAATGGCTCTTGCTTCTTATGGCGCTTTGACTGTTATTGCTCTATTGCTTTTTATGCATTGGCCGTCAACTTTTATCCCGGACGAGGATGACGGATATTTTATTGCTGTTGTTCAACTTCCGCCTGCCGCCAGCCTTGAGCGTACGCAAGCAGTGGGAGAAAAGATAAACGGTATTTTGGATTCTTATCAGGAAGTAAAAAATTATATTGGTATTTCCGGCTTTTCTATCATGGGTGGCGGCGAGCAGAGTAACTCCGCAACTTATTTTGTGGTGCTGAAAAACTGGAGTGAGAGGAAAGGGAAGGAGCATACGGCTGCTGCCATAGTCAATCGTTTTAATGGTGAAGCGTATATGACTATTCAGGCTGCGGAAGTGTTTGCTATGGTTCCTCCGGCTATTCCGGGGTTGGGTGCATCCGGTGGTTTACAGCTTCAGTTGGAAGACCGGCGTAATCTGGGACCGACGGAAATGCAGCAGGCCATCAATGTCTTGCTTGCTTCTTATCATTCGAAACCGGCTTTAGCATCTGTATCCAGCCAGTATCAGGCAAATGTTCCGCAATATTTCTTGAATATCGACCGTGACAAAGTCCAGTTCATGGGAATTGCCTTGAACGATGTTTTCTCTACATTAGGCTATTATATGGGAGCGGCTTATGTGAATGATTTTGTTGAATTCGGACGTATTTACCAAGTGAAGATTGAGGCACGCGACCAGGCACAGCGGGTAATTGATGATGTCTTGAAGCTAAGTGTGCCGAATTCGGCAGGAGAGATGGTGCCTTTTTCTTCTTTCACCAAAGTGGAGGAACAGTTAGGCCAAGACCAGATTAACCGCTATAATATGTACTCGACTGCGTCTCTGACTTGTAATGTTGCTCCGGGAAGTAGTACCGGGCAGGCTATTCAAGAAGTGGAAGCATTGTTTAAAGAACAACTGGGAGATGAGTTTGGGTATGAATGGACTTCCGTTGCCTATCAGGAAACCCAGGCTGGGAATACAACTACCATTGTTCTGATTATGGCGTTAATTGTTGCTTTTCTGGTACTTGCTGCACAGTATGAAAGTTGGACCAGCCCGGTAGCAGCCGTCATCGGATTGCCGGTAGCATTATTAGGTGCTATGATTGGCTGTCTGATTATGGGAACTCCAGTCAGTATTTATACGCAAATCGGTATCATTCTGTTGGTTGCACTTTCTGCAAAGAACGGAATTTTGATTGTGGAATTTGCCCGTGATTTCCGTGCCGAGGGTAATTCAATTAGGGAAGCTGCCTTTGAAGCGGGGCATGTCCGCTTGCGTCCGATCCTGATGACTTCTTTTGCTTTTGTATTAGGAGTGATGCCCTTGTTATTCGCCACCGGTGCAGGTGCACAAAGTCGTATAGCATTGGGTGCTGCTGTTGTATTCGGTATGGCCATGAACACTTTATTGGCTACCATTTATATTCCTAATTTCTACGAATTGATGCAGAAATTGCAAGAGCGGTTCAGCAAAAAGAAAGGAAATGAGGATGGTGGGAAAGATACTGTCATATAGAAGTAAAAAACTGTTTGAAGGCTATCTGAAAGGGTAGTTGATATAGTGACGCTATCTGTTTGGGATGGTGTCACCATAGTAAGCAAATAGCGTCACTATCTTGAATGGATAGTGACGCTATTTTATTCTTGCAGGTAAGTACGTTTTTTTGTGGCAAATGAAGCGGAACATTTTTATAAAGATTTGTAATCAGGAATATCCTGAAGGAACGTATAACTCTGATTCTCATAATCCATCCGGCAACAATAATGTTGCATTCCGTTGCTGACAATCAGATAATCTACTTTCAATACCATATTATACCGGGTGATCTGATCGAAAACAGCCTGTGTGATTTCGATATGGGGTGCTTTATATTCCACAATCATCCGGGCTGATAAATCCCTCCGATAAAGTACGGTGTCGCATCGTTTGGTAGTACCGTTCAACTTTACCATTACTTCATTGGCCAGGAGGGCAGTCGGATATCCTTTGTGTGCAATAAGAAAGTGAACAAAGTGTTGCCGTACCCATTCTTCAGGGGTAAGGGCGACATATCGTTTACGAATTACGTCGAAAATTACATTTTTTCCGTTTCGTACGTTTATTTTAGTGTCGAATACTGGTAGGTTTAACGATAACATTTATTATTTTTGTAAGTTAAATAATGGTTCCCATTATTGGGAGCACAAATTTAATAGATAATTATGAAAACAAAAGAAGAAATCGTAGCTAATTGGCTGCCCCGTTACACAAAACGTAACCTGGAGGATTTTGGAGAGTATATTCTGTTGACTAACTTCAACAAGTACGTCGAGATTTTCGCAAATCAGTTTAATGTTCCCATCTTAGGAAGGGATGCAAATATGATTTCTGCTTCTGCCGAAGGCATCACTATGATTAACTTTGGTATGGGAAGCCCCAACGCTGCTATCATCATGGACTTGCTGGGAGCTATTCAACCCAAAGCTTGTTTGTTTTTGGGAAAATGTGGTGGCATCGACAAGAAAAATCAGCTTGGCGACTTGATTCTCCCTATTGCAGCTATTCGTGGAGAAGGAACTTCCAACGATTATTTCCCTCCTGAAGTTCCTGCATTACCTGCATTTATGTTGCAGCGTGCCGTTTCTTCATCCATCCGTGACAAAGGCCGTGACTATTGGACCGGTACCGTATATACCACCAACCGCCGTATCTGGGAACATGATGATGCATTCAAAGAATATCTGAAAAAGACCCGGGCTATGGCAGTTGATATGGAAACTGCAACTTTGTTCAGTTGTGGCTTTGCCAATCATATTCCTACCGGCGCATTATTATTAGTGTCCGATCAGCCAATGACCCCCGACGGAGTAAAAACAGATAGAAGTGATAATTTGGTTACCAGAAATTATGTAGAAGAGCATGTTGAAATTGGTATTGCTTCTTTGCGTATGATTATTGATGAAAAGAAAACTGTTAAACACTTGAAATTTGACTGGTAATCCGGTCTTTCTGAAAATTATATATGGCAAAACAAGAACTGACCTGTGATGACATCCTCAAGGAATTGAGAGCAAAGCAGTATCGCCCTATCTATTACCTGATGGGAGAAGAGTCGTATTATATCGACTTGATTGCAGATTACATAACGGATAATGTGTTGAGTGAGACGGAAAAAGAATTCAACCTGACTGTTGTGTATGGGGCTGATGTGGATGTGGCAACGATTATAAATGCTGCAAAGCGTTATCCCATGATGTCGGAACACCAAGTAGTAGTAGTAAAGGAAGCGCAGGCGGTACGTAATATGGAAGAGTTGTCGTATTATCTTCAAAAGCCTTTGCTTTCCACCATTTTAGTGATATGCCATAAGCATGGAACGTTGGATCGTAGAAAGAAGCTGGCTGCCGAGGTGGACAAAGTTGGTGTGCTGTTTGAATCTAAAAAAATAAAGGATGCACAACTCCCCGGTTTTATAGCTTCATATATGAAACGGAAAGGAGTTGATATGGAACCTAAAGCAACTGCTATGCTTGCTGATTTTGTAGGTTCAGATTTGAGTCGTCTGACCGGAGAGCTTGAAAAGTTGATTATCACTTTACCTGCCGGACAAAAACGCGTAACTCCTGAACAGATAGAAAAAAACATAGGCATAAGCAAAGATTATAATAACTTTGAATTGCGCAGTGCTTTAGTGGAAAAGGATATATTGAAAGCAAATAAGATAATAAAATATTTTGAGGAAAATCCGAAAACTAATCCGATCCAAATGACGCTGTCTTTATTATTCAGCTTTTACTCCAACCTAATGTTGGCTTATTATGCACCGGATAAATCAGAGCAAGGGATTGCAAATATGCTAGGGTTAAGAACTCCTTGGCAGGCTCGGGATTATATGGTAGCAATGCGAAAATATAGCGGAGTAAAGACCATGCAAATTGTTGGAGAAATACGATATGCTGATGCAAAATCCAAAGGAGTCCAAAATAGTTCTATGACAGATGGAGATATTCTTCGTGAATTAGTGTTCAAAATTTTGCATTAAGTAGGATTAAGAATTACCTATATAATCAGACATATACTTTTACCGTAGATAGAAACGGGAAGTATATGTCTTTTTTTGGTATTCCCGCAATTACTTCCATTATAAAAAAGACTTTCACAATACCAGTGATTATTTTACAAATAGATTTACTCCTTTTATAGTTTTATAGATTTACCCATTTAACGAACTACACAAAGTCTATTTTTAGAATTTTGTATTGATCTACCTTCAAGGAAACTTTTTCTTTTAAATAGGAGCTTTAATTTTTAAACGAGAAAAATTAACTTATTCTTGAGTTTA
>NZ_JADMOU010000055.1:0-12377 GCF_015558905.1 Bacteroides sp. D55t1_190419_B8
CGGTATATGGTAATGCGCGGTGAGAGCAGTCCGACTATCATTCCTGATGAACAAATGGCCCGTTTCCGTTTTATGCTCGACTATTCCGAAAAGGCAATCTGTATGAATAGCGCTCCTTTGGCACGTGGTGAAAAAGTACGTGTTGTCAAAGGTCCTTTGACAGGGCTTGTAGGAGAACTTGTCACGGTGGATGGCAGGAGCAAGATTGCTGTCCGGTTGAATATGCTGGGGTGTGCTTGTGCGGATATGCCGGTTGGGTATGTGGAAAAGATTGAAAATCAAGTTGCTGTATAAAAATGAATTATTGCATCAACTAAATGGGGCTTAATATTAAACTTTATTCATGAAATAATTATTCGAATGAATTATATATTTATAATCTTAGCTTTTGTTATTTCTGTCTGTATAGCGTTATTTGTCATACCTCGCATATTACTAATTTCTCTTCGTAAGAGATTATTTGATATACCAGATAAACGTAAAATCCATACATGTGCCATTCCACGTTTGGGGGGAGTTTCTTTTTTCCCAACGATATTATTTTCTTGTTGTTTGGTATTGGCATTCCGTACTATAACAGGATATTATATTTCAGATTTACATGCAACTTGTTTTTTATTGGAATGTTTGTTTTTAGTCTGTGGGTTGACTCTTTTATATTTGACAGGAATTACAGATGACCTTATTGGAGTGCGTTATCGCCAAAAGTTTGTGATACAAATTCTCTGTGCTTGTTTTTTTTCTATCGCAGAGCTTTGGATAAATGACTTATATGGGTTATTTGGAATATATGCAATTCCAAAGTGGATTGGTATTCCTTTTACTATATTGACCATTGTTTTCATTACTAATGCTATTAATTTAATAGATGGAATTGATGGATTAGCATCAGGATTGAGTAGTGTTGCGCTTTTGGTCTTTGGCCTTTTGTTTATAGAGAAAGGTCTGTGGATGTATAGTATGCTTGCATTTAGTACCTTAGGTGTATTAGTTCCTTTCTTTTATTATAATGTTTTCGGTAATGCAGAACGGGCACGGAAAATATTTATGGGAGATACCGGCAGCTTAACTTTGGGGTATATACTAAGTTTTCTTGCTATCAAATATAGTCAGAACGATCCTGAGGTAATTTCTAATACCAAAGGTACTTTTCTTATAGCCTTTAGTACACTAATAATTCCAGCTTTTGATGTGATTCGTGTGGTAATGGTACGCTTGCGTAATGGAAAGAGCCCTTTTGAACCAGATAAGAATCATATTCATCATAAATTTTTGGCAATGGGATTTACACCCCGTAAAGCTATGATTATTATAATATTAATATCCTGTGCATTTAGTGCTGTAAATATTTTATTGATACCATGGGTGAATAATACTGTGATATTGATAGGAGATATTGTAGCCTGGATTGCTTTAAATCTTTGGTGGGATAAAGTGAGAGATAAGCGCACACATTTAAACAGATTATATTAAAATGAAAGGTATTGTTTTAGCCGGTGGATCTGGTACTCGTTTGTACCCTATTACCAAGGGAGTTAGTAAGCAGCTTCTTCCCATATTTGATAAACCGATGATTTATTATCCCATTTCGGTTTTGATGCTTGCAGGTATTCGTGAGATTTTAATAATTTCTACTCCGTATGACCTTCCTGGTTTTCAACGATTATTAGGTGATGGTTCTGATTTCGGTGTTCGTTTTGAATATGCAGAACAACCTTCGCCTGATGGTCTTGCGCAAGCATTCATTATTGGAGAGGAATTTATTGGTGATGATTCGGTTTGCTTGGTACTAGGAGATAATATTTTTCATGGTCAAGGGCTGACTTATATGCTAAAAGAAGCTGTACGCATGGCTGAAGAAGAAAACAAAGCTACTGTATTTGGCTATTGGGTATCAGATCCCGAACGTTATGGAGTTGCGGAATTTGATAAAAACGGTAATGTATTAGGATTGGAAGAAAAGCCTGTTCACCCAAAATCAAACTATGCTGTAGTGGGGCTTTATTTCTATCCCAATAAAGTGGTTAAAATAGCAAAGAATAGCAAGCCATCTGCACGTGGAGAATTGGAAATAACTACAGTAAACCAATGTTTCTTGGATACTAAAGAATTAAAAGTCCAACTTTTAGGACGTGGTTTTGCATGGCTTGATACTGGTACGCACGATTCTTTATCAGAGGCTAGTAATTTTATTGAAGTGATAGAAAAACGTCAGGGGTTAAAAATAGCTTGTTTAGAAGGAATTGCTTTTCGGAAAGGCTGGATTACTCCTGAAAAAATGATGGCATTGGCACAGCCGATGTTAAAGAATCAATACGGGAAATACTTGATGAATGTAATAGATGAATTAAAAGAAAAATAGAAAGATGAAGCGGAATATATTGATTACTGGTGGTGCAGGATTTATCGGAAGCCATGTTGTTCGCTTATTTGTGAATAAATATCCTGAGTATCATATTATAAATTTAGATAAGTTGACTTATGCTGGAAATTTAGCTAATTTGAAAGATATTGAAGGTCAGCCGAATTATACTTTTGTAAAAGCTGATATTTGTGACTTTGAGAGAATAATACAGCTTTTTAAACAGTATAATATTGATAGTGTGATACATTTGGCAGCAGAAAGCCATGTTGATCGTAGTATTAAAGATCCATTTATTTTTGCACAAACGAATGTGATGGGTACCCTTTCATTATTACAGGCAGCTAAGTTGGCTTGGGAAACTTCAGAAACGGGATATGATCATAAACTTTTTTATCATATTTCAACAGATGAAGTATATGGTGCATTAGATTTTGACGGAACATTCTTCACTGAACAAACAAAATATCAGCCACATAGTCCTTATTCTGCTAGCAAGGCTGGTAGTGATCATTTCGTACGTGCTTTTCATGATACATATGGAATGCCTGTTATTGTTACCAATTGCAGTAACAATTACGGGCCTTATCAATTTCCCGAAAAGCTTATACCTCTTTTTATTAATAATATCCGTCATGGTAAAGCCTTACCGGTTTATGGTAAGGGTGAGAATGTACGTGATTGGTTGTATGTAGTAGATCATGCACGTGCTATTGATATCATTTTTCATAAAGGAAAAATAGCTGAGACTTATAATATTGGTGGTTTCAATGAATGGACAAATATTGATTTAATTAAGGTTATCATCAAAACTGTGGATCGGTTATTGGGTAATCCGGACGGTACTTCCGAAAAGTTGATTACATATGTAGCTGACAGAAAAGGACATGATTTACGCTATGCTATTGATTCTAATAAGTTGAAAAAAGAATTAGGATGGGAACCGTCTTTGCAATTTGAGGAAGGTATTGAAAAAACTGTTCGCTGGTATTTGGAAAATCACGAATGGATGGAAAATATAGCGAGTGGAGAGTATAATAAGTATTATGAAAGTATGTACAAAATATAAAAGTTATGAATGTATCAGATTGTAGGTTGATTGATCTTCCAAAATTTTTGGATAAAAGGGGTAATCTCTCTTTTGCCGAGGAATTTAAGCATATTCCATTTAAAATAGAACGGACATATTGGATATACGATGTCCCTGGTGGAGAGAAACGTGGAGGGCATGCATATAAAGAAAATCAGGAATTTATTATTGCACTTTCCGGTAGTTTTGATGTGCTCTTGGATGATGGTAAAGAGAGGAGGAAAATCCATTTGAATCGTTCATACTATGGATTGTACCTACCAAAGCAAATATGGAGACAGATGGATAATTTTTCTACTAATTCGTTAGCTTTAATATTATCTTCAACTCCATATGGAGAAAATGATTATATACGTGATTACGAAACTTTCAAAAATACTGCATTATGAGTAAAAAGAGTACAGTCTATGACTGCACAATTATAGAGCTTGATAAGCATCACAGAGATGAAGGTAATATCACTGTGGTTGAAAATGTTAAAACTGTTCCATTTGAAGTAAAACGTACCTATTATCTATACGATATACCAGGTGGCGAGGCGCGTGGTGGACACGCTCATAAAGAATTGTTTCAGCTGGTGATAGCTGCTAGCGGTAGTTTTAATGTAACAGTTGATGATGGCAGTGTGAAACGTACCTTTTCATTAAATCGTCCTTATCAAGGTTTATATATTGTTCCGGGAATGTGGAGAGAACTGGATAACTTTTCATCTGGAGCAGTGTGTCTGGTACTTGCTTCAATGCCTTATGATGAAGCTGATTATATACGAATATATAAGGATTTCTTAGAGTATAAGAATACAAAATGAAAAAGCGGGTATTGATAATTGGTGGTAATGGACATGGTTCTGTTATTGCAGCTTGTATAAAAGATAACCAGAAAAACGGATACGATGAAGATATTGAAATCTGTGGTTTTGTGAACGATTTTGTAGATAATGTAGATGAGTATGCTGTTTTGGGAGGTACTGATAGAATTCAGCATTTTGTCGATGAAGGGTATTATTTTATATGGGGAATACATATGATAGGACGAAATGTCTTGACAGAAGAACTGTTTAAGAGACTAAATGTTCCATTGGATAGATTAGTAACAATAATACATTATACTGCATTTATTGGAGAGAACGTGGTTCTTCATCCAGGGGTACTGGTCATGTGTCATGCATATATTGCTCCTCGAACAGAACTGGGCGTAGGGACAATGGTAAAATCCAATACTTGTATCGGACATGATGTTAAATGTGGACCATTATGTCATTTTGCAATGGGTTCGATAACCGGTTCATTGGTGGTTATAGGTAAGTGTGCTGATGTTTCTATAGGTGCTACAGTTTTAGAAAAGAGAAAGATTGGCAATTTTGCTATGGCAGGAGCAAGAAGTTTGGTTACTCATGATATACCAGACTCTGAAATACATGTAGGGTTACCTGCAAAATTCTTGAGAAGAATTATGGAAGATTAATTCAATAATACTAGGAATGTCAGAAGCAATGGACACTGAAAACAGGAACTCGTATAAACAAAGCCTAAAAGCTACATCATTGTTTGGAGGGGTTCAAATCTTTAATATACTTATACAAATCATCAGGTCTAAATTTGCTGCAGTATTATTAGGCCCTGAAGGGATGGGGGTTATGGGATTGCTTAATTCTACCATTACAATGATTTCATCCTTTACAAATTGTGGTTTAGGGACCAGTGCCGTACGTAATATTGCAGAAGCTAACGGAGCCAATGATACTAAACGTATAGCTTTAATTATTTCTGTATTTAGGAGATTGGTTTGGATTACCGGATTGACAGGTGCATTGATTTGTTTGGTTTCAGCTTCATTGTTAAGTCAAGTGACATTTGGAAATACAGATTATACTTTTGCTTTTATAATACTTTCATTCTCGGTTTTATTGATGCAATTAACTTCCGGGCAAAATGCTTTAATGCAGGGGATGCGGAAGTATCGTTATTTGGCGAAGGCCAATGTAGTTGGCAATGCAGTCGGTTTAATATTTATCATACCGTTATATTATTTTTGGAAGATAGATGCTATTGTCCCTGTTTTATTGTTTTCGAATGCTTTGATTTTTATCCTGTCTTATATATATGCCCGCAAAATAAAGATTGAGAAGGAAGAAATAACCATTACGGATATAAAAGTTGAAGGGCGAGATATGTTGAAGATGGGAGTGTTGATCAGTCTTCAGGGTATGTTGGCAATATTAGCTTCCTATTTCATTCGTATTTTCATAAGTCGTATGGGTTCTATTGATGATGTCGGGTTGTTCAATGCGGGGTTTACAATAGTCAACACATATGTTGGATTGGTATTTACGGCTATGGCAACAGATTATTATCCCCGATTGTCAGCGATAGCTTCGGATAATGACTCATTTGTTAGGGCGATTAATCAGCAGGCTGAGATTTCGTTACTGTTGCTTGCTCCAATAATTATTGCTTTTATCGCTTATATACGGGTAGCTGTAGTAGTACTTTATTCTACAAAGTTTATACCTACTGAAGGTATGATGTATTGGGCAATGGCAGCCATGTTTTTTAAAGCCATGGCGTGGAGTATGTCTTATGGTTTATTAGCGAAAGGTGATTCCAAAGTATACTTTTGGAATGAATTTATTACAGTTTGTTATGGATTAATTTTTAATATGATAGGGTATTACTATTGGGGATTAATAGGACTTGGCATATCATCATTCATTAAATATGGATTCTATTTTTTGCAGCTATGGATCATTTGTCGAATAAAATGTAATCTCAAATTTACCAGATCAATAATGAAATTATTTATACTGTTTTCTTGTATCACTGCCATAGTCCTTACCTGCAAAATATTAATGTTTGGTTGGAGTGGATACGCAGTGGTAACAGTGTTTTTAGTTTTAACGACATATTATTCATATACGGGACTAGATCGTAGGATAGGGATTAAGCAGATTATAATAAACAAATTACATCGTAAAAACTAATATGATGGATGATGAAGAAAATATTGCTCGAAATAAAACATTCAATAAATAAAAGAATCGGAAATGCTATAGAAAGTATATCATGCAGACTCTATTATCATTCAAAAAAGAACAGTTGGGGGCATTGTTTATATGCGATGAATAATATGGTTTTACGTTGTGTTTCGTTTGTACCGTTTGAAGTTGTTAGTCATCATGTCTATGCAAAATCGCATTTGACTTCATCTATAATACCACTTATTACTAATAGAGTAGGGTATACAAGTAAGTTGACCTATGAGTTGGAGCCTTTGAAGAAAGAACTGATATCAGTTCCGATGCAAGATATTTTTATTTATAAACATGAAGGTGTTAGAATACAAGGAAATTCCGATTTTATCTTAAATGTGAAAGAAAAGTGTGTAATTAACGACTTCTGTTATAATATGAACGATCGCTATGTGATGTTTGATGGGCTTTTATTGCGGTTAAAGAATAATGTTGCTGTTTTACGTAACGATGGCGGTATTGGGAAATGTCGTTATTTGAAGTCTGGAATTATGCTTTCAGGGAAAT
Source organism: Bacteroides sp. D55t1_190419_B8 (assembly GCF_015558905.1). Taxonomy (NCBI): domain Bacteria; kingdom Pseudomonadati; phylum Bacteroidota; class Bacteroidia; order Bacteroidales; family Bacteroidaceae; genus Bacteroides; species Bacteroides sp. D55t1_190419_B8. Next base: position 6,988 of record NZ_JADMOU010000055.1, read on the forward strand.
TTTCATGTAATTACTATCATGAATTGTATGAAATTCTCATTAAACTGCTTGTCTTCAACAGAATAAACATATCAAAAGATGCTCCGTTGATAATCGATGAAATCGTAATGAAAATAGATTCTTTTAAAAAGATTTTTGAGATTCTTAATGAAACCCAACGTGACATAATTACTATAGGAGAAAAAGAAATAGTAGAATTTGGTACTTTATATTCTCTTTCTGCTGTGAATTCTATTGCACCTCATTATAGAGATATTACTGATCCTGATCATTTATTAGGGTTTGTTTTTGATTGTCATTTAACATTGCAAATGCGTGATAAATTGCTCTTGTTTAAGTCTGATTTAGCAACTCCGAAACGCATTTTTCTGACACGGAAGAGTACAAAAAAGAGGCATTATAATGAATCTGAAGTTTGGGGAGTACTTAAAGAATATGGGTTTGAAGTTGTTGCTCCCGAAACATACACTTTTTGTGAGCAAATGGCCTTGTTTAATAATGCTGACTATATTGTGGGTGGTTCTGGAGCTGCATTTACAAATTTATTGTTTTGTCATAGCGGTTGTAAGGTTATTTGTTTTAGATCCATAAGAAACTATTCTCCAATATTTTCGACTATTGCTAATATTGTCGGTGTTAAAATGCGGTATTTAGCTGGTATTTCTGATAGTACAGTAGATTTACATGCTGATTACATTGTCAGCACTGATAAACTGAAAAAAATGATTGATTATAATGAGGATTAAAAATAGTAATGACATAACTTATTTTATAGGAGGTATATTACTTTTGTTAACTCTAAGGCCATTTTTTACTTGGAGTCTAAGTGGGTCTTATGCGCAAATTGTATTTCTTTTCCCATTGGCGATTCTATTCTGGCGGAATTATAGAATGAATAGATTGAATGTGCTGTATCTGATTTTCTTTGTTTTTACCCTTTTGCTAGCTTCTATTTCTCAAAATCGTAATCTGATAGGATTCTTTTTTATGATTATTTTGGCAGCAGTACCTTTTGGATCGAAAAGATTTATGGTAAACGTGTTTGATAGGTACAAAACGTTATATTCTATAATAATTGGAATATCCATTTTGGTATGGCTGTTACTTTTCTTTGGTATTCCTGTCCCTGGAAAAATAATAGCTCCTTTGAATGCTGTAAAAACATATAATTATATTGCATATCCATTTTTAGTTATTCCCAACTATTTAGGGGCAGGTCTTGATGTTTATTTTCAATCATTAAGATTTTGTGGCCCTTTTGATGAGCCGGGTGTTGTTGGTACTATCGCCGGACTTATGCTGTATATAGATAATTTTAATCTGAAGGATAAAAGGAATATATTTATTTTAATTTCTGGACTTCTTTCATTGTCCCTATTTTTCTATGTCCTTTCTGCCATTTTTTTAGTGTATTTTTTATTTTCTAGAAATGTCAAGGTCGTATATAAATTCTTCATCTCTTCTTTAATGGCATTGTTAATTGTTTTTTCTATGCAAAATGCAATGACTAGGTTGTTGATTTGGGATAGATTGGAATATGATAAAACACAAGGGATGATCAGTGGGGATAATAGGGCTGATAGTAGTTTAAAAAGTTATTTTAATTCTATTCAGGGTACAAGTCAATATTGGTGGGGGGTAGATAATAAGAGACAGCTGGCAAACTTCTCGGATAGTGCTGGTTATCGAAATGCGATTCTGTCCAATGGAGCTGTTGTCTGTATTATGTACCTGCTTTTCTTTGTTCTTTATGCCTTAAATCGTATAAAGTCCATATGGTATATTCTTATATTTATAACCTTGCTACTTGCTACATTATATCAGCGTCCTGGGTTATTTTCTGTTAATTATATCTTTCTATTTTCTATGTATATAGTAATGCACGACAAACGTGAAAATATAAAATTAAATCCATGATACATATTTGTTATCTCACAGGGCTTTATTCTCGAAAAGACCCATTGATCTTTGACCGTCAGGGGAAGGCATTGGCAATGGCTGGCTATAAAGTTACTATTGTTGTTTGTGACTTAGAACCGAATGAAACAATTGATGGTATTGAGTTTATTTCGTGTAACTATAAGCCATGCTCGCGTATAGAGAGGATGCTGAATACCAAGAAATTTCTTTATAGGAAAGCACTAATGATAAATGCAGATGTATACCAAATTTCTGATCCGGAGCTATTATCTCTTGGGGTTAAATTGAAACATAAGGGATATAAAGTTGTATTTAATCTTCGTGAGTTTTATCCTGGCATCATTCATGATAAAGCATATTTGCCTAAAATAGCTCGTAATGTAATTGCAGTGCTGATGGAGAAATATCTGAAGTCATCTCTAAAGAAATATCATGCTGTATTTACTGTAACTGATGATACTGACAATCGCCTTGAAAAGTGGGGAATAAAGAATCATTATGTTATTAAAAATTTCCCTGTTGTATCTTCCAGGTTTACTTTATCCAAGGAGGAATATTTATCCCGTAAAAATGTTCTTGGATATATTGGAACAGTCTATTGGATTAGTTGTCAAAAAGAAGTATTAAAAGCTTTAGCGGAATTGCCGGATATCAAATATTATGTTGCAGGTGTGATTGAAGAAGGATATGTTGATGTTCTTGAAACTTTTCCAAACTGGAAGAATGTGGATTTTGCAGGGCCGTTTAAGAAAGAAGAGATATCAACAGTTTTTTCAAAAATGACTATTAGTAATACTCTTCGGGATTTTAGTCGGACAGGCAGTCCGAATGGATCTTTTGGTGTGTTGAAAATATTTGAAAGTATGGAGGCGGGGTTACCGGTGTTGCTTTCGGATGTGAAATGCTATCGTGAAATTGTAGAAAAATATAATTGTGGAATTTGTGTTGATCCACATAATTCGCAGCAAATAAAGGAGGCTATTCAATATTTAGTTGAAAATAAGGAAATGGCTTATCAGATGGGGCAAAATGGTCGGCGAGCAGTTTTAGAAGAGTATAACTGGGAAAGTCAGGCTAAACTATACATTGAAGTATTAACAAATATATAAAGCGAGGAATATATGATACACCCACTGGCTGACTGTCAAAGTAAATTGATTGGTGACGGGACTACTATATGGCAATTTTGTGTCATCTTAAATGGTGCTGTTATTGGAAGTAACTGCAATTTATGTGCCCATGTTTTTGTAGAGAATGATGTTATTATAGGTAACAATGTTACTGTAAAATCAGGAGTACAATTGTGGGATGGACTAAGAGTAAAAGATAATGTTTTTATCGGAGCAAATGTCTCTTTTATTAATGATTTGATTCCTCGTTCAAAAGTCTATCCAAGTGAATTTCTAATGACGACACTTGAGGAACATTGTTCGATCGGAGCCAATTCTACAATAATGGGAGGATTGATTATTGGTGAGTACGCTCTTGTCGGGGCAGGAAGTGTTGTTACAAAAAATGTTCCGGCACATGAGATTTGGTTTGGTAATCCTGCATGTAAAAAAGGGTATATCACTAAAGATGGTATTGCTCTGGACTTAAATATGTGTGATAAAAATGGAGTTAAACATAAAATATAAAACGGATATGATTAAATTTTTAGATTTACAGAAAGTTACTGCAAAATATGCAGAAGAGATTCATGAAGCAGTATTGAGAGTCGTTGATTCAGGGTGGTATTTACAAGGCAAAGAAAATGCAATGTTTGAAACACATTATTCCTCATATATTGGTACTAAATATACTATAGGATGTGCTAACGGCCTTGATGCATTGATTTGGATTTTCCGTGCTTATATTGAAATGGGGATAATGAAACCTAGAGATGAAGTTATCGTTCCTGCAAATACCTATATTGCTTCTATTTTAGCCATTACTGAGAACGGACTCATTCCTGTGTTGGTTGAACCCAATCTGGAAACATATCAAATTGATGATTCTAAGATTGAAAAAGCTATAACTTCTCGTACAAGAGCTATACTTATAGTACATCTTTATGGTCAGTGTGCGTATACTGAGAAAATAGGTGAATTATGTGAAAAATATAATCTTAAGCTTGTAGAAGATAATGCGCAGGCACATGGCTGCAAATTTAATGGGAGAATGACAGGCTCGATAGGCGATGCTGCAGGGCATAGCTTTTATCCGGGTAAAAACTTAGGTGCATTAGGGGATGCAGGAGCTGTGACAACGAATGATGATGAGTTGGCACATATAGTAAGGTCGGTTGCTAATTACGGATCTGCAAAGAAATATGTTTTCCAATATGTAGGGCGTAATAGTCGTCTTGACGAAATTCAGGCAGCTATTCTTGATGTTAAACTCCGTTATCTTGATAATGATATACAATTAAGAAAAGAAGTTGCAAAATATTATATAGAAAACATTGAGAATCCAGCGATTATTTTGCCAATTGTGAAAGATTGGAATGCACATGTATTTCATCTTTTTACAATTCGTTGTGCAGATCGTGATGGCTTGCAACAATATTTAGCAGAGAATGATATTCAAACTAATATCCATTATCCTATTCCTCCTCATAAACAAGAATGCTATAAAGAATGGAATGATCTTAGCTTTCCAATTACAGAATTGATTCATGCTGAAGAATTGAGTATTCCAATGAGTCCTATTATATCTATGGAAGAGGTTGAAAGGGTTGTAAAAGTGTTGAATGCTTGGAAGTAATAATCTTATGATGAAGAAAAAGACTATTTGGTTCATAAATAAAGATGCAGCACCTATTGAATTTTATGGCACTCATTTGAGAACAATAAAGTTGGCACAATATTTTCAATCAGAAGGCTATAATGTGAAATTGTTTTGTTCTAGTTATGTTCACAATAGAAACTTATGTTTGTCTGACTCTAATAAGACATTTGAAGAGAAAACTTATGATAATATCCCTTTTGTTTTAGTAAATGCAGGTTGTGGATCTACTAATGGGATAAGAAGGATTATATCATATTTTAGGTTTGCGGTTAAATTATTCATCCATAGAAAACAATTTGAGAAACCGGATGTGATAATTCATACATCTCGTATTCCTTTTGATATTCCAATTTATCAACTAGCCAAAAAGGTAAAAGCAAAATATATCGTGGATGTTACAGATTTATGGCCTGATTCATTCGTAAGCTTAGGCTTATTGGGAAAAAATAATCCATGCGTGAAAATTGCTTATTGTTTAGAACGATATATTTATAGTAAAGCAGACAACGTTGTTTTTTCTATGCCTGGTGCAGTTAATTATGTGAGAGAAAACGGATGGGATAGTGATCAGGGGGGGACAATTGATTTAAATAAATTGCATTATATAAATAATGGTATTGATTTGTAAGCACTCATTGTACGGCTATAATACCCACAAAGGTATTGTAGCCCACATTGAGTTGTATTTTTGATTAATAATT
>NZ_JADMOU010000056.1:0-3442 GCF_015558905.1 Bacteroides sp. D55t1_190419_B8
AAAAACGGCGGCTACCTACTCTCCCACTGTTACGCAGTACCATCGGCGTGACGAGGCTTAACTTCTCTGTTCGGAATGGGAAGAGGTGGAACCCTCGTGCTATAACCACCTGAATAAGGTTATGACATGATGAAAAGTAAAAATTCAGTGTCTAGCAAGCTAAACGTATATACCCAACCGGTACATGTCCGAAAGAAAGTGAACGGGCAATTAGTAATGCTCGGCTTTGATGTTACCACCTTTACACCTGCATCCTATCAACGTCATCGTCTTTGACGACCCTAAGAAATCTAATCTTGTGGCTGGCTTCGTACTTAGATGCTTTCAGCACTTATCCAATCCCGACTTAGATACCCAGCAATGCACCTGGCGGCACAACTGGTAAACCAGCGGTCAGTCCAACACGGTCCTCTCGTACTAGTGTCAGAGCCACGCAAATTTCATACGCCCACGATAGATAGAGACCGAACTGTCTCACGACGTTCTGAACCCAGCTCGCGTGCCACTTTAATGGGCGAACAGCCCAACCCTTGGGACCTTCTCCAGCCCCAGGATGTGACGAGCCGACATCGAGGTGCCAAACCCCTCCGTCGATATGAGCTCTTGGGAGGGATCAGCCTGTTATCCCCGGAGTACCTTTTATCCTTTGAGCGATGTCCCTTCCATACGGAAACACCGGATCACTATGCTCTAGTTTCCTACCTGATCGACTTGTCTGTCTCCCAGTCAAGCGCCCTTATGCCATTACACTCTACGGACGGTTACCAATCGTCCTGAGGGCACCTTTAGAAGCCTCCGTTACACTTTTGGAGGCGACCACCCCAGTCAAACTACCCACCAAACAGTGTCCTCGCATCAGCGAGTTAGAACTCAAATAATCAAAGGGCCGTATTTCAACAGCGACTCCACAAATACTGGCGTACCTGCTTCAAAGTCTCCGGCCTATCCTACACATCAATTACCCAAATTCAATGTTAAGCTATAGTAAAGGTTCACGGGGTCTTTTCGTCCCATCGCGGGTAATCGGCATCTTCACCGATACTACAATTTCACTGAGCTCACGGTTGAGACAGTGTCCAGATCATTACACCATTCGTGCAGGTCGGAACTTACCCGACAAGGAATTTCGCTACCTTAGGACCGTTATAGTTACGGCCGCCGTTTACTGGGGCTTCAATTCAATGCTTCTCTTGCGATGACATCTCCTCTTAACCTTCCAGCACCGGGCAGGTGTCAGGCTGTATACGTTATCTTTCAATTTAGCACAGCCCTGTGTTTTTGTTAAACAGTTGCCTGGACCTATTCTCTGCGCCCAACTCTCGTTGGGACCCTTTATCCCGAAGTTACAGGGTCAATTTGCCTAGTTCCTTAACCGTGAATCACTCAAGCGCCTTAGTATATTCAACCCGACTACGTGTGTCCGTTTGCGGTACGGGTACCTTAAAGATTAAGTTTAGCGGATTTTCTTGGGAGTATGTTTACACGCACTATTACCTTGTTCCGAAGAACGCGGTATACTATCAGGTTCGACTCTTATCCTGGATTTGCCTGGGATAATCAACATCTACACCCTTCAACGGACTATTCCGTCAGTCCGCGGCGCTATCACTCCTCCGTCTCCACGTCACTCTTAAAGGTAGTACAGGAATATTAACCTGTTCTGCCATCGGCCTCACCGTTCGGCTGAGCCTTAGGACCCGACTAACCCTGATCCGATTAGCGTTGATCAGGAAACCTTAGTCTTTCGGCGAGGGGGTTTCTCACCCCCTTTATCGTTACTTATACCTACATTTGCTTTTCCACACGCTCCAGCAAAGCTCACGCTTCACCTTCGACGCTGAGTGGAATGCTCCCCTACCGATCATTACTGATCCCATAGCTTCGGTAAATTGCTTGATGCCCGATTATTATCCACGCCAAACTCCTCGACTAGTGAGCTGTTACGCACTCTTTAAATGAATGGCTGCTTCCAAGCCAACATCCTAGCTGTCTTAGCAATCTGACTTCGTTAGTTCAACTTAGCAATTATTTCGGGACCTTAGCTGATGGTCTGGATTCTTCTCCTTTAGGACATGGACCTTAGCACCCATGCCCTCACTCCTGGGATCGAACTACTGCGCATTCGGAGTTTATCAAGACTTGATAGGCGGTGAAGCCCTCGCATCTTATCAGTCGCTCTACCTCACAGTAGTAATTCCCAAGGCTGCACCTAAATGCATTTCGGGGAGTACGAGCTATCTCCAAGTTTGATTAGCCTTTCACCCCCACCCTCAGTTCATCCGGAAGCTTTTCAACGCTTATCGGTTCGGTCCTCCAGTTAGTGTTACCTAACCTTCAACCTGACCAAGGGTAGATCACTTGGTTTCGCGTCTACTCCTTCCGACTAATCGCCCTGTTCAGACTCGCTTTCGCTTCGGCTTCATGTCTTGAGACACTTAACCTTGCCGGAAAAAGTAACTCGTAGGTTCATTATGCAAAAGGCACGCCGTCACTGCTTACGCAGCTCCGACCGCTTGTAGGCGCACGGTTTCAGGGACTATTTCACTCTTCTATTCGAAGTGCTTTTCACCTTTCCTTCACAGTACTGGTTCGCTATCGGTCTCTCGGGAGTATTTAGCCTTACCGGATGGTCCCGGCAGATTCACGCAAGATTTCTCGTGTCCCGCGCTACTCAGGATACCACTACGCTTCGTTTCACTTCGTATACCGGACTATCACCGTCTATGGTCCCATTTTCCAAAGGGTTCTACTCATGAAATGTCTTGCGATGTCGTGGTCCTACAACCCCAATATTGCCGTAACAACATTGGTTTGGGCTAATCCCCGTTCGCTCGCCACTACTAGGGGAATCATTATTATTTTCTTTTCCTACAGGTACTAAGATGTTTCAGTTCCCTGCGTTAGCTTCCATCTAGGATGGATGACATTCCTTCAGAATGCCGGGTTGTCCCATTCGGAAATCTTCGGATCAAAGGTTATTTGCACCTGCCCGAAGCTTATCGCAGCTTATCACGTCCTTCATCGCCTCCGAGAGCCAAGGCATCCGCCATGCGCCCTTGCTTACTTTCTTTCAAACGTTTTATTCTCGTACTGGTATTGGTATTGGAATTGCTTCCTTCTATCAATATTGCATACTCGAACACGTACGGTTTGATATATACTTTTAGCTCTTACTAAAATTTTACTTTTTGTACATCATGTCAAAGATCGTTTCTCTTTTTCAGAGATGGTGGAGAATAACGGATTCGAACCGTTGACCCTCTGCGTGCAAGGCAGATGCTCTAGCCAGCTGAGCTAATCCCCCAAGAGGTTATCAAGAATTACAGCATTCCGCTTACGCGGCATTCACTCGTTCTTGAGCTTGGTAGTCCCAGGCAGAGTTGAACTGCCGACCTCTACATTATCAGTGTAGCGCTCTAACCAACTGAGCTATAGGACTAGT
>NZ_JADMOU010000056.1:3710-5258 GCF_015558905.1 Bacteroides sp. D55t1_190419_B8
ACTCCAGAAAGGAGGTGTTCCAGCCGCACCTTCCGGTACGGCTACCTTGTTACGACTTAGCCCCAATTACCAGTTTTACCCTAGGACGCTCCTTGCGGTTACGTACTTCAGGTACCCCCGGCTTTCATGGCTTGACGGGCGGTGTGTACAAGGCCCGGGAACGTATTCACCGCGCCATGGCTGATGCGCGATTACTAGCGAATCCAGCTTCACGAAGTCGGGTTGCAGACTTCGATCCGAACTGAGAGAGGTTTTTGGGATTAGCATCCTGTCACCAGGTAGCTGCCTTCTGTACCCCCCATTGTAACACGTGTGTAGCCCCGGACGTAAGGGCCGTGCTGATTTGACGTCATCCCCACCTTCCTCACATCTTACGACGGCAGTCTCTCCAGAGTCCTCAGCATGACCTGTTAGTAACTGAAGATAAGGGTTGCGCTCGTTATGGCACTTAAGCCGACACCTCACGGCACGAGCTGACGACAACCATGCAGCACCTTCACATTTGCCTTGCGGCTATATAGTTTCCTACATATTCAAATGCAATTTAAGCCCGGGTAAGGTTCCTCGCGTATCATCGAATTAAACCACATGTTCCTCCGCTTGTGCGGGCCCCCGTCAATTCCTTTGAGTTTCACCGTTGCCGGCGTACTCCCCAGGTGGAATACTTAATGCTTTCGCTTGGCCGCTTACTGTATATCGCAAACAGCGAGTATTCATCGTTTACTGTGTGGACTACCAGGGTATCTAATCCTGTTTGATACCCACACTTTCGAGCATCAGTGTCAGTGACAGTCTAGTGAGCTGCCTTCGCAATCGGAGTTCTTCGTGATATCTAAGCATTTCACCGCTACACCACGAATTCCGCCCACCTCTACTGTACTCAAGACTGCCAGTTTCAACTGCAATTTTACGGTTGAGCCGCAAACTTTCACAACTGACTTAACAATCCACCTACGCTCCCTTTAAACCCAATAAATCCGGATAACGCTCGGATCCTCCGTATTACCGCGGCTGCTGGCACGGAGTTAGCCGATCCTTATTCATATGGTACATACAAAATTCCACACGTGGAATACTTTATTCCCATATAAAAGAAGTTTACAACCCATAGGGCAGTCATCCTTCACGCTACTTGGCTGGTTCAGACTTACGTCCATTGACCAATATTCCTCACTGCTGCCTCCCGTAGGAGTTTGGACCGTGTCTCAGTTCCAATGTGGGGGACCTTCCTCTCAGAACCCCTATCCATCGTAGTCTTGGTGGGCCGTTACCCCGCCAACAAACTAATGGAACGCATCCCCATCGATAACCGAAATTCTTTAATATCAATCTCATGCGGGATTGATATGCTATCGGATATTAATCTTTCTTTCGAAAGGCTATCCCCGAGTTATCGGCAGGTTGGATACGTGTTACTCACCCGTGCGCCGGTCGCCATCTTCACTTTGCAAGCAAAATGAAATGCTGCCCCTCGACTTGCATGTGTTAAGCCTGTAGCTAGCGTTCATCCTGAGCCAGGATCAAACTCTTCATTGTAAAAGTATTTTT
>NZ_JADMOU010000057.1:0-5110 GCF_015558905.1 Bacteroides sp. D55t1_190419_B8
TGTTGTCGATTTTTAAGTTCGACACAAAGGTAAAAGAGATTAGAGGTTGGGACAAGAGCCATACAGTGAGTGCTTACTATTGATTTGTCTGAGTTTAATGTTAACATGCAAAGATACAAAGTAGAAGATTTTGATTTGGCAAACGATAAAACTTTCAATATTATTTATTTGGGAAGTATTCGATTGGCAAATAATCTTAAACTGCTTATAGATTCAGCTAAAATATTGCAGAATAATAATGTGCAGGTCTTGATTTATGGTGATGGTGAGGATAGGGCTTTTTTAGAGCATTATTGTGAAGAACAACAGATTACAAACGTAAAATTTAAAGCAAAATGGACATCACCCGAGTATGTGCCATATATACTTTCAAAAGCAGATGTGAATGCTCTGAATTATTCTACTAATTTCGGGAAGTATGGTGGCAGTATGAATAAGATGTTTTTGGGACTGGCAAGTGGTAAACCATTATGTTGTAATGTGGGAATGCCATACAGTATCATATTAGAGGAGGGTGTCGGCATAGACTGTAAGTTAACTGATCCGCAGGATTATGCCGCTGCTATACTTTCGCTTAAAAACTTGCCTTCTGATGAGTATCAGACAATATGTAATAAAGCGAAAAAAGCAGCCGAAAAATATGATTATGCGAAACTATGCGTGAAATTTAAAGATGTCTGTAATTTGTAAATTGTTAGTGAAAAGATAATTAGTAAAAAACATGAAAATAACTTTAATTGGTGCGTCAGGTTTTGTCGGGACTCGTTTGATTACACTTTTGAAAAAAGCACAAAGGTATGAGATGTTGAATATTGATTTGCAACAAAGTCGTTTCTTTCCAGAAGTTACAGCAATTGGTGATGTACGTGATCAGGATTATTTAGATAAGAAATTGGAAGGGGCTGAATGTGTTGTTTTATTAGCAGCACAGCATCGGGATGATGTTGTTCCGGTATCTCTTTATTATGATACAAATGTAGGTGGTATAGAAAAGACATTAAAAGCAATGGAGAAAAATAATATAAAACGAATCATTTTTTTTTCATCTGTTGCAGTATATGGTCTAAATAAAAAGAATCCAAATGAAGAATATCCGGCAGATCCGTTTAATCACTATGGGAAAAGTAAATGGCAGGCAGAGCAAATTTTGCATGAATGGTATAAGTTACATCCGGATTGGAATATTGATATTATTCGTCCAACAGTCATTTTTGGAGAACGTAACAGAGGCAATGTGTACAATTTATTAAAGCAAATTGCGAGTGGAAAGTTTCTAATGATTGGTTCTGGAAACAATAAAAAGTCAATGGCTTATGTCGGTAATGTTGTTGCTTTTGTAAAATACATGATTGATGAGGTTCGGACAGGTTATAATGTGTTTAATTATGTTGACAAGCCGGATTTTACAATGAATGAACTGGTGGCTCATGTTAGCAAAGTTATGAATAAACATATTCCGGCTACTCATTTCCCTTATTGGTTGGGCATGATAGGAGGATATTGTTTTGATATATTTGCTTGCATTACTCGTAAGAAATTGGCAGTAAGTTCTGTGCGTGTGAAGAAGTTTTGTGCAACAACTGAATTTGATGCTGCTAAAATACATTCTTCTGTTTTTAAAGCTCCTTATTCTTTAGGAGAGGGGCTGGCAAGAACTTTAGAGTTTGAATTTATATACCCCCCTACAGATGATATTACTTTTAAAAGTGAATAAGATGATAAGAATATGGAAAAAGTAAATAAACTAATATGTGTGATATTGTTGTCTTTTTTATTAGCAGCATGTCAATCTTATAAAAAGGTACCTTATTTGCAAGACGTGGAAGCAGTCAATCAAGCTACTCAGCAGGAAACTCTTTATGATGCAAAGATCATGCCGAAAGATTTATTGACAATTGTGGTTTCGTGTACGAGTCCGGAACTAGCTGCACCCTTTAACTTGACAATTGCCAGCCCGTCTAATTTATCAATACAGTACACTACTACTCAGCCTGTGTTACAACAATATTTGGTTGACAATGAAGGGAAAATATCTTTTCCAGTATTAGGAGCACTGACAGTTGGAGGGCTTACAAAGAAACAGGCAGAGCAGTTAATCGTTGATAAATTGAAGCCTTATATGAAAGAAAATCCTATTGTTACAGTACGTATGGTAAATTATAAGATATCAGTCATTGGAGAGGTTGTTCGACCGGGTACATTTACTATTTCTAATGAGAAGGTGAATCTATTGGAGGCATTGGCCATGGCTGGTGATATGACGGTATACGGTCTTCGTGATAATGTGAAGCTGATTCGTGAGGACGCGAATGGCAAACAGCAAATTGTCACTTTGGATTTAAATAATGCCGAAACGATTCTTTCACCTTACTATTGGTTACAACAGAATGATATTGTTTATGTAACTCCCAATAAAGCAAAGGCTCGAAATTCTGATGTGGGCAATAGTACCAGCCTCTGGTTCTCCGCTACCTCTATCTTGGTATCCGTTGTCAGCCTATTAGTAAACATCTTAAAATAACGATTTGTAATGAAAGAAACAGAATTCAACGGAACACAAGAGCCTAAAGAAGAAAGTATAGATGTCAAGGAACTGCTGTTTAAGTATTTGCTCCATTGGCCTTGGTTTGTGGGGGCGGTTGTGGTATGCTTGATTGCGGCATGGGTCTATTTGTATATAGCTACTCCTGTGTATAACATATCTGCTACGGTTTTAATAAAGGACGATAAAAAGGGAGGTAGCGCCGGAATGCTTTCTGGGCTAGAGAGTTTGGGATTGGATGGTTTGATGTCTTCTTCACAGAATATTGATAACGAGATTGAAGTGCTCCGTTCCAAGACTATCGTCAAAGAGGTGGTTGAAGATTTGGGCCTCTATATTTCTTATACGGATGAGGATGAATTTCTTTCCAGGAATATGTATAAGACTTCGCCTGTGCAAGTGAGCATGACTCCACAGGAGGCTGACTTGTTGGAGAAACCGATGATTGTGGAGATGACATTGCAACCACAGGGAAGTATGGATGTGAATGTGAAGATAGGCGATGCTGAATATCAGAAACATTTCGAAAAGTTGCCGGCTGTTTTTCCTACCAACAAAGGAACATTAGCCTTTTTCCTGACACCGGATTCTGTATTGTCTTCTAAAAGAATATTGGAAGAAACTACAGATTCAAAAAAGACTACACGCAATATTACAGCAACAATTAATAAACCTTTGGCTGTAGCGAAAGGGTATTGCAAGAATATGACGATTGAACCCACTTCCAAAACCACTTCTGTGGCTGTCATATCATTGAAAAACTCAAATGTACAACGCGGCAAGGATTTTATTAATAAGTTATTGGAGATGTATAATATCAATACGAATAATGATAAGAATGAAGTGGCACAGAAAACAGCTGAATTTATCAATGAACGTATTAGTATTATCTCCAAAGAACTGGGTAGTACGGAAAAGGATCTGGAAAGTTTCAAACGTGGGGCAGGTATTACAGATTTAACCAGTGATGCACAAATTGCTTTGACGGGTAGTGCTGAATATGAAAAGAAGCGTGTGGAGAATCAAACCCAGATTAATTTGCTGCAGGATCTGCAGAAATATATGCAAAATGAAAGTTATGAGGTTCTACCCAGTAATATAGGATTGCAGGATTTGAATCTTGCTGCTGCTATCAACCGTTATAATGATGTGCTTGTTGAGAGGAAACGTTTATTACGTACATCAACGCAGAATAATCCTACCATTATAAATCTTGATACTAGCATTAGTGCAATGAAAGAGAATGTACAAGTATCTTTAGACAGGGTGTTGCGTGGATTATATATCACAAAAGCTGATCTGGATCGTGAGGCGAACCGTTATTCCCGTCGCATTAGTGAGGCACCTGGCCAGGAGCGTGAGTTTGTGAGTATTGCACGTCAACAGGAGATAAAGGCCGGACTTTATCTGATGCTTCTTCAGAAGCGTGAGGAAAATGCTATAACTTTGGCTGCTACTGCCAATAATGCGAAGATTATAGATGACGCTATAGCAGATGATACTCCTGTATCTCCTAGAGGTAAGATAATTTATCTGGTTGCTTTAGTGTTAGGAGTCGGAATTCCGGTGGGGATTATTTACCTGCTCGAATTAACCAAATTCAAGATTGAAGGTCGTTCTGATGTAGAAAGGCTTACTTGTGTGCCTATTGTTGGTGATATTCCATTGACTGATGAAAAACAGGGAGCTATTGCTGTATTTGAGAATCAAAATAACCTGATGAGTGAAACCTTCCGAAATATCCGAACGAATCTTCAGTTTATGCTTGAAAATGATAAGAAGGTGATTTTGGTTACTTCTACAGTTAGTGGTGAGGGCAAATCTTTCATTTCTGCTAATCTAGCTATTAGTCTTTCTTTATTAGGGAAGAAAGTAGTAATCGTTGGTCTTGATATTCGTAAACCGGGTTTGAATAAGGTTTTTAATATTCCGAGAAAAGAAGTTGGTATAACTCAATATTTGGCTAATCCGGAAAAGAACTTGATGGATTTAGTACAGCTTTCCGATGTCAGTAAAAATCTGTATATTCTTCCCGGTGGAACAGTTCCTCCTAATCCTACCGAATTATTGGCCCGTGATGGACTGGATAAAGCGATTGAAACTCTTAAGAAGAATTATGATTATGTGATTCTGGATACAGCTCCTGTTGGTATGGTAACTGATACCTTGTTGATAGGACGTGTGGCTGACCTGTCTGTTTATGTCTGCCGTGCAGACTATACTCATAAAAACGAGTATACTTTGATCAACGAACTTGCTAAAAAAGATAAATTACCTAGCCTGTGTACTGTAATCAATGGTTTGGATCTGAAAAGAAGAAAATACGGTTATTATTACGGTTATGGTAAATATGGCAAGTTCTATGGTTATGGTAAGCGCTATGGTTACGGTTATGGATATGGAGAACAATCTCATGACAAGGAGTCATAAATTCAACCAATATAGCGGTTTATAAACTTTGACATAGAATTCGCCAATATGGATTTTATTGGTAAGCACTCACTGTATGGCTCTTGTCCCAACCTCTAATCTCTTTTACCTTTGTGTCGAACTTAAAAATCGACAACA
>NZ_JADMOU010000058.1:0-4262 GCF_015558905.1 Bacteroides sp. D55t1_190419_B8
CGGTATATGGTAATGCGCGGTGAGAGCAGTCCGACTATCATTCCTGATGAACAAATGGCCCGTTTCCGTTTTATGCTTGACTATTCCGAAGAGGCAATCTGTATGAATAGCGCTCCTTTATCACGTGGTGAAAAAGTACGTGTTGTCAAAGGTCCTTTGACAGGACTTGTAGGAGAGCTTGTTACAGTAGATGGCAGAAGCAAGATTGCTGTCCGGTTGAATATGCTGGGGTGTGCTTGTGCGGATATGCCGGTTGGGTATGTGGAACCGTTTAAATAAACACAGAATAAAAGCTACTTTGTGTCTATCTCAAAACAGCTTACTTATTTTCTAAAATTGAAATAAGCTTTTATGAAAGGAATAGTTTTAGCTGGTGGTTCAGGCACTCGTCTGTATCCTATCACCAAAGGAGTGAGTAAGCAGTTGCTTCCTATCTTTGACAAGCCCATGATTTATTATCCGATTTCAGTCCTTATGTTGGCTGGAATCCGTGAGATCCTGATTATTTCCACTCCTTATGACCTTCCGGGCTTCAAGCGTCTCTTGGGTAATGGCTCCGACTATGGAGTACGTTTTGAATATGCCGAACAACCCTCTCCGGACGGTCTGGCACAAGCCTTTATTATCGGTGAAGACTTCATCGGCAATGATTCCGTCTGCCTGGTATTAGGTGATAATATCTTCTATGGCCAAAGCTTTACCCGCATGTTGCAGGAGGCTGTCCGTACAGTCGAGGAGGAGCAGAAAGCAACCGTATTCGGTTATTGGGTTGCCGATCCCGAACGTTATGGAGTTGCTGACTTTGACAAGGATGGGAATGTTTTGAGTATTGAAGAAAAACCAGAAAATCCAAAATCTAACTACGCTGTAGTGGGACTCTATTTCTACCCCAATAAAGTGGTGGATGTAGCCAAACATATACAACCCTCTCCCCGTGGAGAGTTAGAAATCACTACCGTTAATCAGGAATTTCTCAATGACCACCAATTAAAGGTCCAACTATTAGGCCGTGGCTTTGCCTGGCTTGATACCGGCACGCACGATTCTCTTTCCGAAGCCAGCACTTTTATTGAAGTGATTGAAAAACGTCAGGGATTGAAAGTCGCGTGTCTTGAAGGTATTGCCCTGCGCCATGGCTGGATAACAGCGGATAAAATGCGTGAACTGGCCAAGCCCATGCTAAAGAATCAATATGGCCAGTACCTTTTAAAAGTAATAAATGAACTGGGACTGGAATAATGCCATATTCCTTTCCGGTATCTAAATAACTAATAAACACTAATCACAGTGGAAATAATCAAAACTGCTATAGAAGGCGTTGTTATCATTGAACCCCGCCTTTTTAAAGATGACCGTGGTTACTTTTTCGAATCTTTCTCTCAACGTGAATTTACAGAAAAGGTTCGTAAGGTAGATTTTGTCCAGGATAATGAAAGTAAATCCAGCTATGGTGTTTTACGTGGTCTTCATTTTCAGAAACCACCTTATGCCCAGAGTAAACTGGTACGTGTCATTAAAGGCTCTGTCCTTGATGTGGCTGTCGATATCCGTAAAGGCTCACCAACATTTGGAGAGCATGTATCGGTGGAATTGACTGAAGAAAACCACCGTCAGTTCTTTATTCCGCGTGGATTTGCCCATGGCTTTGTTGTCCTGACGGAAGAGGTTATTTTTCAATATAAATGTGACAACTTCTATGCTCCCCAATGTGAAGGTGCCCTGGCTTGGGATGATCCCGCATTGAAAATCGACTGGAAGGTTCCTGCTGATAAAATAATCCTTTCCGGGAAAGACCAACATCACGAACGTCTGGAAGAAGCCGGCTGGTTATTTGATTATAACGAAAATCTGTATTAAGCTCAATGAATATTCTAGTGACAGGAGCTAACGGTCAGCTTGGCAATGAGATGCGCCGTGTGTCGTCAACCAGCTCCAACCAATATATTTTTACCGATGTGGGAGAGTTGGATATAACCAGTCGTGATTCTATCCGTAAAATGGTCAATGACAACCAAATTCATGTCATCGTTAATTGTGCTGCCTATACCAATGTAGACAAGGCGGAAGACGATTTCGCGACTGCTGATTTATTGAATAATAAGGCAGTGGAGAATCTGGCTATTGTAGCTAAAGAAACTGATGCTACCTTAATACATGTCTCTACGGACTATGTTTTTCAGGGAGACAGAAATGTCCCTTGTCGGGAAGATTGGGAAACTAATCCTTTGGGTGTGTATGGTAAAACGAAGCTGGCCGGTGAGCATAGTATACAAGAGGTCGGCTGTCATTATCTGATCTTTCGTACCGCCTGGCTTTATTCCCCTTATGGGAAGAATTTTGTAAAAACGATGCGACAACTCACATCTGATAAAGATACCCTGAAAGTAGTCTTTGATCAGGTTGGTACTCCCACTTATGCCGGAGACTTGGCCTCTGTTATCTATCAAGTGATTGAGGAGAATCAACTTTATAAAGAAGGTATCTATCATTTTAGTAATGAGGGTGTGTGTTCATGGTATGACTTTGCGAAGGAAATCTGTGACTTGAGTGGCAATGTGTGCGATATTCAACCTTGTCACAGCGATGAATTTCCCAGTAAGGTAAAGCGTCCTCATTTTTCTGTACTGGATAAAACAAAGGTGAAATCTACTTTTGGGATCACTGTTCCCTACTGGAAAGACTCTTTGCAGAAATGTATACATGAATTGAAACAACAATCAGCTTATTAAAATAGACATGAATTTCACACGAAATATATTGATCACGGGCGGAGCAGGCTTCATTGGATCACACGTTGTACGTTTGTTCGTCAATAAATATCCTGAATATCATATTATCAATCTGGATAAACTGACTTATGCTGGAAATTTGGCCAATCTGAAAGATGTCGAAAATCAACCTAATTATACCTTTGTAAAGGCCGATATCTGTGACTTTGATAAAATATTGGAACTTTTTAAGCTGTATCATATTGATGGAGTTATTCATTTAGCTGCTGAAAGTCATGTAGACCGTAGTATAAAAGATCCGTTTACATTTGCTCATACTAATATCATCGGTACCCTTTCTTTATTACAGGCTGCCCGGTTGAGTTGGGAATATCTTCCTGAATGTTACGAAGGTAAGCGTTTTTATCATATTTCTACAGATGAGGTTTATGGTGCTTTGGAATTCGATGGCACATTCTTTACGGAAGAAACTAAATACCAGCCCCATAGTCCTTATTCAGCCAGCAAGGCAGGTAGCGATCATTTTGTGAGGGCTTTTCATGATACTTATGGTATGCCTACTATTGTGACTAACTGCTCCAATAATTATGGTCCTTATCAATTTCCGGAGAAACTGATTCCATTGTTTATAAATAATATCCGTCAGGGTAAACCATTGCCTGTGTATGGTAAGGGGGAAAACGTGAGAGACTGGTTATATGTTGTGGACCATGCTAGGGCAATAGATTTGATTTTTCATAACGGAAAAACTGCTGATACTTATAATATTGGTGGTTTTAATGAATGGACAAATATTGATCTTATAAAAGTTATTATAAAGACAGTTGATCGTTTGTTAGGTAATCCGGAGGGTACTTCAGATCATTTGATTACTTATGTAACAGACCGTAAAGGACATGATTTGCGTTATGCAATTGATTCGAATAAGTTGAAAAATGAATTAGGTTGGGAACCCTCTCTTCAATTTGAGGAAGGTATAGAGAAGACAGTTAGATGGTATTTGGATAATCAAGATTGGATGGATGATGTGACAAGTGGGGACTATCAGGGGTATTATGAAGAGATGTATAAAAGGGGAGAATAATTTAGATGATGAACATGAATTTAGAGTTAATAGTACGACCGTACGTTGACAAAGTTGAAAAATGGGAGTTTGATGAGGTCGTTCTCGAATATTCGGGGGCTGTTAAAATTAGCTTTAAATATGGTGGGAGAAAAGTTGGCGATACTTTGACTTTTTGCAAGAAAGATCTTGCACGTGTTTTTCTAGATTTGCTAGGAGGCAGTGTGAAAGGTGATGATAAAATAAAATTAGTGTGCCAGGCTTGTCTTGATTTTAGTGAACATTGTTAATGTGCTATTGTTCTTCTCATTCCTATATCAAGAGTTGTGAAGTTAGCGTCCAAAAATGCCGTATAGTATAACCGATATAAAATCCAGATCTTTGCTTTCGTTAGTAAGCACTCACTGTATGGCTCTTGTCCCAACCTCTAATCTCTTTTACCTTTGTGTCGAACTTAAAAATCGACAACA
>NZ_JADMOU010000059.1:0-4130 GCF_015558905.1 Bacteroides sp. D55t1_190419_B8
AAAGGTACTGATATACATATCTACACTGGAAATCCTTCCGTCCCCGGAGGGATTTCTTTTTAATTATACGTATCTGCAAATTTGTCTGCGGATTTCTTTGATATTTCATAAAATCTTTGTAAATTGTTACGTCACAAAATAGTTGGAGGACAGCCTTATGAAAGACCCATTTGACATTAAAGTAAATTCTATTCCAGCTCTTTACAAGCAGTTTCCAAATGAAGAAGCCTGCATTAAACATCTTGAAGCTATTAATTGGCACGGTAGCCCCATTTCACCGTTTGATAAAACTTCAAAAGTCTATAAATTGAAAAACGGGGATTATCGCTGTAAAAACACAGGGAAGAACTTTACTGTAAAAACAGGAACCATGTTTGAGAAAACAAAGATTGACCTACAAAGGTGGTTCGTTGCTATATGGTTGGTTGTTAACCACAAAGCAGGTCTTTCTTCCTATCAGTTGGCAAAAGACATAGAGGTCACTCAAAAGACTGCATGGTTCATGCTGCACAAAATAAGAAGCCAAATGTATCTTGCTAACGAAAATCCTCTAACAGATGATGTGGAAATTGATGAAACACTTGTCGGGGGTAGAAACAAGAATCGCCATTGGAACAAGAAAGTAGCACACTCACAAGGACGTTCCCACAAAGACAAAACTCCAGTAGTTGGAATGATCCAACGGGATTTCTTAATAAATGCTCTAGTAACGGGGGATACTACTGCCAAAACTCTTTCTGCATTTATAAAGAAACACGTACAGCCCGATTCCAATATTTATACGGATGAAAATGCTTCTTACAACGAAATAGGCAAGGAATATCCTCGTCAAGTTGTTGACCATAGTAAGAATTTGTATAGTTACGACAATATCACAACCAACAGAATAGAAGCCTGTTGGACACATTTCAAACGTATGATATTAGGTGCATATCGCAATGTTCACACGAAAAAATACTTGCAAAAGTATGTTGACGAATTTATATTCAGATATAATTTGAGGGACATTAACGCTTCTGATATGTTTAATTGTTTCCTCTGTTGTTCTGACGGACGTATAACACATAAAGAAATAAAAGAAGCAAAATGGATAGAACTAACAGAAAACAAACAGAGCTTATATTAGGTGAAATTACTATTCCCTGTGTAACAATGGTCAATGAAGTTATAGGTATGACAGTACAGGGAACACAATTATTGATAAACACCTACTTCGGGGACTTGTCCGATGTGGAAATACCTCAAAAGTATTACTTTGAAATGTGTGGCAAACAAGGCTATTTCCTAACCGTAATAAATCACCTCTATAAGTCGTCCAAAGCGAAAAGTAAACGTGGATTTAAGAAGTTATTGGCAAAAGCTCTTCCCTCCCTTATAGACCCTAAAAACGGACTAATACAAAAAGAGCCGGAACTTAGTCCGGCTGATTTTAAAAGGTTTGATAAATTCTTGTTGAAAGCCAGAAAAAGATAGTGGTTAATTAGTGTACAGCACAAATGCCATTTAAATTTGCTGTAATAGCATTTCCTGATTCGTCTGTTATTCGAGCGGGTTCTGACCAATTGATGCCGTTCTCTGAAACTGTATAATACCCCCCTTCTCCTATTGCAACAAATCTTCCGTTGATACATAAAACTCTATTCCAGTCTTCACTACCTACACTTATTTTTTGGTATTCGCCCGCATTATTAGGTGCAATAATTTGTCCATTACCACCAACCATTACATATTTTTCTTTATAGTAGGCAATAGACGTTCCTGGATAAGAAAAACTGAACGAGGCTCCTACGGATATTTGCTCCCACACCTCTCCGTCAGTTGATTCAAAAATAGTACCATATCTTGCCATTGCTCTAAATTTCCCACTTTCGTATATCATACTTTCTAAATATTGACCAGAAGGAATTAAACTATTTCCCATGTTACGGAATGTCATTCCATCTGTTGAAATTAAAATATAACTGTATGTATCTAAAGGATAGCCGGCTACAAATTTTCCGTTTCCATAAGTAATGCAAGTTATAGTTCTAGATGAACTTCCAGGTTGGCGTGTAGTCCAGTTAATTCCGTTTTCAGAAAAGGCGGTATGTCCTGTTGACCCTGCGGCTACAAATTTACCGTTTCCATAAACAACATTTGTCCACGTATAACTTCCTGCGACAGCCGTCGTCCAGTTAATTCCGTCTTCTGAATAGGTAATACCTCCCTTTGAACCAACAGCCACATATTTTCCATTGCCATACGCAACAGCATTCCAATTGTTACTTCCTACTATCATATTTAAATCTCCTATTTTTATATTAATAATATCATCTGTTGACGGCGGTGCAGTAGGCTCATCTGGCTTTTCGGGTTCCTCAGGTTCAACAGGTTTTTTCGGTTGTTCTATAGGTGGTTTGACAGGTTCATAATCATCATTATCCTTTTCACACGCAATAAACAAACAGGCAAATAACGCCACCGTACAAAATATTTTCATTCTCATAATCGCTTTTAATTTGTTGATTAATACTACGTTATTGTAGTTTTTATAATGTTACCACTAGCTCCTACTACAATTATATCAATTGGAGCCGCTTTTTGTGAAATAGGAATAGTCCTTGTTATTCCACCTCCGGTTATGGTTATAAATGTGGAACGGCTACCTCCTATATTTTCATCGGCTTTCACATTTACAGTTCCGTTTCCGGAACCTGTATCCGGAGTTGCAGTAATAAAATCTTTCTTCATAATTCTATTTTTAGATGTTTAGTGGAGCAAAGTTATATTATTTGACAACTTTATACAATCGAGAGTTCCTATCAGAATCTAATTATGAATAGGCTTTATCCATTAGTAAGTGTATTCATAATATCACTTTCATGCGTAATTTCCGGGGTAGGAACCTCTATATTACTACAAGAACGTCTCCACATTTCCTCTTCAATTACTCTTGCTTTACGGTGTTCGTCCGTTTCACCTTCCATATACAAACCTATTAACCCTACTACTGGACTACAAAACAGTGAAATTACCACCCATGTAATTCGTTCCTGCCCCAACCTTGCCGCATACTTATATACAGCACTTAGCAACAAGATATAAGCGATGAAAATCATTACCCAAAATAGTACTCCCAATAATGCAATTAATCCCATAATTAATTCCTCCTATTTCTAATTTGTTTACTGAATAATATAAAAAAGAACAATGTAATTGATATACGTGCAAATAATAATCCTATACTGGAGATACACCAATATATAAAATCGAATGAAGATAACTCCTCCATACTCATTGAAGATATTTCCATGTTACCAATTTGGCGGGTAAGAGATACAAAAAGGGTAAGAGTGACCCATAAAAAGCAGATAGCGGTAAGTAATGTAATACTTTTCATAATACTAAGTATTTGGCTCCCTCTGCAGCCAAAAAGGAAAGGTTTATATACGAAGAAGCGGGCTGCTGTCCGCTACTAGTTAGGCATCGCCAAACGCCTTATATAATACACGCAGACAGACAACCCACTTCTATATAGCAGGTTGACTGTGCCTCGTGTATTTGTTAAATATTTGGCGATTTTAACTAGTAAAGGCACTTCTTTAATTTTCCAACAATGTCTTGTCCTAAAAGGACTGCACAAATATAATTACTTTCCTATACTCAAACAACAAATTAGCGGTTTAAATCCACTTTAGTAAGCCACAAATAATTATCCGTTCCAAATTTGAAACTCTCCTTGTGCACGGATTGCGTCCTTTCACGAAGTACTTGTGCATTCATACCTCGAGCAAAGTTGTGTCCAATGTTCAATATTAGTTTCGTTATATCCTGTGCATCTCTGACTTCGTTATAACGACACTCCCTAGTCTTTAGCAATACTTCTGGAGCAATATATGCCCGGCAATCTCCCATGACATCAAG
The DNA here is from genome assembly GCF_015558905.1 of Bacteroides sp. D55t1_190419_B8. Lineage (NCBI taxonomy): Bacteria > Pseudomonadati > Bacteroidota > Bacteroidia > Bacteroidales > Bacteroidaceae > Bacteroides > Bacteroides sp. D55t1_190419_B8. Next base: position 3,904 of record NZ_JADMOU010000059.1, read on the forward strand.
TATGAGAATATTGCAATTACAGTGCATCACTAACCCTTTACAGGCATCCAAAAAATCTTCATTCATTATCATATCAATATATGTTTTGGTTAATACTGATATTATATACGTAGATAGGGAATGTCTATATAATGTCCGCAGACAAATTTGCAGATACGTATAATTAAAAAGAAATCCCTCCGGGGACGGAAGGATTTCCAGTGTAGATATGTATATCAGTACCAAAA